>CBDIBP010000027.1:0-155599 GCA_965276955.1 Flavipsychrobacter sp.
CCAGTTGATTCAGGGTTACGATTTTCACTACCTGTATAACCACAGCAATGTGAAGCTGCAAATGGGCGGCGCAGACCAATGGGGCAATATAGTGACGGGTACAGAACTGATACGCCGCAAAGGTGGTGGTGAAGCATATGCTATGACCTGCCCGCTCATCACTAAAAGCGATGGCAGCAAGTTTGGCAAAAGCGAAGGTGGCAACGTGTGGCTGGACCCTGAAAAGACATCGCCGTACCAGTTTTACCAGTTTTGGCTGAAGCTGCCAGATGCTGATGCGGAACGTATGGCGCTCACATTCTCTTTTAAACCGGTGGATGAACTGAAAGCCCTGATAGCAGAGCACCAGCAGGCACCCCACCAGCGCAAACTGCAAAAAGTGCTTGCTGAAGAACTGACGATATTAGTACATAGCGAAGATGACCTTTTGTTCGCGCAACGCGCATCTGATATACTTTTTGGGCAATCATCTATAGAGGCATTACAATCGCTTACCGAAAAACAACTGCTGGAAGTGATGGAAGGTGTGCCACAAGTAACGAGCGCAAAAGAACACCTTTCTGCAGGGGTTGACCTACTAACGTTCCTCGCAGATACCGGGGTTTTTGCATCGAAAGGGGAAGCCCGCAAGATGGTTCAGAACGGTGGTGTGAGCATCAACAAAGAAAAGGTGGGAGGCATTGAATTCTTACTGAACGAGACCCACCTATTGAACGGAAGTTACATCCTGATACAGAAAGGTAAGTCGAACTACACCCTGGCCATATTCAATTAGTATGCTACCATAAATTTTGAAAGTACATGCCTTCACGTATTGTGCGGAACCTATTGCTTGTTTTTGCGCTGGTAGTGGTAACATTGCCTGCATTGTTTTGCAATAGCCCAAAGGGTGATACCAATACGGAACACGAGGAATCAGCATGGAGGAACGTGTATGATACCAACGTGCACTACGTAGGCATGCAAACATGCCGCACCTGCCATGAGGGCGTGTACCAAACATTTATACAAACAGGGATGGGTCAATCTTTCGGGCCCGCTACGCGAGACAAGTCTGCAGCCGACTTCACCCCGGCACATGCTTTAGTGTATGACACGGCCCTCGACCTTTACTACCATCCCTACTTTGATAAAGACAGCCTGTATATAGAAGAATACCGCCTTCAAGGTCGTGACACGGTACACAAACGTGTACAGCGTATAGATTATGTAGTAGGGTCGGGACAACATACCAACTCGCACATCTTCAGCACTAATGGCTACCTGTACCAGGCGCCTATCACCTTCTACACCCAAAAGCACAGGTGGGACCTGGCACCGGGGTTTGAGAAAGGCGCGAATAGCCGTTTTCAACGCCTGATACAGATAGAATGTATGAGCTGCCACAATGGGTACCCTGAGTTTGTGACCAATAGCCAGAACAAATACATAACCCTAAAGAACGGTATAGACTGTGAGCGCTGCCATGGGCCCGGCGGGCTGCATGTGCAGGAAAAACAAGCAGGCAAGATAGTTGATACATCCAAAGGCCCCGACTATAGTATAGTGAACCCACGCAGGTTATCGACAGAGTTGCAGAACAATGTGTGCCAGCGCTGCCACCTGCAGGGCATAGCGGTACTTAACGACAATAAAACATTCTTTGATTTTCACCCCGGTATGAAGCTGAGTGAAGTGATGAACGTGTTCATGCCGGAATATGAGGGGGCTCAGGATAAAATGATAATGGCATCGCATGTGGAGCGCATGAAGAAAAGCCAGTGTTATGTGCAAAGCGGCAAAATGAGCTGCATTACCTGCCACAACCCGCATGTGAGTGTAAAATTCACCCCGAGAACACAATACCTGAATGCTTGCCAAAGCTGCCATGGCAATGCTGCAGGCCAGCACCAATGCACTGAAAAGGCAGCAGTACGCGCTACGAAGAACAACGACTGTGTGACCTGCCACATGCCACACAACAGCAGCATAGATATACCACACGTAGCCGTTACAGACCACTTTATACGCAAGCGGCCGGTAGAAGATTCTATGAAGAAGCAGATAACTGCCTTCCTCGGCCTACAGTGCTTTAACAACAATAACGTGGATGCCATAACAAAAGCACGTGGCTACCTGGAGTTCTATGAACGCTACGCACCCAACAAACCGCTGCTGGATTCTGCACTGCTATACCTGGATAAACAAAAGCAAATAGAAGCCACAAAAAAGCAAAACCGCGACTATATACGTGTGTACTATTTGCTGAACGATTTTGCGCGACTGACCACCTATACAGACCAACTGCAACCTGCGGATATGAATGATGCATGGACTGCATACCGTGCCGGTGAGGCCTACTACCAATTGCAGCAACTTCAAAAGGCGCTGCCGTGGTATGAACGGGCAACCAAGATATGGCCCTACTCGCTGGACTTTGAAAGTAAGTATGGTACCTGCCTGCTGGGGCTAAAGAAGTATGGTGAAGCACAAAAAGTATTCGCTTTCATTATTAACGAGAATCCCAACTATACCGTAGCCAATATTAACCTGGGATTCCTGTATATGGAACAAGGCAACCAGGCCTTGTCTTATCATTACCTGCTGCGTGCCAACCAGCTGGACCCTGATAATGAACAAACACTCATTGATCTTGCAGTTTGGTTCCATAACAGTGGGCAGAACGAACAGGCAGCGAAGCAACTGACGAACCTGCTGAAAAGACACCCGGACAATGCGCAGGCCAAGGCCATGCTTGCCGATCTGAGACCAAAAATGTAATTACCTGTCGTTAAGGCGTTGAATGGCAACCTATTCTATATTGTATAAACTTTTTTTCAGGTTTTGATGGGCTAATTGTATTATCAATTGTAAATCATAACTTTGAGAGATCGCAATTTCATCCTATATATGAAACGTTTAATTCTATTTTTATGCATCCTGTCAGGTACATTTTATGTACAGGCACAAGAAGCTATGCACAGGAAGAAAAACGTTGCCGTAAAAGAGGTAAAGTGTCCTAAAGCATATTTCGGTATCAGCACCGGTGTAAATAACCCTAATGGTGTTTTGGGTTTCAATGTTGATATCCCCTACAAGCAGATATCAGTAGGTGGTGGCGTAGGCGTAAGCACCTGGGGCAATAAGATATATGCAGAGGCCCGTTACTACCTGCGCCCTTGCCAGCAGGGTTTTGCCTTTGGCGGAGGTATCACCCACAATACCGGCCGGGTACATGCCCAGATGAAGCTGGAAACAGATCAGGGAAAACAGAATGTGACCATGAACCTGAATCCGCAGACAAATGCATTTATAGCTGCTTATCATTTTTGGTCTTTAGGTAAAAGACAAAACAGGTTCTATGTAGATGCAGGATACTCTGTGCCATTGCAAACTGCTCGCTTCAAGCAGGTATTTCAGCCAGGGCAACCAACAGCCATGATCAACAGTTCCGCAAAAGATAGGTTGCGCGAATTTTCACCAGGTGGCCTTATGCTGGGTGTAGGATTTTCTTTTGGGCTGAAGTAAGCGCTACACTTAACACATAACAACAAAGGCCCCTTATAGGCCCTCGTTATTATGGTGTTGCTTAAACGCGATACTTATTGGCTGATGCCAAACTTATTCTTTAAATATTCTTTTACCAAAGACCATGCTTCTTTTGCAGCAGCCGGGTTGTAAGCAGGTCTTTCCTCGTTAAAGAAGCCATGGTCGGCATCCGATATAACAACGGACGTGTACGGCTTACCAGCAGCCTGTATAGCTGCTTCTATAGTATTGCGGTGTTCCGGTAATATGTGTGTGTCCTTGCCACCCCAAAAGAGCAGTTGTGGTGCCTGCATGTGTGGTGCACGATCGCTGAGGGTATGCATACCACCGCCGTAAAAAGATATGGCTGCCGCAAATCGCAGATATGTATTAGCCACGAAGGTAGCCTTGCCACCCAAGCAAAAACCGATGCAGGCTATTTTGTTCTGCTGTACGTTCTTCTGTCCCAGCAGCCAGTCGTATGCAGCTTGGGTATCAGCCTCTAATGTTTCTGAATTAATGACTTGGAAATGCGGAGCAACAAGCGAAAAATCTGCGTATCCCGACTCAAAACCGGCTGGGGCAGTGCGGTGGAAAAGCTCTGGGGCTATAGCTACGTAACCCTCCTTTGCCAAACGGTCTGCAACACTGCGGATATGACCATTGACGCCAAAGGCCTCCTGAAATACGATGACCGCAGGAAAAGGTCCATCGCCCTCAGGGAATGCTACATAAGCAGCCATATCAGATGCATTCTTAACTGCGAGTGTGATGCGTTTGTTTGCCATAGTACAAGAGTTTCGTTTTACTTCTTAGCTGCGAATTTAAAGCATAAAGCAAAGGTAAACTGTACAGGAACAATGATAGGATATGTTTAACAGTTTGCGGCCAGGGCTATCGCTGAGTGAGGTAGTTATAATCTTTGAGCAACTGGCGGAGAAACAATATGGAAGGCATACCATTTTCTGCAGTGTTCTCTATTTGCAGCACATTCTTTATCCGGTAAGCTACCCTATCTATATAGGTATCCATATCTTTATTGTGCTTTGTATCCAGCAGGTTCCTGATGCCGTTAATGTCTTTATCTGTAAGGCGCATTACCTGTGGGAACATGGGGATATAATCTTCCTGATCTACCGGTAAGTATATCGTCTCACTGATGTTCATTTTATTACGGCTGTCTATGACCACCGTACCTGCCGCAAGATCGCTCAAGCGCTGCGACTTAGCCGATACGGCTACAGATATGACATCGGGCACGTAGAGTACGAGGAAGAAAAAGAACACAGCCGGATTGGTGAAAATGTAAAAGGGCACTACATAAAGGCTTAGGTTGCCCACAGATAGCATCCAGCGCGTTATGAATTGCCCTATTGTAGGCTCCTGGCCCGCAACATCTACCACCTTCAGCCCTATAAGTTTTTTTCCCAGGGAGCGCCCATTAAAAAATATCTCCATAACAGGATGGTAAACCAATACCGGTATAGTGATAAAGATGACCACCCCACTGGAGATCATGCTGAATTTGTAATTAAGCGCATCGGGGATAAAGCGCATCATAATGTAATAATACACGCAGATCACAGCCAGATCGACGAACCATGCAGCCAGGCGCCTTGCAAAAGGAGCCGTCTGGAATTCCAGATCAATATTAAAAGGCGTGGTAACTGCAATGCTGCTCATAGAGGCTCAAAATTATGTTTTAATAAAGCGCCATCATAAAAATAATAAAAGGTGATAATAATCAGTAAATTGTAGCTGTATCTTTGGTTTTGCAAGGAATAGCTATGCGCGAAGGGAATTTCATAAAACAAAATATAGACCGCTGGAAGAGCTACCAGGAGCCAACGGACGACCCTGATGAAGTAGCTAAAAGATTTACCAACCTGGTGGATGACCTGTCTTACGCAAAGACATTTTATCCATTCAGCAATACGGTGCGCTACATCAATTCTTTTGCGGCTGATATTTACCTGTCCATCTATAAAAACAAAAAAGAAAAGAGCAGCCGTTTTGTTACCTTCTGGAAAGAAGAACTCCCGCTGGTTATGTACCGGTACAGGTTCATGCTCCTTTTCTCCTTCTTATTCTTTTTATCTTTTGTACTGATAGGTATTTTTTCGGCAGCCAACGACCAAACCTTTATACGGGCTATACTGGGCAATGAATATGTGAACATGACCGAGCGCAACATTGCTAATGGAGACCCGTTTGGCGTGTATAAAGACGCCGAGCCTTTTAGTATGTTCATACGTATTGCCTTTCATAACGTGCTGGTATCTTTTATGTGTTTTACCACTGGGTTGCTGTTCTCCGTGGGCACCATTTACGAACTGTTCACGAATGGACTGATGGTCGGCGCTTTTGAGTGTATGTTCTTTCAGCACCATCTGGGTCTACAGTCCATTCTTGTTATTTTCATACACGGCACGCTGGAGCTATCAGCAGTAGTAATTGCCGGGTGCGCCGGTATGGCGCTGGGCAATTCATTGCTTTTCCCAGGCACCTATACACGCCTAAGGTCGCTGATGCGCGCTGCAAAAGATGGAGTGAAAATAATAACCGGTCTTGTGCCTGTATTTATAACCGCAGCACTATTCGAAGGGTTTGTGACCCGGCATACAGACATGCCAGTAGTGCTGAGCATCTTTATACTTATCACCTCATTAAGTTTCATACTTTGTTATTTTGTATGGTACCCCATACGTGTAAGCAAGAAAATAAAAAATGCTGCAAACCCTCAATAAGTCTTACCTCATACTTACATTATGGCTATTGACCAGTGGTATGCCTGTGCACGCAAATGCGCAGCAGGCAGCACGGGGCATTAGCGACGACAGGTGGCGAAAACTGACCGCAGATCCTGCATTTGCCTACAAGAATAAGATCGAGAATGCATCAGCGGCAAGTACTGGGAATAACTTTTTGCTGCGTTTTTTACAAATGTTATCGTCTTTTTTCAATTCTACTGCCGGGCACGTTACCATTGCTATTGTGGCTATTTCCCTGCTGGTTTTTGTTGTGTATAAAATACTCCAGAGCGGCCAAATTATTTTTGCCCGGAAGCAGGCTACAGAAGAATGGACACCAAACACAGACGATATTTCTGTGACCGATTGGGCAAAACTAATGCAGGAAGCATCGGCCACAGAGAACCTGCGGCTGGCCATACGTTATGGCTACATGTGGCTACTGCAACTGTTTGAAAAACGAGGACTGATACAATACAGGCCCGACAAAACGAACTTTGAATATTACCTGGAGCTGAACGACCCCGGACATAAAAAAATATTCAAAGAACTTTCTACACGATATGAATTTGCGTGGTATGGCGACCGGGCGGTCTCTGAAAATGAGTTCGCTACGTATACCAGTATGATCAACGCTGCAAAAAAATTATTGAACTAACGTGCAGCAGCGAGCATTTTACATATTTATCACTGTCTTTATCCTGCTCAACACAGGGTGCAGCGATCCTTTTCATAAAAAGACGGATTGGAGCGTAAGTCTTAAAAACACGGACAAGACGCCCTATGGTACTTACCTGGCCTATAATTCTCTCAAAGATCACTTTCCGGATGCAGAGATCAATTCGTTGTCTAAATGGTCGAGCTTTAATAACCTGGATAAAGAAGTGAGGCGCAACTACAACGGCCCTACACTGCTGATATTAGAAGGCCTGAGTTTTAACCTGACACAGGCTGAATGGGACCACCTGCTGGAATTTGCTAATGATGGTAATGAAGTGCTGCTGTTCAGCAGCTACCCCGATCGTAAAATAATGAACAAACTGCATTGCAATAAAAAGATGTCGGGGATGGAAGAGTATCCGCTTTCGCTGTTCAATACAGGTGAAAAGAATATAGAGGCCCTTACACTGAAGAACACCGCTGGGAAATATGGATATAACGGTCACTCGATACAAGGATACTTTGAAGAGGATACAACCAACCATAACGACGACGATGTTGATACCAGCTATGCCAATATCCATTATACAGTAGCAGATATTCCCGATACGCTTGGTTATGTAAAAGGCAAAGCCAACATGATACGATATGCAGTTGGCGAAGGGCACATAACGCTGCACGCAGCACCGCTTGTACTGAGTAATTATTTTTTGCTGCAAAACGACAACAAGAGATACCTGAGCGGTTTGTGGAGCACACTGCCTGCAGACATAACCCATGTGTACTGGCTGGAATACTATAAACGAAGCCTGCCAGTATCTGGCGCCAATGTGATGTGGCGGTACCCTGCTACCCGCTTTGCGACCATACTGGCCATATTGGGGCTGCTTATCTACGTACTTTTCGAAAGTAAAAGAAGGCAGCGTATCATACCCATAGTACCACCATTGCAAAATAGTTCTGTGTCTTTTGTGGAGACAGTGGGGCGGCTGTACTACAACAAGAAGAACCATATGAATCTTGCGGACAAAATGATAAACCATTTTCTGGAATGGGTGCGCAATACTTATTTTATAAACACTAACCAGATCAATGATTCATTTATAGAACAGCTAACGGTACGGTCAGGACAGCCGGAGGAAACGGTGCGCAACCTTGCCCACATGATACACGAGACCCGGCTGAGAAATGCTATCGGCGATGAAGCCTATCTTTACGAACTATACAATACCATTCAACAATTTTATAAAAGTAAGACCTGATGGATAATACCGAACTGAATATGGAAGAGCTTGCACCGGAAGCGAACCCACTGGCACAGTTGATAGAAAGGGTAGAAGCGGAGATACAGAAAGTGATAGTAGGCCAGAAGCCTATGATAGACCTGCTGCTTGCCGGCCTGTTGGCTGATGGACATATACTGATAGAAGGAGCGCCAGGGGTAGCAAAAACACTTACGGCCAAGCTGCTATCAAAACTGGTGAATGTGCAGTTCTCCCGCATACAATTCACGCCCGACCTGATGCCAAGTGATGTATTGGGTACGAGCATATTCAACCAGCAGGCAGCCTCTTTTCAATTCAAACCCGGGCCTATTTTTAGTAACATTGTGCTGATAGACGAGATCAACAGGGCGCCGGCAAAAACACAGGCAGCACTGTTCGAGGTGATGGAAGAACGGCAAGTGACCATTGATGGACATACCAACCATATGAGGTCGCCCTTCATGGTGATAGGAACACAAAATCCTATAGAGCATGAAGGCACGTACCGCCTGCCCGAAGGGCAATTGGACCGTTTTCTGATGAAGATAGTTGTAGGCTACCCATCGCTGGAGGAAGAGGTGCAGATATTGGAACGGCAAAACGAACGATCGATAACCAACATGCTGCACGATGTGCAACCATTGATAACAGCTGAGACGCTGGCACATGCCCGACAGCAGGTAAGGGAGATACATATAGAACCGAAACTGATAGAATTTATAGCCCGGCTGGTATACACCACCCGCAACGACAGAGCGCTGTACATAGGCGCCTCGCCCAGGGCTTCTATTGCATTGCTCAATACATCGAAAGCTATTGGAGTATTGCGCGGCCGAAATTTTGTGATACCGGAGGATGTATTGTATGCCGCTCCCGCTGTACTGCGCCACCGTGTGCACCTGACACCGGAACGTGAAATGGAAGGTACTACAACAGATGACGTGATAAAAGAAATAATAAGCCACCTGGAAATACCAAGATAGAAAACAGCATACCTGTGATGAAAAGGATACTAAAACGCTACATAGGCGACCTGTATATAAGTAAAGCCTGGCACCTGGTAATGGCCGGGCTGGTGGTAGCGTTCTTTATATCTTTTTTCATGACACCGCTGCTATATGTAGCAGGGGCAGCTGCTATACTTTTTTTTGTACTTACCATTATCGACTACATTCTGCTGTTCATAATGCAGGGAAGCATTATCGCCCATCGTATAGCGCCTGCACGCATGAGCCTTGGAGATGATAACGAGATAGCGATATCGCTTATCAACCGCTACCCATTTACTGTGCAGGTATTGTTTATAGACGAACTGCCCATACAGTTCCAGGAACGTAATTTTCTGAAGACAGCAGTGCTGGGTCCTGCCCAAAAAGACACTGTTAGTTATACACTGCGTCCTGTAGAAAGAGGAGCATATGCTTTCGGGTATGTTATCTGCTACATACAGAGCCCGCTGCGGCTGTTGCAAAGGCGCTTTGATGCCGGTGCACCACTAACTGTGAAAGTGTACCCTTCATTTTTGCAATTAAAAAAGTATCAATTACTGGCGGGAACAGATAGCCATTTTAGCGGCATTAAAAAGAACCGCCGACTGGGGCATAGTCTGGAATTTGAAAAAATAAAAGACTATGTACTTGGCGATGATGTACGCACCATAAACTGGAAAGCCACAGCACGAAGCAACAGCCTGATGGTAAATACATTTACCGATACCCGGCAGCAACAGATATACTGTGTGATAGATAAAGGCCGAAACATGAAGATGCCTTTTGAAGGGATGACCTTGCTGGACCATTCTATAAACACAGCACTGGCCATCCTGAACGTAGCATTGATGAAGCAGGACAATGCAGGGCTGGTAACATTTGCGAATGAGGTAAGCGACGTTATAATTGCCGAACGGCGCAGCAGCCAGCTGAACAGGATAATGGAAACCCTGTACATACAGCAGACGGGCTTTAAAGAAAGCGACTATGAAGGCTTGTGGTACCTGGTGCACAAACGCCTGGCACAGCGCAGCCTGATACTTTTGTTTACCAACTTTGAGACCTACTCTTCACTGGAGCGACAGTTGCCGGCACTAAAAAAAATAGCATCCCGCCACCTGTTGTGTGTCATCTTTTTCCAGAACACATTGCTGAAAGAAATAAAGGAGTCGCACCCAGACAACCTGGAGGGTATTTATATAAAGACTATCGCGGAGCAATTTGATATGGAGAAACGCCAGATAGCAAAAACACTGCGCAGGTTCGGTATCATGTCCATACTCACTACACCAAAGGAACTGACCACCGCCGTTATCAATAAATACCTGGAGCTAAAGGAAAGGCAAGCGATATAATTTTTTTTGTTTTTACCCGGTGATCGTTACGGTGTTCATCGTCTGTATAGGTGCAAGGATAATTCACTAAACAGACATACCATGAGACCCAAGATGATCATAACAACACTACTAACATTTTTTTACTCCGGTTTTTCAAATGCCCAATCTCCCTTCCCAACGATCGAATATGTAGACGTAGGAAACATAAAAGCTGCGACCATGGTACATGGTGATATGTGGTGGAACCCAGGCACACAATTAGCCTCATGCGAGTTCCCTAAAGGGTCTGGCAAACATTGTGCTTTTGCATCTGCGCTGTGGATGGGAGGATATGATGCCGGAAATCAATTGCACATAGCAGCCCAAACATACCGGCAGAACGGTAATGACTACTGGCCCGGCCCACTTGATACTGGTGGCAGGCTTAGTTATGCAACATCGCAAGCGTGGGCCAAAATATGGAAAGTGAACCGCACCCAGATCGATTCTTTCCTGCAACTGTCTTCACATACAAGAATTAATACGCCAGCCCCTATACTACAATGGCCCGCAAAGGGCAACCCTCACGCTACAGGCAATGCAGGAGTATCACTTACTATCACCAATGACATGGCCCCATTTGTGGATGTGAACCATGATGGACTTTACGATCCACTGCAAGGAGATTATCCCGCCATAAAAGGCGACCAGACACTATGGTGGGTGTTCAGCGATAATGGCCCTACTCATAACGAGACAAATGGCCAGCCCCTAAAGGTGGAGATCCATGCTATGGCATACGCATACAGTAGAGGGAATTTTGCCGACAACACAATTTTTTACCAGTATACTATTATCAACAGATCAGCCAACACCTATAATAACTTTCGTGTAGGACTGCATGCAGATATGGACCTTGGCTATGCATTTGATGACATGATAGGTTTTGATTCTACTCACCGTATGGGTATAGTATACAATGGGAATACCACAGATGGCTATGGCCAGGTAAATTCATATGGGAATATGATACCGATGTCGGCAGTAACTATACTCGCTTCCCCAGGAGACAATGTGAACAGCTATGCACCAACAGGCAGTTTCATGTATTATAATGTTGGTAATTCTGGTTTTCCTCAAACACCCGGGCAATACAATAACTACCTGCGTTCGAGATGGAAAGATAGTACGCACTTGCAAAATGACTATGTAGGTTTTGGACATCAAACAACAGGATATGGTAGCGGCCATCCTGAATGTAATTACGTATATCCGGGAAACCTAGCAGATACTTCGCAATGGTCGGAATGTGCCAGTACAAATATGCCCGGAGACAGACGTTTTATTATTACAAGCAATGATGTAACGTTATTTCCGGGTAGTGTTGAGGGATTTACGATGGCATTATTAACTACTTACCCAACATTAAACAACGGCTGTGGTAACGCCAGTTTTACTTCAATAAAAAGCATGGCGGACTCTGTATGGTATCTGTACGCGCATCCATATCCATCGGCAGGCATTTCTACCGTGCAGGTTCCGGAGCCCCTGCACGTATATCCTAATCCATCGCACGACAAAATATTTATCGATAACCTACCAGCGCAAAGTAAAGTAATTGTGTATAACATGCTGGGGCAGGCGATACATGTACCCGTTACCAGCAGTGGGAATGTAACAACATTCGATATTGCGGCGCTGGCAACAGGCATATATAATATACGATATGGCAAGGACGGATATGCTGGGACCGCAAGGTTTGTAAAAGAATAAGAATTAGGTGCATTACAAATAGGGCTTGCGATGTGATCGCAGGCCCTATTTTGTTTCTTTTTAGCCGTCCAAAAAGAAAATTAACATGGACAGCAATTAAAGGCAAAAAAGGAACTGAACACTCACAATGTTCCCCTTACTGTAAGTTACGCCGATCTTTACCTGAAAACCTTTCCCAGAAAACGACTTACAGCATACGTAGCCAGCTGTCCGCTGGGCCCGTTAATAGTATAGTCGCATCCATGCGTGGCCCACGGCAGGCTCAGCAGGTAGTTAGGTACCTTGCTGGCATTTAGCTTTTCCACCAGTCTGGGTGCGTGCTCATATGCTACAAGCACATCCAGCTTTCCCTGTATCAGTAGTGTAGGTGGTGATGCGGTTGTGGCCGCTTCTATTGGCGATGCTGCTACGTATTTCTCTGGCATGGCATCGTATGGCCCCCCAAGATATGTTCTCATCACCTCGCAGGAGTTATATACGCGCAGGTTAGCAGGGTGCTTGTATCCCCATACCATATCGGCCGGGCCATAGTAGCTGATCACTCCTTTTATGTCTGGGTCATTAAAGGTATATGCGCCTTCCATCACTATCTGCCCGCCTGCAGAGCGGCCCAGCAGCACCAGCTTGGCAGTGTCTATATGCAGTTGCTGCGCATATTGTTTCAGGTAGGCTATTGCTGTGTGCAGGTCTGCTACCTGTGCAGGGCTTTTATTTTCTGGTGCCAGCCTATAGTTTATGGTGGCTACATTGTAGCCAGCCTTTGCCAGGTAGCTATTCAACTCCGGCAACTGCTGGCTGGTACCACCTTCCCACGATCCACCGTGTACCACTATCACACATGGCCTGTTACCTGTTTGTGCGGCGGCATAGTAGTCAAGGGTCAGGGGGGCTATGCCGCTCGGGGTATAGGTCATGGTCTCATAGGGCACTTGTTTTGCGCCGATGCCGGTCACCATTTTAGCTACGTTGAAGGGTGAGGTCGAGTCCACATCATACTTGCCAAAAGCCTGTTGCAGCCCCTCATCAAGCTTCCCGGCTATAACATTTGCACCTACTACTGGTCTTAAGAACAATACAAGGGCGCATATCCCCAACAGCGTGCCTGCCAGGCTAAAGCCTTTTAGTCCAAAACCCCATGTCAGGCACAATAAGGTTGCTGCAATGAATATCCACGGAAATTCAGTGACCATGATAGCCAGGTACCAGCAAAACAAAGCAGGTGCAGGGAACACACATAATAAAGAGGGTAAGAAAAGTAGAAGTAGCAAGCAAAACCGCAGCATAAGGTCGTTAATATGGTTGGCAATGAAATTATGGATGTTTATTTGTTATCCGGATAATATTTCCGATACGCAGCATTATAGATAAAACCTATAGTTTGGTTGAAATAAGTACAATTCTTCATCCATCTATTCTTGATAGCTTAGTGGCTTATAAAGCTTAATGTTATGTCAAACGAAAAAAAGCAAACGCAAAGGCTCACCACAGCGTCGGGCAGGCCTTATGCCGAAAATGAGAATACTATGAGTGCTGGTCCTCGCGGCCCGCTGTTGTTGCAGGATTTTATTCTGCACGAAAAAATGGCGCACTTCAACCGCGAGCGTATACCAGAGCGTGTGGTCCATGCAAAAGGCACTGGCGCTTTCGGCACCTTCACAGTTACACATGATATAACTAAGTACACAAAAGCAAAGATATTTAGCAAAATAGGTAAGCAGACCAAGTTGCTCATCCGGTTCAGCACTGTTGGTGGTGAAAAGGGTAGTGCCGATACAGAGCGAGACCCACGTGGTTTTGCATTAAAGTTCTATACAGAAGATGGCAACTGGGATATGGTAGGAAACAATACCCCGGTATTCTTTGTAAAAGACCCCAAAAAGTTCGGCGACTTTATACACACCCAGAAAAGAGACCCGCGTACCAATTGCAAAAGCCCTGCCATGATGTGGGATTTCTGGAGCCTCAACCCCGAAAGCCTGCACCAGGTGATGATACTGATGAGCGATAGGGGCACACCACATGGCTACAGGCACATGGATGGCTTTAGCAGCCACACCTTCTCTATGATAAACGACAAGAACGAAAGAGTGTGGGTGAAATTCCATTTTAAAACATTGCAGGGCATCAAGAACTTCACTAACGATGAGGCTGCTGAAATGAAGAGCAAAGACCTTGACTTCGCTCAGCGCGACCTGGTAGATGCTATCGACCGCAAAGATTTCCCTAAGTGGGCCATGAAGATACAGGTGATGACAGAGCAGCAGGCTGCCGAATTTCAGTTCAATCCTTTCGATCTTACCAAAGTTTGGCCACATGGCGATTTTCCGCTTATAGATGTGGGCACAATGGAACTGAACGAAGTACCCAAAAATTATTTTGCGCAGGTAGAGCAGTCTGCATTCGCACCTGCCCATGTAGTAGATGGTATCGGTTACTCGCCTGATAAAATGTTGCAGGGGCGTTTGCTTTCTTATCCTGATGCCCACCGCTATCGTTTGGGTGCCAACTATGAGCAGATACCCGTAAACAAATGTCCTTTTGCGGTTCACAACTACGAAAGGGACGGCCACATGCGCATAGATGGTAATGGTGAAGATGCACCAAATTATTTTCCCAATAGCTTCGACGAGATATATGCTGATACCACCTATAAAGAGCCCGTACAGCAACTGGATAGCATTGTAGCGGATTGGTACGATCGCAACGGCCCTGGCGAGAACGACCACTACACACAGCCCGGCCTGTTATTCACTAAAGCTATGAACGATTACGACCGTCACAATCTGGTAAGCAATATCGTTGGCGCTATGAGCGGTATCACTGGCGAAAAGAAAGACCTTATCATCAACAGGCAGCTTTGCCACTTCTTCCGTGCCAACCCTGCTTTAGGTAGTGCGGTAGCACAAGGTCTGGGTGTTAATATAGATGCTATAATGAAAGAGATGGAGCATCAGCGCGCAGCAACTGTGTAAGCTAAAAAGTAATATTTATATCTGTAGGGGCGGGGGTCATTCCCGCCCCTTTATTATGCTATCATTATCCGTGGCAGGTTGATGCGAAATGTAGTGCCTTGCGATACAGCCGATTCAATTCTCATGGTTCCGTTGGCACTTTCTACTATTTGCTTTACTAATACCAATCCCAATCCATAGCCAGGCTCATTATTACTGCCGGTGGTTGTGCTGCCCTTACCGTTCATTATGGTAGTTATTTGTTCATCCGTCATGCCTTCTCCCGTGTCAGATACTCTTATATTCAGGTCATAATTATCTTCCGTCTTCACGAGTGCCATGTCCACAATGATGCCACCCTTATTAGGGGTGAACTTTGCAGCGTTAGATATCAGGTTGCTTATTATCTGCAATATCCTTTTTTTAGGGAAGGGAATATTCCCTGCATCTTCTGTTATTGTAATGATCAATTCTTGCCCTTTATTTAGGGCTACGGGCCTAAGAAGATCATTTAACTTTTCGCGCAGCAATTGAAGTGTATACTGGTGGCTGCCTGGGGTATTTTGTGCAAGCAGTGCAAGCTCGGTCTGCAAAATATCCTGTGCCATATCTATGGTCGATTTGCTGCTATCTGTTATCATCCCCAAGTATTCCAGTAGTTCTACGTCTATTTTATCAGAGAACCGCTCCGTAGCCAGTTGCGATAGCCCTAATATGCCACTAAGCGGCCCCCTTATATCGTGTGCCAGCATCTTTCGGGTGTCCGATAAGTTGGTTATTTTTTGTTGTAAGACCTCTACTTGTTTAAAAGTGTTCAATCGGTTCACTATCTCACGGGCTATTATCTGCAGCAGTTCTATCTTCTCTGGAGACACTCCTTTTTGTTCCTTGTCCAGCACGCAAAGTGCACCCAGATTATGGCCGCTGGCGGTAGTAATAGGAATGCCATAATAATACTTTAAACCAAGGTCTCCTTTCACATAGTCAAGATCCTTAAAGCGCAGGTCAGCAGAAAGGTCGTTTACTTCAAAATTTTCATTTTGAGCTATCGTATATTGGCAAACAGATTCTTCCCGCGGCATTTGGTCTATGGCAATGCCGTGCTTGCTTACGGTCCACTGGTTGTAGGTATCCAGCAGGTTTATCATAGATATTTCAGTACCGGCAAACTTCGCCGCCATTATGGTAAGGTCGGTAAAGCTTTGTCTCAGTGTCGCGTAGTCCAGGTTATACTCCGATAGGGCCATTATCCTGCCTATCTCATCTTCAGGTATTGGTCGTTGTAAATGTTCCATGCTATATTACATACAAAAATATAAATTATTGGTTAATAATTAAATATTCTTATCAAATAACGAGATGTGTATACTTATCCTAACGATTTTCGCCTCGTATTTTGCTTACTTTTGGGGCGGCAAATACATACACATCAACCATTCAGATGAAAGCAGGTATATTGATAATTGATGATGAGGAAAAACTAAGTGCTTTATTAAAACGTCTTATTGCTTTAGAGGGATATAATGTTTTTACTGCACCTACTCTTGCTGCCGGAATGAAGGTATTGGAACGCGAAACGATAGATGTCCTCTTGTGCGATGTGAAATTGCCCGATGGCAACGGGGTAGATGCGGCCTCGGTCTTTAAGAATAAATATCCTTTGGTAGAGATCATTCTGCTTACTGCTTACGGCAATATTCAGGATGGTATACAGGCCATGAAGAACGGCGCTTTCGATTACCTGGTAAAAGGCGATGAGAACCACCGCATCATACCATTGATTGGCCGGGCAGTAGAAAAGATAATGTTGCGGGGCAAAGTAGCGCACTTTGAAAAGCAATTAGGCAACAAGCATAGTTTTGATATCGTTATAGGCGATAGTCCGGCCATCATGCAGGCTATTCAGTTGGCAAAAAAAGTAGCCCCCAGCAATGCTTCTGTCCTCCTCACTGGCGAGACCGGTACGGGCAAAGAAGTATTCGCAGAGATCATTCATTATAACAGCAGCCGTTCCGCTGGTCCCTTTGTTGCACTCAATTGCAGTGCATTAAGTAAAGAGATCATAGAAAGCGAACTCTTCGGGCATGTATCAGGTGCATTCACCGGTGCCGTAAAAGATAAAAAAGGCCTCATAGAAGAGGCTTCCGGCGGCACCTTGTTTCTCGATGAGATAGGGGAAATGCCCTTGGAGTTGCAACCCAAACTATTACGTTTCCTGGAGAATAATACCTTCTATAAAGTGGGCGATACCACTCAGCGTACTGCCGATGTGCGACTGATAGTTGCTACCAACCGCGACCTGCAGGCCGAGATCAGTGAGAACAAATTTCGCAGCGACCTCTACTATCGTATCGCCGTATTTAGCATCAGGCTGCCATCGCTAAAGGAGCGCCCTGCAGATATACCGCTGTTGGCCCGGCATTTCTTACAGGTATATGCACCTAAGACCAATAAACAAATAATAAGTATCAGCCATGCTGCCGTGCAGGCACTGGTGGCGCATCACTGGCCAGGCAATGTGCGGGAATTGAAGAATGTGATGGAGCGCGCTGTCATTCTTGAGGACACTGCCGAAATAACTTTATCCAGCCTGCCATTCGAGTTGCAGATACCTTCCGGTCCGGCCGTTGCAAATGATGCAATATTCCACTTGTCGTTCGTAGAAAAGCTGCACATTCAGAAAATGCTCAATTATACAAAGGGAAATAAGACCGAAACCGCCCGCTTATTGAATATTGGGCTGGCTACATTATACCGGAAGATCGAGGAATACCATCTAAAATAACAAGCCCTCTTGATCCTATTGGAAAGCGTGCTAAACATGAATAGATTTCTAATTGGGGATGTGCCAGCAGCACAAAATTTGTGGATATCCTTATTTGTCGCAGGCTCTATCGTGTTGTAGTTTTGTGTTAGTTGTTAATATTTATAATGGGGGTAAAAGGCGCTCATTCATCTATCGTAAATTTCATCTTGGTATATTTTTCATTCTTTACCATTATGTGAATGGGTAAACCAAAATTACCGGCTGCGGAAATAACCGGTAATAACCAGAAATTTATCTAATAATTAATATAAGCCACCACTGGGCATCTTGCTCATAAGGATTATCAGTAATTACCGGTTTTTATTTTTTCAGTGCAACCGGAAATTTCATTCAATTTGTACTTTTAATGATATGCACAATTAACCGATGGTAACAAATATATTCATATTTATAGCTGGTCTTTCTTTAGGTGCCGCACTTATCTGGGTCATCCGGAAACTGGTGTTCGAAAAAGACTATGTGGCCCTGTCTCGTCATGAAGAATTAAAGGCAACATTGCAGCAGGCACAGACCACAAATACATTATTACAACAAGCACAAACGAACTTGAAAGAAGCAGTACACCTGTCTGAAGGGAAGGCCCTGCAGCAGGATGCAGAGTTACAGCAGTTGCGCAAAGAGCTATACATAGCAGTAACACAAAAAGAGAATGCACAGGAAAAACTGGACACCCAAAAGAAAGACCTCGAAGAGATAAAGCAAAAGCTGGAAACAGAGTTCAAAGTGATAGCCGGTACCATTTTAGATAATAATTCTAAAAAGTTCAATGAGCAGCAAGAGAGTAATCTCAAAGTGATGCTCGACCCTTTAAAGGAAAAGATAACGGAGTTTCGCAACGAGATTGACTCCCGCTACAACAACGAAACAAAAGAGCGGGCTTCTCTGCGTACAGAGATAAAGCAGGTGATGGAGATGAACCAGCGCTTGTCAAAAGAAGCAGAGAACCTCACCAATGCCCTGCGTGGCAGCACCAAGCAGCAGGGCGACTGGGGAGAGGCCATACTGGAAAGGATACTGGAATATGTAGGCCTGCAAAAAGAGATACATTTCACAGTGCAGGAAACTGGTAAGAATGATGATGGTACTACTATCCGTCCCGATGTACTGGTAAAATATCCTGATAACAGGGTGGTCATCATCGATTCCAAAGTATCACTCGTACACTATGAGCAGTATTGCTCTGCCACTACCGAAGAACAACAATTGCAATACCGTTCGCTGCTTGTTCGCTCTGTGAAAGCACACATTGATGGTCTGGCAAGTAAGAAATACAATGACCTTCCCGGTACGCTCGATACGGTCATGATGTTCGTACCCGTAGAGGCCGCTTTCATAACCGCATCTCAGGGCGACCCTGCCTTGTGGCAATATGCCTACGATAAAAAGATCATCCTGCTCAGTCCTACCATCTTGCTGGGAGCTATGAAGCTGGTGTACGACTACTGGAAGCGCGATAACGTGAACCGTAATGCCCAGGAGATAGCTAAGAGGGCAGGCTCGTTATACGACAAACTGGTAGGCTTTGTGGCTGGTATGGACGATATAGGCAGGAATCTGGAGCGTGCCAATTCGTCCTTTACCACTGCCTACGCCCAGCTAAAGACCGGGAAAGGCAACCTCATTACCCAGGCCGAAAAAATGAAGCAACTGCACATCAGTTCCGGTAAGCAGTTACCTGCTGAGCTCATCCGCGAAGCGCAGTTAGAAGATGAACAGGAAGCGGAATAAAGAAAGCTCACTACCCACGCTCCCTACAAAACCATACTTTTGCACAATACCTTATAATGGAAAACAACGACCACAACCTAAGGACCGTCAAGGTCACCCGCTACGTTACCCCGCTGCGCGAGGGTGGCTCCATGCCGGCCATTGCCGAGGCGGATGATGGTTTCCTGTACGTACTCAAGTTCCGTGGGGCAGGGCAGGGCATTAAAGCACTCATTGCCGAGCTTATTGGTGGTGAGATAGCCCGTGTCTTAGGCATTAAAATGCCCGAGCTTGTTTTTGCAACGCTCGATGAGGCATTTGGCCGTACCGAGCCCGATGAAGAGATACAAGACCTGCTGAAAGCAAGCGTGGGCCTCAATTTAGGGCTCCACTACCTTTCAGGTTCACTCACTTTCGATCCTGCCGTCACCACCGTCGACCCATTGCTGGCATCACAGATCGTGTGGCTCGATTGTCTGCTGATGAATGTGGACCGTACCGTACGCAATACCAATATGCTCCTGTGGCACAATGAGCTATGGCTCATCGATCATGGTGCATCATTATATTTTCATCACAATTGGCAAACTTATAAAGAGAAGGCGCTGCAGCCTTTTATGCAGGTAAAGGATCATGTACTGCTGCTACAAGCCACTGAGCTCGATACAGTCGATGCCGCATTTCGCACTATACTCACTAACCAGCGTATACAAGCTATTGTAGACCTTATACCTGCCGAATGGCTTACCGGCGAAGATATGTTCTCCACACCCGAAGAGCACCGCCAGGCATACTACCATCTGCTTACTACCCGCATCGCAAATTCCCACATTTTCGTAAAACAGGCACAACATGCAAAAGGAGCACTTATTTGAGTATGCCGTCATCCGGATAGTGCCCAGGGTGGAGCGTGAGGAGTTCCTCAACGCTGGTATTGTGCTCTATTGCTCCGGCCTCAAATTCCTGGGCGTGATATTCGGGGCAGATCACGGGCGCATACAGGCATTCGCTCCACAGTTAGACATTGCAGAAGTACAGCGATACCTGTGCGCCTTCGAGCACATTTGCCTGGGCCATACTACTGCAAGTCCTATTGCTAAGTTGCCTATGGCCGAGCGTTTTCGCTGGCTCACAGCTACGCGCAGCACAGTAGTGCAGTCTTCCAAAGTCCACCCTGGTCTATGTGCAGATGCGGGTAGTACGCTCATACGTTTACATGCCCAACTGGTATTATGATGAATATCTAATTTATTTTGTATCTTATCCACTTAAACCAACCTATATGATGTCCAAACTCTACTTGGTATTGCTGGCTGCCCTGCCGCTTACCGCTATTGCCCAGCCCACCGTTACCGACCGCGAACAATATGGTGGCAATGCTACAGTGCATTATTTGTACACGCCTACAGTGCACGCCGGCGCTCCCGGCGCTAACCAGACATGGAACTTCGGGTCTTTATCAGGTTTGAGTGGTAACTCACATGACACACTTACCGAGCATGTCATTGTTCCTACAGGTTCCACAGGGCCCTATGCTGGCTTGGTGCAAGTTGAAAGATTTTCTGACAGCTCCATACAATATCTGAAAGTGAGCGGTGGTAACCTCGGTATATCCTTTACGGCCGATTCTATTGCTCCAGCTGTTGCCCTTTATTACTCACATCCACTTACTGATCAGATATATACTATGACACTTGGTGCCACTGTTACTGATACAGTTACTTATGCGATAACAACACAAGGCATGTCCGGAACCGGCTTTATCAAAAAAACGCTCACTGTTGATGCTTATGGTACGCTTACATTACCCAATGGAACTTACAATAATGTAGTGCGGCTCAAGACCGTAGGCAGCGATTCAAGTAATTTTACGATCAGCCAGGTATCAAGGTCTGTTTCATATAGGTGGTACAATGCTAATTTCTCATCTCCATTATTGACGGTCGATTCCGGATTCTATTCCTATGTTTTATCCGGTACTACTTATAAAGATTCCTCCACTTCTGCCCAATATATGCTCGATGAACACATATCCACTGGCATATCCGCGCCAAAGACCGCTCCGGTATCATTTCGTGGCCATATTATGAGTAGCAATGTAGTGCTTGCAGGGGGTTTTAATGCAAGTAGCAACTACAACGTATACATCTTCAACATGTCAGGTCAAAAAGTATACACAAATAATTTTTCAGGTGGCTCCTCTGTAACAAGTCTGCCTATTAGCGATATGGCTCCTGGCGCTTACACTATTATGGTCATGGAGGCAGGTAACATCTCGTCCATGTCCTCAATTAAAACAATAAAAGAATAAATGAAAAAGGGCAGCGATGTACTATCGCTGCCCTTATAATTATTTCGGTTGCTTTTTAGCTCAGTTTTTCTTTATAGTATTTAAGCAGGCCATCCATCGGGCTCTTCTCTATTTTGCCAATTTCCAGCTCATACTGCTCACACAAGTTCACTATCACATCCTGAAACTCATAGGCAATAGAACCGGTAAAGTATAAAGGCAGGTTCCAGCTTTGGCGGTACTTTAAGATGTGGTGATGAAAGAAGTCGCTCAGGCAGTCTTCCACTATATTTTCCACCATAAAGTGGCCGCGATTCTCGGTCAGCAGTTGTGCAAAAGAAGCCAGGTATCTGTTGGGGAAGGGCTGGTGATACAGTTTGTTCAGTATCTCCGGCACACTATTGCCAAAGTGCTGTTCAAAGAACATGCGCAGCTCTGTATCAAAGGTATTGTAAGCATAGTATTGCAGCACCCGTTTGCCCATATGGTTGCCGCTGCCTTCATCACCGGCTATATAGCCCAGCGATGCCGTTTGTTCTTTTATTGTTTTGCCATTGTAGTAGCAGGAGTTGCTGCCTGTACCCAATATGCAAACTATCCCTTTTTTATCTCCGCAAAGGGAACGTGATGCCGCCAGCATATCACTGTTCACGCTCACTTTCTTTACGCCAAAGTATAGTTTCAGCACTTCGGCCACTTCCTGCTGTTTTACGGCGCTGCCTGCACCCGCACCGTAGTATGATACAGCATCGGGCACTTTTTTATTATCCCAGCCCAGTTCGTTCTTGAGTATGGAAAAAATATCATCCTTGCTTTGCAGGTACGGGTTGATGCCACCTGTTTTCAGATACAATGGCTTTTTGCCTTTCTTCAAAAAACACCAATCCGTTTTTGTAGACCCGCTTTCGGCTATTAGGAATGAAGACATACTATAGATTTCATTGTACAAATGTGCATTTGATAATACAATTTTCCTAATGATATTTCAACTTTTATGATTTTATCTGTAAATACTTATGGCATGATATGTATTGATTATGGTATAGTGCTTTATTAACTGTTAACTTTGAATTCTTTATATAGAAATGAACGCAAACGGTACGGGCAGGTTCAAAGTTTGGACGCCGATACTCTTCTCCTTAATACTTATATCAGGTATTTTAATAGGCTTTTCACTTCGTGATAAATTACGCTACAAGCGTGATATTCAAACTGTTATAGATCGTAATGATCGTTTGGAAGAGATAATAGACCTTGTAAATGAAAAGTATGTAGATACCATCAATACCAACAACTTGTATACCGATGCAGTTGCAGGTATACTGAAGCACCTCGATCCCCACACCGTCTACATTCCTGCTGCCGATGTGCAGGAGATAAATGAGGATCTGGAAGGTGGCTTTTTTGGTATAGGCGTGGAATTCACTGTGGTGCGGGACACCATCCAGATCACATCGGTAATTGAGAATGGCCCATCGCAGCATGCAGGGTTGCAAATAGGCGACCAACTTATAAAAGTAGGTGATAGCACTGTTGCAGGTACCCATATCACTACAGAGCATATTGTATTCCTACTTAGGGGTAAACAGCATACACAGGTAGCCGTTACGGTAAGGGACCCTTATACTGCAAAGCCGAGGCAGGTGTCAGTTGTGCGTGATGTGGTTCCCATATTTAGCGTAGATGCTACATTGATGGTGGATAGCATCACCGGATTTATAAAGATAAACCGGTTCAGCGCCAATACATATAGCGAGTTCATCAAGTCGCTGAAGGCCCTCAAGGCACAGGGTATGAAACAGTTGATCATGGACCTGCGGGACAATCCTGGTGGGTACCTGGAAGCTGCTACCGCCATAGCCGATGAGTTCCTGGGCGATAATGAACTGGTAGTATATACAAAGGGACTGCATTCTGTTAAGACCAGTTACCATTCCAGCAGGACGGGGCTTTTTGAAAGCGGCAAGCTTGCAGTGCTTGTCGATGAAAGCTCTGCTTCCGCAGCCGAGATATTTGCTGGTGCCATACAGGATCAGGACCGGGGGATAATAGTAGGTCGACGCACCTTCGGTAAAGGCCTTGTACAGGAGCAGTACGAGCTAAGCGATGGTTCTGCCCTGCGACTCACCATTGCGAAGTATTACACCCCCTCCGGCCGCTGCATACAGCGCTCTTTTGCCAATGGAAAAGAAGCTTATGCCGAGGATTTCTCAAAAAGGTTCCTGTCAGGAGAACTCGTAGGTAAGGATACAGCCATTCTTAAAGACACAATGAAGTACTACACCTCTACACACCGTGTAGTATATGGTGGTGGTGGCATCAAGCCAGATGTATATGTGCCTTACGACACTGCACATCTCAACGCAGCGCTCATCAACCTCATGTTCAATGATGAGGTGAAGGGTATTCAATGGGATTACTTCATCCGCGATCGCAAAAAGCTGCAGAGCTACAAGACCATACAAGACTACGATAAGGATTTTAAAGGTGCAGATGAGATGGTGATTAAATATGTAGCTGCACTGAAAGGCCCGTTGCGCGATGAAACAATAAAGTTATTGGCTCGGCCAGCTAACTTACAGTTTTTCAGGTCGCAGATGAAAGCGCAGCTGGCTCGTTTTGTTTTTCATGATAATGGATACTATGCTATTTCGCTTAAGACAGATAATGTGGCTCAAAAAGCGTTGCACGAGCTTTATGATCGCAACTACCTAAAACTGATAGGCAGGTAACATCTCTATCCACCTGATGTTGTTGACATCGCACGCATCTGCACACCACGTCTGGTGGCCGTTGGTAAGCATCCAGTAGTGGCACTGTACCGTATTTTGGTACGATAGCAACTGATGCATAGTGCTTTCATCAATAGCTACTTCTGGTGCTTTGCACTCTATTAGCATCCATGGTTCATGCTGACGGTCGTACACTACAATGTCAAATCGCTTTATCCGGTTATTGATCTTTATTTGCTTTTCAACCGCCAGCATAGCGGCAGGGTATGCTGCAACATGTACCAGGTGGTATAGTATATGTTGGCGCACATGTTCCTCCGGCGTAAGTACCAGCCATCTTTTGCGGATAGGATCGAACACACGGGTCATTCCGTCTTCCTTTTTTAGTTTCAATGCTATACCCGAAAAGTCTAATGATATCATAATGTGTGTCCAAAATTAAAAGATATTAACTTTAGTAAGCAAAAGGTTATTCTCGATGAAAACAAAGGAGGAAATAGTAAGCAACTGGCTACCACGCTACACTGGGCAGGAATTGAGTTATTTTGGTGAATACATTCTGTTGTGCAATTTCAGTAATTACCTGACCTTATTCGCTAAGATACATAAAGTGCATGTGGTAGGTAAGGATAAGCCCATGCAGTGCGCTACAGCCGAGGGCATCACTATCATCAACTTTGGTATGGGCAGCCCCAGCGCCGCTACTATGATGGACCTGCTGTCTGCTATAAAGCCTAAGGCAGTGCTCTTCCTGGGTAAGTGCGGTGGCTTGAAAAAGAAGAACAACGTAGGCGACCTCATACTGCCTATAGCGGCTATACGTGGCGAAGGTACCAGTAATGACTACCTGCCTGCCGAAGTGCCTGCGCTACCGGCATTCGCTTTGCAAAAGGCCATATCTACTACCATACGCGAATACGCGCTCGACTACTGGACAGGTACCGTATATACTACTAACCGCAGGGTGTGGGAGCACGATGAAGAGTTTAAAGAATATCTTAAAAAGGTACGTGCCATGGCCATAGATATGGAAACGGCCACAATATTCTCCACCGGTTTTTATAACAAGATACCTACCGGCGCCTTGCTGCTGGTATCAGACCAACCTATGGTGCCTGAAGGCGTGAAGACCGCACAGAGCGATAAGGCTGTTACCAAGAACTATGTGGATACCCATCTGCGCATAGGTATAGATTCCCTGAAACAACTGAAAAATAATGGGCTTACCGTAAAGCACCTGCGCTTTTGATGAATGAACTCAAGCCTATATTATCTGTGGCCGACCTTTCTATCAGTTTTGGTGGTGAGCAGCCTTTTACAGCAGTTAAGCATATCTCGTTCACTGTAGGGCAGGGCAACACGCTGGCTATTGTTGGTGAGAGTGGCTCTGGTAAATCTCTTACGGCCCTTTCTCTGATGGGTTTGTTGCCGTCAACTGCATCGGTAGGCGGGCAGATCCTTTTGCAGGCTCAGGACCACACATTCGCGCTCCATGAGTTTAGAGATACAGCCGACTGGATGCAGGTGCGAGGGCGCGCTGGGGGCATCATTTTCCAGGAGCCTATGAGTGCGCTCAACCCCATAATGAAAGTAGGTAACCAGCTTGCTGAAGCTATCGTAGCCGTAAGACACATACCGCTATACGAAGCCGAGCAACAAGCTATAAGCTGGCTGGCCCAGGTGCAGCTACCCGATCCTGAAGGTATATATCATCGCTATCCGCACCAGTTGTCCGGGGGGCAAAAACAGAGGGTGATGATAGCAATGGCTATGTGCAACAACCCTGCATTGCTTATAGCCGATGAGCCCACCACTGCGCTCGATGTGACCGTGCAGCAAGACATAGTGCTGCTGATGAAACAACTGCAGCAGGCTCACCATACGGCCATGATATTCATCACCCACGACCTGGCACTGGCATCGGCTATAGCAGAAGATGTGCTGGTGCTGTACAAGGGCGAGGTAGTGGAATATGGCAGCGCTGCACAGGTACTACGTACCCCACAACATCCGTACACCCGGGCACTATTGGCTTGCAGACCTACGGCGCAGCAAAAAGGTGAAAGATTACCTGTAGTGGACGAGTTCCTGCACCCCGATAAATATCCGGCTTCGTCATCCCCTACACAGCCTTCAGTGATCGTGGCCGATACAGAGCTTCTAAAAGTCTCAAGCCTCAACGTATGGTTCTCTGGCCGTAAAACCTTTGGCCGGCCCGCAGAATACTTCAAGGCTGTGGATGGCATTTCCTTCTCACTACGCAAAGGCGAAATACTGGGCCTGGTAGGGGAGAGCGGCTGTGGTAAAAGTACCATTAGTCGTGCTCTTGTGGGCCTGGTACCCGTACACAGTGGACACATCAATTACAATGGTCACGACCTCGCAAATGCTACTCCGCAGGCATGGCGCGCTGCCCGCAGGGAGATACAAATGATATTCCAGGATCCTTATGCCTCATTAAATCCCCGCCTTACTATTGGCGAGGCTATTATGGAGCCTATGCGTGTGCATGGCATAGTGCCCGCAAAAGAACTGAAAAAGGAAATGCAGCGCCTGCTGGATATAGTGCAATTACCCGCTGAAGCGGCACATCGCTACCCGCACCAGTTCTCTGGTGGGCAGCGCCAACGTATAGGCATAGCCCGTGCCCTGGCTTTGCGCCCCAAAATACTTATCTGCGACGAAAGCGTATCGGCACTGGATGTAAGTGTGCAGGCACAAATACTCAATCTCCTCAAAGAACTGCAACAGGAATTTCAGCTTACTTATCTCTTCATCTCTCACGACCTTGGTGTGGTATACTACATCAGCGACCGGGTAATTGTGATGCAAGCCGGTAAAATAGTAGAAGCCGGCACCGCAGAACAGGTGCTGAAACACCCCGCTAATAACTATACAGAACGATTGGTAGCGGCTATGCCGAAGCTGGTGTAAAACTGCCCTTTTTAGAAAATTTCCGGTCGGTAAGAAAAAAATAAATCGGAAATGTTATGTTAGCTGAGTAGCTGAAAAGCAACGTGGTGGCTGATATGTGTTTATTGTTTTAAGGGTAAAATTTCATGTTTTTTCCGATGGCGGAAATTTGGGGCTTTTGGATCTTTTAGTAAGTTTATTGTTCTTAGTGGTTTACAGGTTTATAATTCTGGTGCAATTTACAACCGGATAGTAAGAGGGGCAAAAGAAGATATTCACATTTTGAATGGAGTGTGCGGTTCCATGGTGTGTTGCGCGTTAGCTGCGAGTAGCCAAATACGAGTGACCTTTGCGAGTTCCGGTCAAAGACCGGTTTTGTTGGCAGTTCGAGATGCGATGCGCTCGAACATCTCTAACAACAGGAGTCTGAAGACTCCATTACCAGTGTTCGACGTAGTCAAAAGAAGACTACGCCGGAGTAAAGAGTGAGTGTCTTCTTTTATAATTTAGATACGCTTATAAAAACTAATTTTAAATCGTGTTCTATGAGAGAAATGTAGTCTAATAAGAACTGTGATTTTTCTATTTGAAACCTATGCGTAAAACTGCCAATTTCAGTATAATTCAACTTTAAATAATTCCACAATCTAATTTGGTCAGTTAATTTGTTTTCTTCTTGTTTTAAAAAGCATTTACTATGCGTTATTTTGTTTTTAATCTCTGAATAAAACTTTCGCTTATCTTCATTTTCACTTACAACAAGATTGGGAACCTCACCTACTAACCCTGATAATAAAAACTCAATATCTTTTAAGCCATCATTTAAGTTTGAAATATTCTTTTTTTTATTGTCCTTCTTGTTTTTGCGCGTAGCGATATTCTTAGATTTATATTTATTCAGAATTTCAATACATTCTAATAAACGTCCTTCAAACATACTATGTATGGAAACAAACGTTGAATGCAATGTAAATTGTCTAAAACTATCGACGTGTGAAAATTCATCTCTGATATCATTCAGATCTTCGTTCCATGCATCACTAATTGCTTTTTTAGTTTCATTTTCCTCTTTAATAATATATTTCCCGAAGAATTTAATGAGCTCTCTATAGTTGAATATCTCATCAATAAATCCATTTGAATAGTTTGGTATGCCTCCTTCAAAAGCAATCATGACTTCTTCAAAATCATTAAAAGAGTTTTCATAATAATCAATATCCGTTTCAATCTTTTTCGTCAATTGCATAATATTAATTTTATTAATCTTCCCAATATTGAGTACCCAATATATTTTGATAACCTAAAAAAATGTCATTATCATAACGTTGATATGTTCCATTTTCTTCAAATATGCCTATTGGAGTACTTGTAGTAAATAGGTTATCTTTGAAATATTCGAAAGAAAATTCGCTCTGTAACGGTATTTTAACCTCTCCATTTTTACTAATTACACCCATTTTATCATTTATTCCAATAACTGCGAAACCATTGGAAAATGGCCCTACAACGTCATATAAGAAATCAATCACCGTTTCTCCAACTTTATTAATGTATCCCCACTTTTCATTTTTATTAGCACCACACAATCCTTCAGAAAAACTTGTAAGCCCGTCAAAAACAAACGGAATTACCTCTACTCCTTCCCTATTTATACACCCCCAAGCCCCACTAAAATATTTTTTTACACTTGCTATATCTTCTGAAAAAGATTTTGCTATAGCGTAATCTGCCTTTGTTACATCTTCACCACAGTCATTTATATACTTCCATCTGCATTTATCAAAAGCGTCAATAAACTTATCGTTACCAATAAACTTAACACAAGCTAATCCATTCCGAAACTCACTTGCATCTGGATATTTACATTCGATTACTACTTCATTTTGAATATTAATAAACCCATAATTCATATCCATAGAACCGGGAAATTGATATCTAATGCCCGTAGTAGGATCTTCCCATCCCTTGTTATAATAGTCTATATATTCTTGATCAGCATAACCTACAATTGCTAACCCTTCGGAGAAATCATCAGCCCAATGATAACTACAAGGGATTTTTTCAATTCCTCTATTATCAATAAATCCCCATTTACCAGCCATTTTTATTCTTGCATAACACTCTTTAAATTGAGAAGCCTGCTCATATATTATTGGTATAACGATTATTCCGTCCTCATTAATAAACCCAAACTTCTCATCCAATTTAACCAATGCTAAATCTTCTCTAAGATCATATGCCTCCTGTAATATGCACGGGAAAATTAAATCCCCAAGTTTATTTATATAACCATACCGCTCACTTGATATAGTATTCACTTCTAGATTTAAATCTAAATTCGGATTTATATTCTCAGTTATTTTAACCCACGCAATCCCTTTGGAAAAAGCACCTACTTCATTATAAATACATTCGATTACAATTTTCTTATTTCTATCGCAAAAACCCCATTTGTCTCCTTTTCTAAAAGGTATCAATTCTGGCAGGTTTTTATTTACATGCGACCCATTTAAAAAATTTATTGAGGCCTCTTCTGCTATGTTTCCTGCACGGGAAATTCGTGTATGTTCATCAAAACTTGCAGCATCTTCGGAAGAAAACACACCCATAAATTTGTCTGAAAGGCGGTGTTGGGTTTCTGTTACAATACGCAATACATTCAGTTTTTCCAGCTCTTGCAAAAGATCAATTCCATTTTCATTGTACACTTCAACGGTTACAAGTTTCATATTGACATTTTTAAACGTATAGTTTAGGCGGACTGCTGCATTAAATCTACAACGTTTATCGAAAATTTTCAGGTTGGAATGTAAGAGTGCAGGTGCGCAGATATAGTCTAAGAATCGCTATCAAGTGCAAAACAATCTTTGGCTTTAGTTTTCAAATGCCAATCGCAGATTGGCGGCACTTTTTTGACACAGGTCACCCTTCGGTAGACCTGCGCCAGTGAGAAATAATTGATACTGCGACGAACAAGTGCGTTAGAGATGATACATTGTCCTTTTTAATTACTGTCAAAAATTAGCAATTCAGATTAGCTATTTCTACGGCTAAATACATTTTTTTTGACTCCTATTCGGTAAACCTGCACTAGTGAGTAGTTCAATGTATTACGCATGACTTGATCAGCCTAATTGCAAATGCTCAGGGGTACCGGGTCAAGCCCGGTTCTATTGGGCTTTTTGCTTTGGCGTAAAAATTCCCACCACCCCACATATCACTACTACCAGCAAAGCCCCCACTACGTTCAGCCAAAGGAAAGATATGATGTTGAGGCAGTAGACGATGACCACGCATATTTCGGTGATAATAGCAGCTGCGAATACGGTATTCCCTTTCACTTTCTTCATGTAAAAGGCTACCAGGAATATGCCCAATATGGTGCCATAGAACAACGAGCCCAATACATTCACAGCTTCTATCAACGAACCCATGTGTGTGGCGAACATGGCTACGGCTATGCAGAATATACCCCATGCGAGCGTGTGCAAGCGACCGGTTATGAGCTGCGCTTTTTCGTCTCTTATTTTTTTACTGCGGGATAAGTGTATATCCATCATAGACGATGCGGTGAGCGAGTTCAGTGCTGCCGATATAGACCCCCAGGATGCCAGGAATATGACCGCGAATATCAACCCTACAAGACCTTTGGGTAGGGTATGTTTCACAAAGTACAGAAAGATGTAGTTGGTGTCATTGGTATCTGCGCTATAGTGCTTGCGGCTCATCGTACTTACAACACTATCGCGTATCAGTTGCAGTTGCTGCTGTGTTTGCTTTAGCTCTTGTACTTTAGTGTTAGTAGCTGCCGTGTTTGTCCTGTCCGCATGTGTCAGTGCTATTGCCTGTTGGCTATATTGGTCGTGCAGTTTGTTGTATCGGGCCTCTACCTGGTGTGCTGCAGCCGGTTCGCTCTGCTTGTAGTTGTTGTAAGCGCCATCATTAAAATATAGAGGTGCCGCCTGGAAACTATAAAAGGCAAACAGCAACGCGCCTATCAGCAGTATGCAGAATTGCATAGGTATCTTTACCAGCCCGTTGAGGAGCAAGCCCATATTGCTTTCGCGGGTGTCCTTAGCGGTGATGTACCTGCCTACCTGGCTTTGGTCGGTACCGAAGTAGGAGAGCGCCAGGAAGAAGCCGCCTATCAGTCCGCTCCATATATTGTACTTATCCTTCCAGCTAAAGCCTGTGGTGATCACATTCAGCTTGCCCGACTTACCCGCTATATACAGCGCATCGCTGAATGTAGCGCCTGCGGGCAACTGGTGTACAACCAAAGGTAGCCCGGCAATGGCCATAGCAGATAAGTATGATGATGAACTGTAGTTTCTGCGTATGCGCAACAGCCTTGGCCCCGCCTGTGTATGTGTAGATAATGAGCAGGCCGCCCATGAGGGCATTAGTAAGGTACATATTCCACCCTAAAATAGAGGACAGTATAATGGATGGTGCATAGATGCTGATACCTGTAGACAACCCGCGCGACAGCAGGAAGAGCAGTGAAGTAAGCAGCCGTGTCTTCCGGTCGAAACGCTGCTCCAGGTACTCGTAAGCAGTGTACACATTCAGCTTGCCTGAAGATGGGTATGAATGTGATACAGATAACTATCATGGCCAGTGGCAGGCCAAAATAATACTGCACAAAGCGCATACCATCGGTATAGGCCTGGCCGGGTGCCGAAAGGAAGGTGATAGCGCTGGCCTGTGTGGCCATAATGCCCATGAGCACTATGTACCACGGCATGCGCTTATCGGCAAGCAGGTAGGTGCTTACGCCGCGCTGACCACGGCCTTTGTACATGCCATAGAGTATGGTACAGGACAGCGTAGCCAGCAGCACTATCCAGTCTATACTACTCACGACCAGTACTGTGTGAACCAGTAATAAAATACCACTTGCAGCAGTAGCGCTATTGCTACCGCTGCATACCAGCTATTCCAGTTCTTATAGAGCGCTTTCTTCACATTGTTGCTTTGCTGCTGTCGTTATTTTCCTGCCGATATCATATTCATGAACAGGCGTATAGCGCCTTTATTGCCCGCAGGTAATTGCCTGGAGAAGGAAAGGGATGTGTATATGTAATTACCCTTGCCATACTTGGTGTATAGTGTAGACCCGGTAAGGGGCTGTTCACCTTCGTCGTTCATGCTGAACAGGGGCTGGTATTTATCGTCCCACTTGGTGGCGAAATACAATCCACGTTCCTGCACCCAGCCTTTAAAGTCGTCGCTGGTTATCTTGTTAGGATAGTTAAGGATGCGCGCTTTAGCATCTAAAAAATTCACTGTAGCATCTTCTTCTGTTACCCGCTTGTCTGTAATAGTGAATGGATAAGGGCCAAGCTGGGTGGTAGACATATCCTGCAGGGTATTGTACTGCATTACCAGCGTGCCGCCATCCTGCACATATTTCAGCAATACCGGTATCCATGCCGCCATGCGTTTTTCTACGTTCACTGCGCGTATGCCGGTCACTATAGCATCATACTTTTTCAGGCTGGCAGGGTTAGCCATGTCACTCTCCTTTAGCACATCTACCTGCAGGCCGGCCAAGCGCAGGAAAGTAACTGTAAAGTCGCCCGGACCTTCTATAACACCAACACGTTTTGCGGTGCACTTCCAGGTAGGGCGCACTATTTTTATGGCCGGTGTAGTAAAGTATTGCAGTACGGGTAAGTGGCTGTATTGGATGACATGCTGGGCCAAGCTATAATGATAATTATCAGCTGTAAGGGATGCTGTTATTACCATATCCTCCTTACCTGCTTTTAGCAATTGAGCGCTGGATAAATGTATCGCTATTACAGTATCGTTATTGGCTGTAAGGTCAAATTTCCCTGTAGTGATCATATTTCCGGCTTCGCCGCTATTCAGGTGCAGCACTGCGTTTGCAATCGTCTTGAAAGGGCGCAAGCGCACTGCTATATCCGCACTGCCATCAGCATGTGCTACTTCCAGGTCGGTCACGAACTCTACTGATATGTCAGGCACTATGCGCAGTTGTTCTACCACATCGCCCTTTACAGGGTCCAGCTTTTTATAAGACAAGGGTACAGGCACATCAAAAGTGATATGGTCTATCCTCACCTTTACGATGGCGTTCACATTGTTTGGTGTTTCCGGTTGGCCCAGCAGTGTGTTGTCTGGTATGGTATAAAATGCAAACTCTTTAGCCGTTGGTGCTGACAGCCAATAGGGCTGCGTAACAGGCAGATTTGCAGGAAGGATAACCGTATGCTGTACCGTATATAAAGTATCATTCCCCAGCTGCATATCCATGGTAGTATCTTGCAATTGCCCTGCCAGCCATTTTACAGAGACCACATGCACCGGCATTTGGGAGCGTGCTATTACATGCATTGTAAATGGCAATGCTGCACCAGCCGTAGCCTGTGGTTTATTGGTATAGAACTCCGCCATCAGGCCGCTGCAGTCCAGTATCACTGCATTTATCTCTTTTAGTTTTTCTTCCCGCCAGTAGGCGTCCTTTACTTCTTCTATCTTCTTGCGCACAGCCAGCAATGCGGGCAGGCTGGCATCGGGGTGATTGTAATTGTAGTGCTCCAGTATGTCTTGTATATCTTCCCCTATGTCCTTTCTATTTACTCTGCCCCAGGTAATGTCTATACCATCAAATAGTGATGTGGTTGCAGGGTCTCCATCTACCAGTTTGAAATATTCTGTTTGCACACCGGGTATTGATGGTGTGCCTGCACCCTGGCTTTTGTGCACACTGCGGCTGACGCCCGCCAGCTCGCCACTGCCCATGCCCAGGAACGGCAGGTATTCGCCCACAGCTATTTTCAATTGGTCTTCTGAAGTGGTATTGCGGTCGCCAAAACGATAAGCGTTGAAGAAGATACGCTTTGGCTTCCACTCCAGTTGCTGGGATGCTTTAAATGCCTCAGCCGCTATTATTGCCGATGATGCATGGTGCCCGTGCCCTGCCTGTGTATTAGGCGGGAAACGGCAAATGATCACATCGGGCCGGAACTGTTGTATCACCGATACCGCATCGCTCACCAAAGTTGCCTTATCCCAATGCTTGAAGGTTTCCTGATAGGTCTTTGAAAAGCCAAAGTCTACAGCACGGGTAAAGAACTGCCCGGCGCCATCTATTTTACGGGCTTCCATCAGCTCATGGGTACGTATCAGGCCCAGGGCTGCGCCCTGCTCGCTGCCCAGTATGTTCTGTCCACCATCGCCACGGGTTAGCGAAAGGTATGAAGTGCGTATGTTGCGGTCGTTCACCAGCCATCCCAGCAGCCTGGTATTCTCATCGTCGGGGTGGGCAGCCACATACAGCACACTGGTCAGGTGCTTCAGCATAGCTATCTTATGGTATATTTTTCCCGCCGCAGGGGGGCGCACTTGTTGCGCATTAGCAACGCTGAAACCGCAGGCAAGCAGAACGCAGAGAATTCTTTTCATGATATATAAATGTAAAACACCGGCAATTTAAGCAATAGCCGGTGTTTTGTTATGTAAATGGAATGAACGAAATGTTTATAAGCCTATAAAGCTTAGTTAGATGCTTTCGCTTCCTTGTTCATTTCATTTATTATCTTATTGTTGTTGTGTATGTATTCTGCTTCCAGGGCCTGGCCTTTAGCGGTTTCCATGCTTTTTTTAGCCGCTGCTATAGCTGCCTGTTTGTGGCCCAGTTTCGCCTCTATGCGGGCTTTCAGGTACCACATGAAGAAAGCCTGTTGGTTACCTTCCAGCGCCTTGTCTACATAGGTATCGGCAGTTTCCAGATTCTGGTTGGTCTCGTAGTAGTAGTTAGCTGCCTGGAAGTAGGGGATGTTCGGGGTAGAGATAGCTTTAGTTATAGCAGCGTTAAGGCGCTCTTCGTTGTGGGCTACTACTGGTATCACCAGTCTTGTTCTCTCCCATGTCATTTCTATTTTGCAGGAGTTGAAAGTGATGCTTGTGAACTCAATGGTAAAGTTCTGCACCGTCTTCTCCATTTCGTGTGTCTTTACTTTAAAACGTGCTACATCATCAGCGCGGTCGTAGCCATCGGGCCCCATCTGGCCTTTGCCTTTATTTAGTATTATTTCCCATTCTTTTTCACCAGGTATGGAGTAGATAACATATTCACCTGCCTTTACGGGCATGTCCGCTACGGTCACATCTTCACCAAATTTTATTTTGGTAGGGCCGTTAGCGCCAGTGCGCCAAGGCTTGCCGTAGGCCACTACATCGCCAAATATCTTGCGGCCACGTATACCCGGACGGCTGTAAGACAATTCGATATTAGATGTAGAGAAATCCTGCGTGATCTTTGTTGTAGGACTCAGTGAAGGCAATTTCAGGTCCTGGGGCATTCATGGTAAGTGCCGCCGCCATGAAGCATGCAGAAAGGAATAAGTTTTTCATTATTGTGTGGTTTTATTTTGCGTGCAAATTAAGGGTATCAGCTCAAACGTTGCCGGAAATTTATTGATAGGGATATATGCTGTGTTATTTGACCGGGTGAGGCGCTACTACCAGCCCGTGCCATTACATCGCTCATTTCCTTAGGGCCGGATGGCATGCCTTTGCCCATCAGCGCTACCAATTCCCTAAAATAAGCAGGGCCAATACTTGCCGGGGTCAGCACGCATAGTGTTACTGTTTTTGATCACACGTAAGATAAGCGATCATAGCATTATTACCATTATTCATCATGGCCTTATAAACGCAGATAGCCCCGGCACTTGTCAGGGGCTATTGATAACGCGGTCTTAATTTTTAATATTTGAATGCCCGGTAGCTCTGTTCTTTCTGGGTCAACTCCAGCAACCGCTGGCCGGTATTGTAGTTTATTTCCAATGTATAGCTGGCAGTACCACCGCCTATAAAGTAGGTGTCCCCACGTTTTTGTACAGAGCCAGTGTATTGTGTAAAGGGCTCTGGCACCTGGAAGGCCTTAAAGGAATTAATGGTATGACTATCTTCATTCAGTTTGAATTCTACTATGCGTGTAGTAGGTCTCTGTGCTATTTCCCCGTCATCAAATATCAGCAGGGTTTGGTTGCTATCGGTGAGTGTGGCGTTGTGCTGACGAAGAAAGATCTCATCAGCTGTCATTGGGAAATCACTGTTGCGGCCACCCAGGCGCCAGATGATAGCCCCTGTGGTCCTGTTTATTTTTACTATCTGGTCCAGATTACGAAAAGAGCATATCAAATTGTTGTCCCTGGGGTCTATGTACATCGAGTTAAGGTGCATGTAATCAGCTACAGTACTGGCGTCGCTGAAGGTATTACCTTCTATACTTGTGCTGTAAAATTCGGGATAGTTGGTGCCATCCCATTGCCATATTACGCTGCCGTTCTGCACTTCTTGTATAATGATCGCTGCTACTTGTATACCAGCAGCCGGGTGCAATGAATCTGGTATATTGTTAACCGTTTTCTGGTAGTAGGTCTCGGTGATATAATGGTTGTCATCCAGTAATATAAAATCGTGTCCATCAATGCTTCCTTGCGGCGATGTGGTCACATCTCCATATGCTGTCAGTGCCACTTGCTTAAGTATATTGAAATTAGAATCGCAGATAAATTCCCACCCTGGCAGGTTTCCTACGCCGGGTATCCGGTACCCGCCGGTGTTTATCTTGTTATAAGTATACCGTACCGTTCCATTGATCACCCATTTTTGGAAATTGGAAATACTGGGTCCCACTTCTTTTTGTTTTATTACCTGGCCGTTCTGGTCAAGCACCAGCAGTGTACCATTGTAAGTACCATTAAGTGTTAAAAATATCTGGCCTGGTTCCGGGTTGTTGATCGCAGCAATACTGTAAAGGCTATCATTTGACGCTGCATATGTAGTGGTGGTTGTGGTGTTGGTCACTATTTCTTTTATAACCGTTTTTTGGCAGCTGGGCAGTAGTAGAGACATAGCAATGACCCCTACAATGTAGTGTGTTTTTTTCATGGCAATATGTGGTTAATGATAGTTTTGTACTCTGTATAATGACCCTTAGAATTAACCTAAGTTTAAAACCGAGAAAAAGATGGGGTTAATTGCGCATTTAGGGGTAACTGGACGGGAGCTCAATAAAAAGAAAGATAGTCATCCCTGATCTAACATTTATTCTTATGCAAAAGCTCAATAAGGTATTGGGCTTTTACATAAGTGATGCTGATCTTTATTGCATTATATCAAGTAATAAAAATGCCCGGTAACCACACAGGCAACCGGGCATCACTAAGAAATATATTTAATTACGAAGCTGCTTTGTAGCGCTTGGTCACTTCGTCCCAGTTTATCACGTTCCATATCGCACCCAGGTATTCAGGGCGGCGATTCTGGTATTTCAGGTAGTAAGCATGCTCCCATACATCAATGCCTAATATAGGATGTCCTTTTACTTCAGCAACGTCCATCAGCGGGTTGTCCTGGTTAGGGGTAGAGCTTACTTCCAGTTTACCATCTTTCACCAGCAGCCATGCCCAACCGCTACCAAAACGGGTAGCGCCTGCAACGTTCATTTTTTCTTTCAGTGCATCCAATGAACCAAATGCATCATTGATCGCCTTTTCCAAGTCGCCGCTTGGGCTGCCGCCTTTGCCGCCTATCACTGTCCAGAACAGGCTGTGGTTGTAATGGCCACCGCCGTTGTTGCGCACAGCAGCAGGGTATGCGCTGATGTTGGCCATCAGTTCTTCAAGCGTTTTGCCTTCACCATCGGTACCGGAAAGCGCTTTGTTCAGGTTATCTACATAAGCCTGGTGGTGCTTATCGTGGTGTATCTGCATGGTTTGCGCGTCTATATGTGGTTCCAGCGCGTCAAATGCGTACGGTAATGCAGGAAGTGTAAATGCCATGATAAAATGTTTTTGGTTTTAGAATTTTTGAATGCCAAAGGTAACGGAGCCCTATATAAAGCCCAAAAAATATAAGCGTGCCAATAGTCAGCTACAATGCTGCTATAGGCGTTTCTTCTTCCTCGTCCAGGAAGTCGTGTTTCAAAAAGGCTACCACCTCGCCAATGGGCAGGCCCATCACGTTGTAGTAGTCGCCGTTTATTTTCTCAATGCCTATCATGCCTATCCATTCTTGTATGGCATAGCCGCCGGCCTTGTCAAAGGGTTTGTAACTTTCCACGTAGTATGCTATCTGTTCACGGGTCAGCGAGCGGAAGTACACTTTTGTCTCGGTAGAGAAGCTTATCTGCTTGCTGTCGCTTTGTATGCATACGCCGGTCACTACTGTGTGCATGCGGCCGCTTAGCTGGCGCAGCATGTCGCAGGCATCTTCGGCATCGCGTGGTTTGCCCAGTACCTTATCGTCCAGCAATACTACCGTATCGGCGGCTATCACTATGGCGTCCTCGGCCAGGTGCTGCACCGTGTCAGCCTTTAACTTGGCCAGATATACCGGCACTTCCGTGCCCGGCATGTCTGCTGGTGGGGTCTCGTCCACATCGGCCACCAGTATTTCAAATTCGATCTCGGCCTGTTGCAGCAATTGTTTGCGGCGTGGCGATTGTGAAGCAAGTATTATCTTATGCATGTGCCTGGAATAAATAAATGATCAGTGAGCCTACCCCCATTACCATTATCATTTTTAGCCGTGTACTGGCCCTATGGTAATGTGCCGAGGTGGCTTTTTGTTGTAAAAATAAGCTCCAAATGCCAATGGGCACTATTATAGTGCACAATGTATATAAAGCAAGGGTATACCAATGCGCTACATATAGCTTTGTGCTTACTATGGCCAGTGGCACTATCACCACTGCGCACAGCAGTTGTGTAAAGCGCACAGAGCGCAGCAAGCCCCATTTTATAGGCATGGTCACGCACCCCTCTGCGGCATCGCCGGGCAGGTCTTCCATGTCTTTTACTATTTCCCGTATCCAGGTAAGCATAAAGGCAAAGAAGGCATACATGCCCAGCACCCACACCGGGTTGGGTGCCGAAAATGTGGGGGTGCGTATAAAATACCATTGGGTGGCAAAGTAATGTATGGCCGTCTCGTACACCATCAGTGTTACAACTGTGAGTGACGTAAGCAACGCTACCACCAGGTTGCCGGTCATGAACTGGCGCTTGAAGTGCGTAGAATAGAACCAAAGCAATAAGGTGCAGCAACCCTGCAGCAGCAGCCACTCGTAGTGGTGGGCCTGGCGCGCCACGTATGCTGCCAGGGCAATGCCTATTATATTAAGAGCAGTGTGCCATATGATGGCCATGCGCCGGGGTATGATGGTTTCCAATATCATCTTGTCCGGCTTGTTTATGGCGTCTATGTGTATATCAAAATAGTCATTGATGACATACCCTGCTGCGGCAATGAGTACGGTAGACAGGCACAGGCAACTAAAATTGAGCGGTGTTAGCAGGAGTGGCGTATGGGTGTACCTGCCTATCGGCAGTATCACACATACCCATGCCAGCACCTGCGTCAGCAGTATGATGAGCAGGTTGTTCCACCGTATCAGCCTCAGCCATGCATTCATGCTGCTTGTATATTAAGTGCCTCGTATTGTTTATTATACATGCCAGTTGGCAGGGTCTACCCGCCACTGCTCCAGTATGGCTTTTTGTTCAGTAGTTATCAGTTGTTGCTCCTCAGCCACTTCCATAAGCGCTGCATAGTTGCTTATGGTGTACAGTGGCACATTGGCATTTTTAAATGCTTCATCAGCCACCGGGAAGCCGTAGGTGAACAGGCCTACCATGCCTGCTACTTCTGCACCCAGTTCGCGTAGCACATCTACCACCTGCAGGCTGCTTTTGCCTGTGGATATCAGGTCTTCTACCACCACCACCTTGGCGCCTGGCTCCAGCACACCTTCCACCTGGTTGCCCATGCCGTGTTCCTTTGGCTTGGCACGCACATAAAGGAATGGAAGTTTCAGCAGGTCGGCCGCCATTACGCCATGTGCTATACCCGCCGTGGCCACACCGGCTATGGCAGTAGCATCAGGAAAGTGCTCCAATATCATATTGGCCAGCTCGCTTTTTACAAAGTCGCGCACGTATGGGTATGATAATACCTTGCGGTTATCGCAGTAAACAGGCGACTGCCAGCCAGATGCCCATGTATATGGTTTTTGCAGGTTGACTTGCAATGCCTTAATTTGCATCAGTTTGCCGGCAAAATGTTTTTGTGTACTCATAACACCCAAACCTACGCCAATTCAGCTATTCTTACAAACAAAAAAGCTATGACGCAGTTTGCCCAAAAGATATATTATAACAATAAGCCCCTTATCATCACTACGGACATCCATTCGTATATAGCAGAGCATCCTATTGCCGAGGGGTATATGGCATTTACAGGCGCTTTTGCCCGCAACTACCGCCTGGCGCTTGATCACCTGGATAAGCTGACGGCCCTTGGCGCTATTGTAGAGGACGAATCGGAAGATGCGCTGGTGAACGAACTGCAAAAGCTGTACAAACCCATAGATGCGGGCGGCGGCGTAGTGAAAAATGAAAATGAAGAAGTGCTCATGATCTTCAGGCGCGGTAAGTGGGACCTTGCCAAAGGCAAGCGCGATGAAGGCGAAAGCATGGAAGAATGCTCTGTGCGCGAAGTGACCGAAGAGACCGGCCTGCACGACCTGCAGATAGGAGATAAGATATGCGATACGTATCATATTTATTCCCAGTACAAAAAGAACTTGCTGAAACGCACTGCCTGGTACCATATGAAAGGTAAGGCTGAGGAGCAACTGAAACCACAACTGGAAGAGAACATACTGGAAGCGCGCTGGATAGCGGAGAAGAACCTGGGGCCTATCGTATCAAAGTCTTACGAGGCTATACGCGAGGTGCTGCTACAGGCAGGGCTGAAATGGTGATAGGCGATACTGCTGCTAAATAAAATAGCCGTTGTGTATGCAACGGCTATTTTATTATAGGTATGTATATCTTTTAAAATCCTGTACCAGTGCAGTTTGTCGCAATGATTTGTTTACCTGTGGCCACATTGAATACACAATTGGTCAGGTTCACATTCGTAATGTTAGAAATGATAAGCCCGGTCTGGGCGCTCATATTCAAATTCGATAACGTTACATTGCTAACAGTGGCAGTGGTCGTCAACCCTTCCATGTCGCCGCAATTAGAGTTAGGTGCTGTGTTGGTAGATGTTAAATGGTCTATCGTTAAGCCAGTAAGGCTTGGCACATCGGTTGGGTTGTTGCCGCTATTGCTGCTGTACAGAAAGTTGAGAACAAGCGGATTCTGCACATTGGTCATAGTGATGTTCGTATAGTTCAGGTTCGACATAGTGCCGCCTAAACCTACGTTAGACTTAAAACGGATACCATTCGTAGTGCCGTTGAAGGTGCAATTGCTTACCTGTATATTGCTGATACCACAATCGGTCTCACTGCCTAAAGACAGGCCATGACCGTGGAGGAAGGTGCACCCTGTGATAGTTATGCCGGTAGTGGGGTAGCCCAGCTTGCCGCTTACCCTGCCGCCTTTTATGGCTATGTTATCATCTCCATTATCAATGGTGCAGTTGGTGATGCTTACTGTGGTGCTGTTTGCAGGGTCTATACCGTCCGTGTTCGGGGAGTTAGCTGGTGCATATATCTTTACATTGTTCACAGTTACGTTGGTACACTGGCTGGGCACAAAGTGAAAGGATGGTGAGTTTTGCAGCGTTATCCCATCCAGCTTTACGTTGGTGCAAGAGGTAAAATATACCAGGCGTGGCCTTGATATAGAGTTGTTAGCACTGTATGCCGCCCACCAGGGCGCGCCGTTACCGTCTATCACCCCCTTACCTATTATAGAGATATTGACCAACCCTGTTCCTTGTATAAGGTCATAAACCTTACCATTTATAGTAAAATCACTCATCGTCCCGCTGGCTTTAAGCACAGCTAAGCTATCCAGTTGCAGGGTCACATTGCTGCGCATGGTCACAGGGCCTATCACGTAGTTGCCTGCAGGTACCTCCAGGGTGCCACCTGCCAGTGCTGAGCAAGAGTCTATATAATGTTGCAGTGTACCTGCCTGGTTGCTCCCATCTGTGGCCATATGCACCATAATGTTCTGAGACTGCGGAGCATTATTTTTTTTGGAGCACGATAGCAGGCAGCATGCCGCTAAAATGCAAAAGAGATATTTCATACTATATTCTGTCATGTTGTTTATTAATAGCGTTCAGCACTGTATTGCCAGTGCATTTACGTAGCTAATAAAATTAAGATTAATAGCCGCTATCCGGTTTGTGATTTGCGCAATCGTTGCCGTTTTATAATACAATATCCTTTTGGTAGAATTTATTGGTAATTATATACCAAAAGACACAAAACAAAAACAATATGAAAGCCGCTCGGGATGGGTTTACCAACGTTTCTCGGCTGGCACTATTGACCTAACGTGTGATATATGTCTTTTCGCTTGTACCTTCCAATTTGAATCTGATTTTGATATACAAATGGAGCGGTCATCAGAGTATTTAATGGAATCTATGAGTACCGCAATTGATTCTTGATTAATAAAATATCCGTCCAAATATATAGCATTGAGATCGCCCCACGATTGATATTGCAATGACAAGGCTATGTTGTTTTGCTTATCTCTAACCTCAAGTGTGCTATCATCACTATAGAAATCAAACATATTAGCCCTATACAATTTCCAGTGATTAAATTCAATAACACCAATAGTTTCTTCATTTTTCAAGTCTTTTATTTCGGTGGATATGTATATCCTATCTTCTTTAACCCCAAACGATATTTTACCGCAAGCGGAATCATGGACCAACGGCAAGTCTACTCCGTATATAAAATTTCTTAGCGGTTCCACATAGCTATTCGAACCCAAAATCATAGCCACAGGAGTAAGCCCACCTGCCGTTATGTGTTTTATTTTAAGTCCTTTAATCGCAGGAAATGTATCATTTATGGTACTATAAAATACAGGTGGGAACTCTGAGCGATAATAGCCAGTATCTTTATAGGTGACCTTATGAGGCTTTAATTCACCTTTCACAAAGGCTTGCTCTTCATACTTCTCTTTTGCCGGTTTAAGCCAATCGATAAAAGGTGGCAATGCCAATACCACACAAAACGCAGTTAAAATTACTCCCGCAATGCCCCATGCGCCTATTCTTCGTTTGAATTGTTTGGTTGGGGGTTTAGAGGGAACGACATTAGTCGTAACAATGCGGATGCGCTTCTTTTTACTCATGTAGGTTTGGTTACTTCTTTTGGTCTCTAATAAACTGTCAAGCCTCCAATGTAAGCCTTTTACCAAAAGGTTGACCTTGAACACTCGAGAAGTTACCCTTGATTTTCAAAGGCTCCGTGTAGTGGTTGATAAGTAATCTTTGCCTTTATAACACTACCTATAGCATCTCCGAACTTCCGCTTGCTGTTCTCATTGCGCACGTTGTAGCGGTACGCATACTCGTTAAAGTAAACTCGAAGATCATTGAGTTGGTGCTATGCAGTGGTGCTATAAAAATGCATAACTTGTTGTTGCTTTTTTATAGCACCATTGTAAGGCCAATAGCATTATTATATGTATCCTTTCCAGATAACAAGCGAAGAACAATACCACGAAGCTTACAGCAAAAGCGTTGCTGACCCCGAAGGTTTTTGGGCAGGTGTAGCCCAAACTTTCCTGTGGCGCAAACCCTGGCACAAAACGCTGGAGTGGAACTTTACAGAACCGGATGTGAAATGGTTCATAGGCGGCAAGCTGAACATCACCGAGAACTGCCTGGACAGGCACCTTGCCGAAAAAGGAGATATGCCCGCTATAATATGGGAGCCCAACGACCCTGCGGAAGAGTACCGGACGATAACCTACCGCGACCTGCACACGCAAGTAATGCAGTTTGCACATGTACTGAAGAACAACGGGGTAAGCAAGGGCGACAGGGTATGTATATATATGGGTATGGTGCCCGAGCTGGTAGTGGCCATGCTGGCCTGCGCCAGGATAGGGGCTATACACTCCGTGATCTTCGGCGGCTTCAGCGCACAAAGCATTGCAGACAGGCTGCAGGATGCACAGGCCACCACCGTTATCACCTGCGATGGCGCTTGCCGAGGCAATAAGGATATACAACTGAAAAGTGTAGTGGACGAGGCATTGATAAAATGCCCGTTCGTGAACAAAGTAATAGTGCTGCAGCGCACAGGCGTTGCAGTAAATATGGTCGCTGGCCGCGATGTATGGTGGGCCGATGAAATGGAGAAAGTTGCCGCGACTGGCAATGTATATTTTGAAGCGGAAGAGATGGATGCAGAAGATCCGCTCTTCATCCTATACACATCTGGCTCTACCGGTAAGCCCAAAGGGGTGGTACACACCTGCGGAGGCTTCATGGTGTATACTACCTATAGTTTCGTGAACGTGTTCCAATACACGCCCGGCGATGTATATTTCTGCACTGCCGATGTGGGCTGGATCACAGGGCACAGCTATATAGCCTACGGTCCGCTATGCACAGGCGCCACAACACTCATGTTCGAAGGCATACCTACCTGGCCCGATGCCGGTCGCTTCTGGGATATTGTAGATAAGCACCAGGTAAACATCCTGTACACCGCCCCTACGGCCATACGCAGCCTTATGGTATTTGGGCTGGAGCATGTTGAGAGCCACCAGCTGGATAGCCTGAAAGTATTAGGCACCGTAGGTGAGCCTATAAATGAAGAAGCGTGGGAGTGGTATCATCATAACATAGGCAAGAGCAAGTGCCCCATAGTAGATACCTGGTGGCAAACAGAAACGGGCGGTATCATGATATCGAACCTGGCCGGTGTTACCCCTGGTAAACCCTCGTATGCTACATTACCACTGCCGGGCATACAGCCCATACTGGTAGATGATAAAGGCACTGAAATAACAGGTAACGATGTGAGTGGTAATTTATGTATCAAGTTCCCTTGGCCCTCCATTATTCGCACTACTTATGGCGATCATGAACGCTGCCGCACCAATTATTTTGCCACATATCATAACCTGTACTTTACTGGTGATGGCTGTCACCGCGATGCTGATGGCAATTACCGCATCACCGGCAGGGTAGATGATGTGCTGAATGTAAGCGGCCACCGCATAGGCACTGCTGAGGTGGAGAATGCTATAGATGCGCATCCTTGCGTAGTAGAAAGTGCTGTAGTAGGTTATGCGCACGATATAAAAGGACAAGGCATCTATGCTTATGTCATCTGTAGCGACCATGGTGATGAAGAAGCGCTGCGAAAAGAGATACTGCAAAAAGTGACCGAAATAATAGGCCCTATTGCACGCCCAGACAAGATACAATTTGTAAAAGGCTTGCCTAAAACGCGCAGCGGAAAGATAATGCGCCGTATACTCCGCAAAATTGCAGAGAACGACCTGGCAAACCTCGGCGATACATCTACGCTGCTCGATCCTTCGGTAGTTGAGGATATCAAGGCCAATAGAGTTTAAAGTGGCCTATAGCCATATTAATTTATACTATGTTTATTGGTATGGTTTTTAATAATTTCGTTTTTCATATGGCACAACTAACGGTTGCAGACAGGATAAAAGAATTTAATAAAGACAGGGTGCCGGAAATGGTGGCTATCAAGTACAAACTGATGGCCGATAATGCATATCGCTTTTTTAGAGGTACATGTCACCTGTTCTATGAGGATCTGGCAGCGGCAGAGGCCTTGCCCAAGTCACCGCAGGCATGGATCTGTGGCGATCTGCATATAGAGAACTATGGCAGCTTTACCGGCAATAACCGCTTGGTATATTTTGATCTGAACGACTTTGACGAAGCGGCCCTTGCCCCCGCCAGTTGGGAGCTGGTACGTATGGTAACCAGTATATTCATTGCCTTTGAGACCTTGAAGATAGAGGAGAAGAAAGCGATAAATATGGCTAACCTTTTCCTGAAGAGTTATCGTACTGCATTGCAAACCGGCAAGGCCAACTACATAGAACCGCGCATAGCTAAGGGTATAGTAAGCGATTTCCTGAAAAGCGCCAGCAAGCGCAACGAGGATCGTGTAATAAAAAAACGCACCATAAAGAAGAAAGACAAACTGCTGCTGATGATGGACGATCCGCGCCATTTTGAGATAGACAACTTCCTGAAACGCGAACTGGAACACCACGTTACAGAGTGGATAATGACCAGCCCCGACGGGCCGTATAACTACGAGGTGGCAGATGCGGTCTTTAGGCTGGCAGGCACGGGTAGTGTGGGGCTGAAACGCTACGTGTTCCTGCTGCGCAGTATAAAAGACGAAGAGCAATACCTGCTGATGGAAATGAAGCAGGCCACGCCATCTTCATTATCGCCATACTTAACTATAAAGCAACCCAACTGGGAAACAGAAGCTGAGCGCATTGTATCTGTGCAAGACCGCATGCAGAATGTACCGCCGGCCATGCTGAGCCGCACTGTTTTTAAGGATGAGCCTTATATAATACAAGAGCTGCAGCACACCAAAGATAGTATAGACTTTAACCTGATAAAAGACCAGTATCGCGACATGTACCAGGTGATAGACGATATGGGTATGCTTACCGCATCGGCACAGTTACGCAGTTCCGGCAGGCAGGGCTCTGATATAGCGGACAAGCTGATAGCTTTTGGCGGAAATGAAGACTGGCAGCAGCCGGTAATTGACTATGCCCTTGCCTACTCAAAAAAATTAAAGAGCGACTATAAAGAATACATGAAAGCGTATAAGAAGAAGAAAATGGAATAGTCTTTATCTATAGCATACTTTGAAATAATTTTCTTCTGATAATACCAATTGGTATATTTTTACACCACGAAACAGGAAGGAAAGTGACAAAGGCAGAAAAAACAAAGCAATACATCATCGAGAAGACCGCCCCCATATTTAACGTAAAGGGGTATGCAGGTACATCGCTCAGTGATATAACAGAAGCAACTGGACTTACCAAAGGTAGTATCTATGGCAACTTCACCAATAAAGATGAAGTGGCGCTTGCTGCCTTCGATCATAATTTCAAAATCGTACAAGGCATTATAAAACAGGCAATGAGCAAGCAGGATACCATTAAAGAAAAACTGCTGGTTTTCGGCCATGTATATAATGAGTATCTGAAGCATTCCTTTCCTGAAGGTGGATGCCCTATCTTAAATACTGCTATTGAAGCTGATGATACCCACCCCGCACTAAAGAAGAAAGTATGTGATGCCATAACAAGCTGGAAGAAAAATATTATCACTTTGGTACAGCAGGGTATTGCAAATAAAGAGTTCAGGAGCGATGTGGACCCGGAGCAGGTAGCACTTACTATCATAGCGCTTACAGAAGGGGGTATCATGATAAGGAAGGTGACAGGTAACCAAAACTATAAGAAGGTGATAAACCAGGCCATTGTGACACTTGTCGATGGGTTAAGCTAAATTTTTTTAAATGATAAAATACCGAACGGTATATTTTATAATTAAACCAACAAAAAAATGAGAACTACAAAGAACACAGTATTGATAACTGGCGGCAGCGCCGGCATAGGCTTCGCTACTGCTAAACAATTGACCGAATTAGGTAACCATGTCATCATCACCGGTCGCAACAAAGCTAACCTGCAGCAGGCTGCAAGCCAACTGGACAATGTGACCGCCATAGCCTGCGACGTGACCAGCGAGGCAGATGTGAATGCATTGTTTACTCGCCTGGAAGCTGATTTTCCGCAACTGAACATGGTGATAAATAATGCGGGCAGAGCCGTTATCTACAAATTGGGTACAGGTGCAGATACCTACAGCCATGCAAAAGATGAAATGGAGACCAATTTCTTCGCCATTCTCAGGCTGAATGATAAATTGCTGCCCCTGCTCTCCAAGCAACCAGAAGCTGCTATAGTGAATGTATCGTCTGTACTGGCCCTTGTTCCTGCTGGTATAGCCACTTATAGCGCCAGCAAAGCAGCCTTGCATTCGTATACGCAGGCGCTACGCCATGCGTTGTCCGCTACTACAGTAAAGGTATTTGAACTGATGCCACCGCTGGTGAACACAGAATTCTCTAAAGAGATAGGCGGTGCTAATGGCGTAGCCCCGGAGTATGTGGCTAATGACCTGATAGAAGCCTTCACAGCAGACAAATACGAGATACACGTAGGCGATACCGCATACATATACGATCTGTTCCGTAAAGATCCGGAACAAGCTTTTAACACTATGAATGCTGCAAGAGCAGAAGCTTAAATTTTCTTTTATCCAATAATATACCATTCGGTATATTATTGGATATCTTTTTTAAATACCCTCAATGAGAAAAACGATACTGCTTATTACCGTAATAGCCGCGGCTATGATGGAGTTGATAGATATATCTATAGTCAACGTTGCTACATCGCACATGAGTGGCAACCTGGGTGCTACGCTGGAAGATACTTCATGGGTCATCACATCATATGCCATTGCCAACGTTATCATTATACCACTTACCAGCTTCCTGGCACTGAAGCTGGGCAGGCGCAACTACTATATAGGTTCCATTATCTGGTTCACCTGTTGCTCGTTCTTGTGCGGGCAGGCGGGTAACATATGGGTACTGGTGGCTTTCCGTTTCCTGCAGGGTATGGGTGGTGGTGCATTGTTGTCGGTATCACAAGCTATTGTATTCGAGCAGTTCCCTAAAGAAAAGCAAGGCATAGCCAGTGCTTTGTTCGGCATCGGCGTATTCATTGGTCCTACTATCGGTCCCACTCTGGGTGGGTACATCACAGAGTTCTTATCCTGGCCGTGGATATTCTTTATCAATGTACCGCTCGGCATCACGGTAGCTATGCTCAGCTTTGCACTGGTGCCAGAGCCTAAGGTAGACCAACCGGCGGGCAAGATAGACTGGGCAGGGATATTCCTGCTGGCCATCAGTATAGGTTCATTGCAAACTGTACTGGAGCGTGGCGAGATAGACGATTGGTTCGATGCCCGCTACATTATATGGCTTACGGTTACGTCGGTCGTCGGCTTGGGTCTCTTCATATGGTGGGAGCTAAAAATTGATAACCCTGTGGTTAACCTCCGGGTAATGAAAAGCCGTAACCTGAGCATTGCAGCGGTGCTTACGTTCATATCTGGCGTAGGCTTGTTCACCTCTGTGTTCATCACACCGGTATTTGCACAGCGCTTATTGGGTTTCACACCCTCACAAACTGGGTTGTTGCTATTGCCCGGGGCTATACTGGCCATATTTGCGCTTATCATCTCGGGGAAGCTGTTGCAGAAAGGTGTTTCGCCTATAGTCATGATCACGGTGGGCATGAGTCTGTTCATGTTGTTCAGCTGGCAAATGTCGCGGCTCACTCTGGAAGCCACCAACGCTGATATCTACGTGCCGCTCATATGGCGTGGTGTAGGCCTGGCGCTTATTACGGTACCGCTTACTGCACTTGCGGTATCGTCCCTTGCCCCTAAAGATGTGCCGCAAGGTGCTGCACTCAACAACATGATGCGCCAGTTGGGCGGCTCATTCGGCATATCGCTGGTCAACACCTATGTGGCTAACCGCAACGCGGTACACCGTACCGATATCATCAGTCATATTACTACGGATAACCCGCTGGTGATGCAAAGGTTGGCCGGCTATACTAAGTACTTTATGTCGAAGGGGTCCACATTATTTGATGCGAAAAGCAAAGCCTTGAAACTACTTGACCTGGCCGTTGTAAAGCAAGCCGCACACATCAGCTATATGGATGCCTACCTGCTTATAGGGCTGGTGTTCCTGCTGGCCATACCAATATTACTGCTATCTGGTAAGCGTAAAGGACCTGTGGTCATCGTTTCTGACCATTAGGAGCCAGGGCCGTAAGAATATGCGGGTTATTTCTTCTCCGTATCTGCCTCTTCCCTTCCAAATACTTTTCTCAGCTCGTCCTTAGCGTCTTCCAGTACTTTTTTGTGTTTTTGTGTAAGGTTATCTCCCGCCCGGTTGATGTAAAAATTGAGCATAGACATGGCCGACTGGAATGGGGTCGTTTTTTTTCGCCTGCTTTTTACCGCCGACCTTTTAAGCGATCGGGCGATAGCTGCCGGATCATTGCCCTTGAACACATTGTTCTCCAGAGTCAAAGCATCACTGGTTTGTGTCACCTTGCCCGACCATTTCCTGGTCGTTCTCTTTTTAGGTTTAGTATGTGTCTTCTTTGCCATTGCCACTAATCATTTTTACTATGGAGTAGCATAAATTCTGTGCCAGTTATGGACAGTGGTCTGTTTAAATAATAACTTTTGCCCAAACAATTTCACTGCTATTCGTGTTATATGCTTATGAAAACAACCATACTTGTTGCAGGCGCCACCGGTCATCTCGGCGGACTAATTATCAGTGCATTGCTGGAGAGAGGAGCTCATGTACGTGCATTGGTACGTACCGGCACCGAGGCAGCTAAGGTGGCCCAACTGGAGCAGCAGGGTGTGCAAGTGGTAACAGTAGATATGACCGATGTTGCGCAGCTGACAAATGCATGCGAAGGTGTGAGCTGTGTAGTATCTGCCTTGCAGGGGTTACGCGATGTTATTGTGGATACACAATCGGCCTTGCTTGAAGCCGCGGTTGCGGCTGGTGTGCCTCATTTCATCCCATCTGACTATGCCAGCGATTTTACAAAGCTTGCTCCCGGCCAGAACCGAAACTTCGACCTGCGCCGCGAGTTCCATAGCATACTGGACAAAGCGCCTATTGCTGCCACCTCTATTTTAAATGGTGCATTTGCCGAGCTGCTGGCTTATAATATTCCCTTCCTTAATACGAAGAATAAAACCGTAGGCTACTGGGAAGATGCTGACTGGCGTGTTGACTTCACCACTATGGAGAACACCGCAACATTTACTGCCGCCGCTGCTATGGATGATAAAGCGCCCAGGATACTGCGTATTGCTGGTTTTCAAGTGAGCGCCAGGGAAATGGCTACACTTGCCAGCGAGGTGAAACACGAAGAATACCAGTTAATAAACATGGGCACCCAGGCCAGCCTGGCCGCCCAAAATGAAAAAGACCGCGCTGCACACCCCGAGGGTGAGAACGAAGTATACCCCAACTGGCAGCGGAGCCAGTACATGCTCAGCATGTTCAGCGTGCAGCTAAGCCCGCTCGATAATGACAGGTACCCCGACATAAAGTGGACCAGTGCGCGAGAGGTTATCAGCCAACCGCCGGGTCACCATTAGCAATGGTCATACCTCTTCCGCCACCTCTTGTTCCTGCACTGCCGCTGCGGCGGTAGTACCAAACAGCTTTCTGTACCTCTTTTCTCTTCTATTACTATAAATGCCAATTACGGGTCCTATAATAGCATATATGAAGCCAGCCAAACCCAAGTAGCCTACACCAAAAGAGCTGATGATTACAGACAACAAGCCCACTGCAGCTATCAGCATGTTCTGGTACATGCTGGTCTTCGTCTCAAAGAGTTCTGCGGCCGTCAGCCCCAGCTCTTCCTTTATACGTACCACATGCAGGTACAGCAGGCTAAAGATGATGTAGATGCACATGAACCCGCCGCTATAAATGTAGAATAGGTGTACTACCTCCTGTGGCTTTTGATCATCATACGCTATGCCACCACCTATCAGCCAGCCTGTGAACAGGAATTTTAGCGGATACACATACATCAGCACGAAGAAGATGAGTATGGCATTGAGCGTAACGCTGTATATATCATGCACACCATATCGCCTGAAAAATATATTCTGTGCATACCATATCATGAACAGTAATGTAAAGCAAATACCGAAAGGAAAGAACCCCAGCATGCTGTGCAGCAGCTCAGTGATGTTCTTGGGCACTTCCAGCGATACTATCAGCAGCGTCACTGCAAAGGCGAACACCGCATCGCTAAATGCTTCTATGCGCACTATTTCATGTCCGCGCCACTTTATGCGGTCCTTCCTTTCCTTTTTAGAGCCTTCTTTATATTTCCGCATCAGGAACAATTTGCTCCAAATTAAATAAATATTGGTTTTTATTTATAAGGAGAAAAAAAGACCCGGTACAAACATTGTGGTACCGGGCTAAAGCAGGGATATATTCTATTGGTGAGCCATTTCCTCATGCAGGGTCCAGCCGTTGCCGTCTATATCTTTGAAATTGCAGAACTTGCCCCATGGGGTCGGGTCTATCTTGCCCATTTCTACGCCCTTGGCCTGTAGTTGTGCCACTTCTTCGGCTATATTGTTAGTGCTTACTACCAGGCCTTGCAGGCCGCCGGGCTGCATTGATCTTTCCCAGTCTACCAGGGTGATAGTGGTCTCCGTATTGGGCAGGCCCAGTTGCACCCATTTAGAAGTTTCGCTCATAGGCGCTTCTATTATCAGCGAGAAGCCCATTTTGTCCATGTAGAATTCTTTGGCCTTCTGCTGGTCTGCAACAGGCACAGAAATGATCGTGATCTTGTTCATACTGCTTGGTTTTTAAAATAAAGATCTGAAATTCTTTCACAATTTCCGGTTATCATTATATTTACTGTGTGAACCCTAACAACAAGATCAAAATGGCCCGGGCACGTGTCATACTCCGGTATTCTTCGGTATTAGGTTTTGTGAGCATGCTTTTCTTCGTGACGCATGTAGCCCTTTGGTTGAAGATAACACTCGCCCCCCTTATCATATTGCCACTGGTCATCAATGCTATAAGAAGCTACCAATTTTACAAGCGCTATATAAAGAACGGCCAGCGGTACAATTGACGTTCCGCATGTTTTAAGCCCTATCTTTGACCAGCAATGATCTGTTCCATCCTCGGGATAAAGCATTGCATAAACACCACACCTCATGAAAGAATTCTTAGAAGGCCTTTTTGCATACGACAGGACAGTAAATGAAAAGATGATAGCCGCTATCATTGCTAATAGCAACAAGGTAGATGAGCGCACGCTGCAACTCATAAACCATATAGTATCTGTACACCAGATATGGAACAGCCGCATGTTGCAGACAGAGTTCACAGCCGATACATGGGCATTACCCAACCTTACCATTCTGCAGGATAATAATACAAACAACACCCTCGCAAGCCTCGATATCATTGCGAAGAACGACCTCACTGCCACCTTAACTTATAAGAACACCACCGGGGCAGAATTTACCAATACCTACACCGATGTGCTCTACCACATCATCAACCACAGCAACTACCACCGCGGACAGATCAACAGCCGCCTCAGCCAAAGCGATATCCAACCAGTAGTAACAGATTATATAGCTTACAGAAGGCAAGTGATCTCATAGGCACATACCTTCCACTTTACTTTGCCATCGCCGTCTTGAACTCACTCGTAAAGTGGAATTCTATATCCGGGTTGTTCTGCCGCTCGGTGTTCAGGAACCATTCGCTTTGGGCCAGGTATACCAGGTTGCCATCTTTGTCTTCCATCACGTTGCTCTGCTTAAAGCGTACAAAATCGTCTATCGCTTTTTTGTCGCCGGTTATCCAGCAGGCTTTGTAGAAGCTCAGTGGGGTAAAGGTGCATGATGCACCATACTCCTGCAGCAGGCGGTATTGTATCACCTCAAACTGTAGTTCGCCCACGCAGCCTATTATTTTGCGGTTGCCGCCGTGCTGGGTAAACAGCTGGGCCACACCCTCATCGGTAAGCTGCCGCACACCCTTTTCCAGCTGCTTGGTCTTCATCGGGTCTTTGTTGATGAGCTCCTTGAACAGCTCCGGGCTAAAGGTAGGTATACCGGTGAATTGCATATCCTCACCCTCAGTAAGGGTATCGCCTATTTTAAAACCACCGGTGTCGAACAGGCCTATCACATCGCCGGGAAATGCTTCTTCTATCACATCCTTCTCCCGCGCCAGGAAGCTATATGGGTTGCTGAACCGCACATCCTTATCAGAACGGGTATGGTGGTAAAAAGTATTGCGGGCGAACCTGCCGCTGCACACCCGCAGGAACGCTATACGGTCGCGGTGGCGTGGGTCCAGGTTGGCATGTATCTTAAATATGAAACCGGTAAATTTATCTTCACCCGGCATCACCTCGCGCTTGTCAGTAAAGCGGGGCTGCGGTATGGGCGCTATGTTTATGAACGTATCCAGCAGCTCGCGCACACCAAAATTGTTCACCGCACTGCCAAAGAATACCGGGGCCACCTTGGCCGCCAGGTAGTCTTCCTTGTTCAGCGGGCCATACACGCCCTCCAGCAGCTCCACATCTTCGCGCAGCTGGGCGGCATCGCGCTCGCCCACCTTTTCTGCCAGTGTAGGGTCGCCTATACCATCTATGGGTATAGTGTTCTCATCAGTAGCCTTCTGGCTGGGGGTAAACAGCAACAGGCTTTTATCGTACAGGTTATACACCCCTTTAAATTCCTTACCCATGTTTATGGGCCAGCTCAGTGGGTGCAGGCTTATGTTCAGTTCTTTTTCTATCTCGTCCAGCAGGTCAAAGGGCAGCTTACCATCACGGTCCATCTTGTTCACGAAGACTATTACCGGGGTGTCCCTCATACGGCACACCTCCATCAGCTTGCGGGTCTGTTCTTCCACCCCGTTCACGCTGTCTATCACCAGTATCACACTATCCACGGCGGTAAGTGTACGGTAGGTATCCTCGGCAAAGTCCTTGTGGCCCGGCGTATCCAGCAGGTTTATGAGGGTATCCTTATACTCAAAGCTCATTACACTCGTAGCCACGCTGATACCCCTCTGGCGCTCTATTTCCATAAAGTCACTGGTAGCATGCTTCTTTATCTTATTGCTCTTTACCGCACCGGCCACCTGTATAGCGCCCCCGAACAACAACAGTTTTTCGGTAAGCGTGGTCTTACCCGCATCGGGGTGACTGATGATGGCAAACGTTCTGCGGCGGCTTATTTCTTTTTCGTACTTCATTTGAGGGTGCAAAGTTCGTGAAAATGGGGCAGGAAACAATATATGAAACTTTTGCAGCCACCTATTGTGCTACTATCATCGTCCGTTGCGTCGCACTCTTGTACGTTTGGAGCTATATTCATCTACTTTGATTAATAAATAGCAATTATTTCTTCAAAGATGATATTTATTCTAATTTAGTAGATTCAAATGCATATATGAGTAAAACGGGATTTTTTGCATACCCTAACACCCCAACACACTGTGGAGAGTTCATTGAGAGAGCGATAACTGTCATTAATCAAGAAACTCCCGATGTAGCTCTCAAAAGTTGGAAGCAATTGGAAATTGGGGGCAATTTCATAATCTCAAAAATTCTCAGACAGATAGAAACTAGCGACTTTGTGTGTGCGGATGTAACGCACATAAATGAGAATGTGCTGTTTGAACTTGGATTTGCTATTGGTAAGAGAAAGCCTGTTTGGATAATTCAAGATACGTCTATTGGTGCAAGCTTTGCAAAATTTAGAGAGTTAAATTTTCTAACAAGCGTTGGATATTGTTCATACACTAGTAGTACTGATATAGTAAATGGTTTTACTAGTGAGAATGTTAATTTGAAAAGCAGTTTGCTGATAGACCAATTGGTTGCTGGAATTAGTGAAAACACAAATAGAAATGCTTTACTTTTTTTAAAAACTCAATTCGATACAGACTACAATCAATTAATGATTGAAAAAATTAGAGACCTCAAATTACCCTGTATTATTGATGATGCAAATGAGGTAAGAATTCAATCGTTAACTTGGTACATTACACAACTATTATCTGTGCCAGCAGTATTAGTGGAATTTTCTTCAATAAGACGAATTGGGCAAGACGTTCAGAATGCAAAATGCTCATTTATCGCAGGTCTTGCACTTGGGCTTGGATTAAGAGTGCAGATGGTAGCTGAAGAACCATTTCCGACAGCTCTTGATTATCAAGAATATTTAAGAAAATTCTCAAATCTCAAGACTTGCGAAGAAGCAATTTCCCCGTTTCTAAATAGATTACAATTAGACAGTGCAGAACTAATAGTTAAAAATAATACTATTGTTAAATCGCAGAGACATGACTCAGTTCTTCAAAAAATTAAGTTTGGTGAGTACATAGCAGAACACGAATCAGAAGGAATCTATGATTATTACATTAACGCGGCACACGAGGAGAACATAATTAAAAGTGAATACAATATTGTTGTAGGTCGAAAAGGTAGCGGTAAAACAGCAACGTTATACTTTTTGCAATCTTACTTAGGTCGAGATATAAGAAATCAGATTGTCACAATTAAGCCAATAAATTTCGAAATTGATGGTTTAATACAGCTCTTAAAGAAATTAAATAGCGAATTTGAACGCGGATATATTATACAGTCCATATGGAAATTTTTAATCTATACGGAAATCGCAAAGCGTATGTATCATATAGTTATAAATAAACCGGTTTACGCAATTGAAAAATTAGATAAGGAAATCATCGAGTTTGTCGAAGCAAATAAAGCAATAATTCTGACTGACTTCTCGACTCGTCTAGAACAGGAATTAATAAATTTAGAGGCAACAACAATAATTAGCGAACAAACTGAATTTAGAGAAAAAATATCTGAAATTTTACATGATAATATTATAGGTAAACTAAAGGAAATGATAATTTCTTTTATGATGAAGAGAAATAAGCTCGTCATAATAATCGATAATTTAGATAAGAATTGGAGAAAAGATAAAGAGATAGAAATTACCAGCAAATTTATTTTAGGCTTATTGGGAGTCATTGGACGGATTGTGAAAGAATTAAAGGGTAATCCTCGGAAACCAAATTTCGATATGAACCTTATTGTGCTATTGAGAAGCGATATTTTCAAACATATTATGCAGTATGCTCGCGAGCCAGATAAAATTGAATATACTCGACTTAGATGGAATGACACAGAAGTCCTATTCCGAATTGTGGATAAAAGAATTGAATACCTTTCGGACGAAACAATTACCGGTGAAGACTTTTGGAGAAACTATGTAACACACACTACCAAAAATATACCTACTAAAAACTTTATTCATTCTTGCATAATTCCTCGGCCAAGAGACTTAATATTTTTCCTAAATGGTGCAAAAAGCAAAGCAGTTGCTAGAGGTCACCGAACTATTGAAGAAAATGATATTATTGCTGCCTACGAAGATTACTCTAGTTGGATTTTTCAATCGATATTAGTTGAAAATGGTATCACTATTAAACAAATGGAGACCTTCCTTTATAACACGATTGGCGAAAATTCTGTAATAAGTAGGGGACAAATAATAAAATTAATGGTATTAGCCGATATCAATACAGATGAAATAAATGTAGATTATTTCATTGACTTTTTATGTTCGTTGTCATTTATCGGAAGAGAAATTAGAGAGGATGAATTTGAGTATGAATATGACTTTGAAACAGATATTAAAATTAAGATTTTGTCTAAAAAAATAAATTCTAATCGATACAAAATCCATAATGCATTTATTCCTTTTTTGGAATGCATTGATTACAAAAGCAATGGCCCCCGCTCAGCGTATTCTTCCTGACTACGTCGTCCACGGTATTAGATCTTCAGATTTGCGAACACTAAAATGAGCACCGCAGCCTGCGCTCGTTTTCCCCACTGGTCGAAGCGTCCGCTTCGTCCTCAGCATCCTCAAGCATCCGCTTGACCATTCACAAAAATGTGGATATCCTTATTTGGAAACGCCTACCCCCGCATCGTATCTTGCTATGTCAAATTACGAGCCTATAACCCCCAAAAAGCACATCCTCCTTATCCTCAAGTCCTGCGGATCCTGATTCAGACAAAATTACCTGAACAGGAAAAAACCGGTAAAAACAGAAATGCACCATAAACAGCATATGAGCCACCACAGCACATTCCACATGCTACTAAACCCCAAAATTACCGATTCCCTTTTTTCTTACCGACCGGTAATTCAGAATTACATGTTCCCCTCCTTTTGAAGGAGGGGTGGCCTTTAGGCCGGGGTGGTTGGTCTCGCGAAGGCACAGCCCCCCGAAAAAATACACGGCCTAATTTTTATAAACATTACTACAGCTATTCACAATTAACTGTAGATCATGAATATAACCTTTCACGGAGCAGCAAGAACAGTTACAGGCTCCAAGCACCTGGTATCGCTCGACAATGGTAAAAAAATATTACTCGATTGCGGCTTGTTCCAGGGAATGGGAAAACAAACGCTGGAGCTCAACAGCAACTGGGGCTTCGAGCCGAAGGAAGTTACCTGCGTCATCCTATCCCACGCGCATATAGACCATGTGGGCCTGCTGCCCAAGCTGGTAAAAGATGGGTTTACGGGCCAGATATACTGCACCCCCCAAACCGCAGAACTTGCTAAGTTGCTGCTGCTCGATTCTGCCCACATACAGGAGATGGAAGAGACCCACATCAACAAGATACGGGAGCGGCAGAACAGGCCACTGGTAGAGGCCCTGTATCACGAGGACAATGTGAAGGCGCTACTACCCCTTATAGTAACGGTCCCCTACCACGAGCGTTTTACTATAGATAAGGACGTAGAACTGCTGTACACCAACGCTGGCCACATATTGGGCAGCGCCTGTGTGCACCTGAATATAAAGGAGCATGGCGAGCATACCCGCCTCACCTTCAGCGGCGACCTGGGCCGCTACAACGATATGATACTTGCCAGCCCCGACATAGCCCCCCAGGCCGACCTCATCATCATGGAATCGACCTATGGCAACAAGCTGCATGCTGTACTGCACTCCACTACCGATCTGATACTGCGGTACATAGAGGAGACATGCATAGAGCGCAAGGGCAAGCTGATCATCCCGGCTTTCAGCGTTGGCCGCACACAGGAGATACTGTACATCCTCAACAGGCTGGATACAGAGCGCAGGCTGCCCAAGCTGAACTACTATGTAGATAGCCCGCTATCCATAGAGGCCACAGAGATCATGAAAGCCCACCCGGAATGCTTTAACGACCAGGTGAAGGAGCTATTGAAGAAGGATGATGATGTATTCGCATTTCCAGGTCTGCACTACACTACCAATGTGGATGAATCGATAACTCTTACGGCCAGTGATGAGCCGTGTGTCATCATTGCAGCATCGGGCATGGCAGAGGCGGGCAGGGTGAAGCACCACATCAATGAGAGCATCGGCGACCCCAATAGCACCATACTGCTGGTAGGGTATTGCGAACCGCACTCGCTGGGTGGCCAACTGCACAACGGAGCAAAGCAGGTAAATATATTTGGTGAGCTGCGCGATGTAAAAGCACAGATAGCCAGCGTAGACAGCATGAGCGCCCACGCAGACCAGGACGACCTGCTGAAATGGATAAGCTGCCAGGATGCAAAACAGGTGCAAAACATATATCTTGTACATGGCGAGTACGAGGTGCAGCAGGCCTTTAGGGAAAAGCTGCTGCGCAAGGGGTTCGCCCATGTAGCCATACCCTGCATGCATGAGCAGATGACCCCGGGCAAAAGTGAGGGTAAAGCCCCGCGCAAGCAACCCGTGCATAAAGAACTGATACAAAAACAATAATAGTGAGAATAGCTACCTACAACGTAAATGGAGTAAATGGCCGCTTGCCGGTGCTGCTGCGATGGCTGGGCGAAACACAGCCCGATGTGGTGTGCCTGCAGGAACTGAAAGCGCCCGACGAGAAGTTCCCCTGGCAGGCTATTGCAGATGCTGGCTACAAGGCAGAGTGGCACGGGCAAAAAAGCTGGAATGGCGTAGCCATACTGGCGCGCGATATGGAGATAAAGGACGTGGTAAAAGGCCTGCCCGGCGACCCTGACGATACACACAGCCGCTACATAGAAGCTACGGTGAACGGCATACGCATAGGGGGGCTGTACCTGCCCAATGGTAACCCCGCACCCGGTCCCAAATTTGACTACAAGCTGCGCTGGTTCGAAAGGCTGACGGAGCATGCGGCGGAACTCTTTGCAGGTAAAATGCCCGTGGTGCTCACCGGCGACTACAACGTAATGCCCACCGAGCTGGACGTTTACAAACCGGAGCGCTGGGTGGATGATGCCCTGTTTCGCCCGGAAACGCGTGCTGCCTTTAAAACACTGATGGACCAGGGCTGGACCGACGCCATCAGAAAGCTATACCCAGATGAAACGATATACACCTTCTGGGACTATTTTCGCAATGCTTATGGCCGCAATGCCGGCCTGCGTATAGACCATTTTTTACTGAATACTAAATTGAGCAAACGCCTTACCGCCGCCGGGGTAGACCGCAACGTACGCGGCTGGGAAAAAAGCAGCGACCACGCCCCTGTATGGATAGAGCTGGAGGATAAATGATATATATGAGCTGAGTTGTTTTAGGTTGTCTTTAATTTTTGTAAGGTCATGAAGTACATGTGTATATGTGGATACTTAGTTATCTGCATTTACCGCAGTATGTTATTTTTGCACCAAATCAACAGCGCGGATGTCATCAAGCCTACAAAACGATCTATTACAGGAGTTCAGAGCAGAGCGTAAAATGGTATATGACCAACTTGACGTGCTGGATCCTTTGGGCACAGCATTGCGCAAGCCCGCGGCCCAGCGGCTGCTGAGTAGCGGGCTACTTGTTGTATGCGAGATACTTTGTTACCTCCTGGCATTGAGCACCATAGCTTTTATGGTGTTCATGAATAAGATATACCCTTTCTATATACTGAACGACCTGCTGTACAACACACAGGCCAAGGCCACCATTGGTACGGAGAATGTCACATTCCTGAACATTGGTGTATATAGTATAGCGGGTGTAGTTGCACTGTTGCTATTTATAATAGCCCGCATGAGCCGCAAAATAAGGCTGAAGAACCGCATACTGCACCAGGCAGGTAAGGATATAAAACTGGTAGTGGCCCAATACCTGCAGCGCAAAGCCGCCATAGATGCCATAGACCAGCGCCACTTTTTAGAGCTGCCCGCATCGTCTTACACGGATAGTGTCACGGTTAACGATATTCCCAACCCGGGTTATAACGCTTAGTTCTTTGCAGCTACATGTTGGCTGGGTAGCAATAGTACACCGTTAGTGTACTTTTAGTACATTTAAGTATTATTATTCATTTTAAATTTATTTGCAGTATATGAAGCGTAAGCTTTTTGCCATGCTGGCATTGCCTATTTTACTGGCCAGCACATCGAAGTCTGATTTTATAAAGGATGATATAGACCCTACAGTAAACCCTGCCACCGACTTTTTTGATTACGCCAATGGCGGATGGGTAAAACAGAACCCTATACCGGGCGATGAGACCAGCTGGGGTATAGGCGAGCTGGTGCAGAAGGAGCTATATGTGCGCCTGCTGAAGATAAATGAAGAGGCTACTAAACAAAAGAACCCTAAAGGTGTGACCCAGCAAATAGCCGACTTCTGGACCATAGGTATGGACAGCCTGGCTGCAGATAAAAATGGGGTAGAGCCACTACGTATCGAGCTGAATAAGATAGCGGCCATGCGTACCAAACAAGATGTGATGACGCAAGCCGCGCATATGCATACGTATGGTGCCAATGTGTTCTTTGACGAAGGCCCATCGCAAGACCAGATGAATAGTGAAGTAGAGGCCTACTACATGAGCCAGGGCGGGCTAGGCCTCCCCAACAGAGATTACTATTTTAATACAGACAGCCGTACCACAGCTATCCGCAATGCCTATCCTAAATATATAAGGTCCATATTCGAGTTACTTGGCGATAAACCCAATGTGGCTGAGGCAAAAGCAAAGGCTATAATAGCTATGGAAACGAGGCTGGCAGATAGCAGCCGCAAGCTGGAAGACCTGCGCGACCCGTATAAGAACTACAATAAATATGCAATAACCAAGCTGGGCAAGTTATCGCCCGGTATGGAATGGCCTGTGCATTTGCGCCAGATGGGTGTGGCACATGTAGATAGCGTAATAGTAGGACAACCTGAGTTTTACGTGCAACTGGACAAGGTGCTTGCAACAGAAGACATGCAAAGCCTAAAGGACTACATGACACTGAACCTGGTACGCACCTTTGCAGGCTACCTGAGCAAGCCATATGCCGATGCTAACTTTAACTTTTACGGTAAGGTAATAACGGGTGCAGAAGTGCAAAAACCACGCTGGAAGCGAGTGATGGCCAGCGAAGAAAAAGCCATAGGTGAGGCGCTGGGACAGCTATTTGTAAAAGAATATTTTAATGCTACTGCAAAGGCACGCTATGAGGAGATAGTTGAGAATGTACGTGCAGCATATAAGGTGCGCATCAATAAGCTGGACTGGATGAGCGACAGCACAAAGAGGAAAGCACAGGTGAAACTGGCATCTATAACCAAGAAAGTAGGGTATCCTGATAAGTGGAAAGATTTCTCTTCATTGAAGATAGACCGCAAGTCGTATGCAGGGAACATGATGCGGGCTAATGAATGGTGGAACAATTACTACATGAGCAAGCTGGGCAAACCGGTAGATCGCAGCGAGTGGGACATGACACCACAAACCTACAACGCATACTACAACCCCAGCAACAACGAGATAGTATTGCCAGCAGGCATGTTCACAGTGCCGGGCCTCAGGGATAATGAACTGGACGATGCCTTTGTATATGGCTATGCAGCAGCATCGACCGTGGGGCATGAGATAACACACGGCTTTGACGATGAAGGTCGCCAGTATGACGAGAAAGGCAACCTGAGCAACTGGTGGAGCAAGGAAGATGAAGCACAGTTCAAAAAGAGATCGGATGTGCTGGTGCAACAATTCAACAATATTGTGGCTGTAGATAGCCTACATCTTAATGGGCGCGCATCGCTGGGCGAGAACCTGGCCGATCTGGGTGGTATACTGCTGGGTATCGATGCGTTCAAGAAAACCGAAGTGTACAAGAGCGGGGCGAAGATAAATGGGTTCACTCCTATGCAGCGTTTCTTCCTGGGTTATGCTTACAGCTGGATGTATGAGATAAGGAAAGAAAAAATGGCATCGCAGATACTCACAGATGTGCATGTGCCAGCGAAGTTCAGGGTGAATGGCCCAATACCTAACGTAGCAGAATTTTATGAGTCGTACAATGTGAAGCCGGGAGATAAGATGTATATACCGGATGCACAAAGGGTGCATTTATGGTAAGTGCTGTAGTGGTTGGTATGATATTGATAGCTGCAGTAGCTAAGCTTAAATATAACCGTACGTAACATAATAAGTATTGGAACTATTAGTTTCGCGTATAGTATAGTAACAGTATATATAGTAAAGATGAACATCAGGAAACTTCTTATTGCCAATAGGGGAGAGATCTCTATTCGCATATCGCGTGCCGCAACGGAGCTCAATATTGCAACGGTGGCTGTTTTTACCTATGAGGACCGCTATTCGCTGCACCGCTACAAGGCCGATGAAGCCTACCAGATAGGCGCAGACACCGATCCGCTTAAGCCTTACCTGAATATAGATGAGATCATCAGGGTAGCTAAAGAATGTGGCGCTGATGCTATACATCCGGGGTATGGTTTCTTGTCAGAGAACGCGGAGTTTGCCCGCAAGTGTGCTGCCAATAACATTATCTTTGTAGGCCCTTCGCCGGAGGCAATGGCTGCGCTGGGTGATAAGGTAACGGCCAAGGAAGTGGCTGTGAAAGCCGGCATACCCATAATACAGTCGAACAAGAAAGACCTTAATGATGTAGAGACGGCGCTGAGCGAAGCGGTGGGAATAGGCTATCCGTTGATGCTGAAAGCAGCCTCGGGGGGGGGGCGGCCGGGGCATGCGTGTGGTACGCAGCGATGAGGACCTGAAAAGGTCGTTCCCTGAAGCCCGCAGCGAAGCTAAGAATGCCTTTGGCGATGATACCGTGTTCCTGGAAAAATTTGTAGAGCGACCTAAGCATATAGAAGTGCAGATAGCTGCCGACCATTTTGGCAATGTGTTTCACCTATACGAGCGCGATTGCTCTGTGCAGCGCAGATTTCAGAAGGTGGTAGAGATAGCGCCATCGGTAACGTTGAGTACCGGGGCATTGCAAAAGCTATATGACTATGCAGTGAAAATAACTACTGCTGTAAATTATAATAATTGCGGTACGGTAGAGTTTCTGGTGGATGCAGATGAGCGTATCTACTTTATCGAAGTGAACCCGCGTATACAGGTAGAGCACACGGTAACAGAAATGATAACCGGGGTTGACCTGATAAAAACACAGATATACATAGCTGCAGGATATAAACTGACCGATCCTGAAATAGGGCTGAAAAGCCAGGATTCTATTCCTAAAACAGGCTTTGCAGTGCAGTGCCGTATAACTACTGAAGACCCTGCCAATGATTTCAAGCCCGACTATGGTACACTTGTCACTTACCGCAATGCGGCTGGCTTTGGTGTGCGGCTGGATGAAGGCAGTACCTACCCCGGTATGAAAATAAGCCCGTTCTTCGACAGCATGCTGGTGAAGGTGAGCACATCGGGCAATTCGCTGGCTGATGCTGCATCTAAGATGCACCGGGCGTTACGCGAATTCAGGATACGTGGGGTGAAGAATAATATACCCTTCCTGGAGAACCTGATCACAAATCCTGATTTTATTTCAGGGGAAGCTACTGTGAATTTCATACAGGAGCACCAGGAGCTATTTACTTTCTCTACTAAGCTGGACAGAGGCACAAGAATGCTGAACTTCCTGGCCGATGTGACCGTGAATGGTAACCCGGATGTGAAAGTGAAGGACCCGGAGAAGAGATTTGAAAAGCCCATAGTGCCGTCGTATGATATAGATGCCCCATACCCAAAAGGTACAAAAGACCTGTTGACCGAACTGGGACCGGAAGGGTTTTGCAACTGGCTGAAGAACGAAAAGAAGATACACTATACAGATACCACGTTGCGCGATGCCCACCAGAGCTTGTTGGCTACCCGTATGCGCACTTACGATATGCTGAAGGTGGCAGGGGCTTTTGCAAAAGAGCATCCGCAGACCTTTAGTATGGAAGCATGGGGTGGCGCTACATTCGATGTATGCATCCGTTTCTTGAGGGAAGACCCATGGCAGCGGCTGGAAGAGCTGCGTAAGGCAGTACCCAATGTACTGTTGCAAATGCTGATAAGGGGATGTAATGGAGTAGGGTATGCTGCATATCCTGATAACCTGGTAGAGAAATTTGTAGAGAAAAGCTGGGAAAAGGGAGTGGATATCTTCAGGATATTCGACTCGCTGAACTGGATGGACAATGTGGCGCCATGTATAGATATGGTGCGCAAACGCACCAAGGGTATAGCTGAAGGCGCACTGTGCTATACTGGGGATATAATGGACCCTAAACGAACCAAGTATACACTGGATTATTACCTGAGGCTGGCCAAGGACCTGGAAAATGCCGGTGCCCACATTCTCGCCATAAAAGACATGAGCGGCTTGCTAAAGCCGTATGCTGCGCGCGAGCTGGTGCTGGGGCTGAAGGACACTGTGAAGATACCTATACATCTGCACACACACGATACCTCATCGCTGCAGCCGGCCACTTACCTGATGGCTATAGATGCTGGTGTTGATGTAGTGGATTGCGCATTGGGTTCACTATCGGGCCTTACATCGCAGCCTAACTTTAATAGCATTGTAGAAATGATGCGTTTTCACGAACGTGAGAATCCATATAATATCAAATCGCTTAACCAGTTCTCTAATTACTGGGAGACAGTGCGCGAATATTATTATCCTTTTGAGTCGGGATTGAAAGCCAGCTCGGCAGAAGTGTTCGAGCATGAGATACCTGGAGGGCAATACTCTAACCTGAAACCCCAGGCTATAGCGCTGGGTCTGGGCGATAAGTTCGAGGCCATAAAGGAAATGTATGCTACAGTGAACGACATGTTTGGCGACATAGTGAAGGTGACACCAAGCAGCAAGGTAGTAGGAGATATGGCCCAGTTCATGGTGGCCAATGACTTGACCCGTGAGGATATTTTTGAAAAAGGACATTCCATATCGTTTCCTGAAAGCGTGCAGCAGTTCTTTATGGGTGAGATAGGGCAGCCTGAAGGTGGCTTTCCTGCAGTATTGCAACAGATAATACTAAAAGATAAGAAGCCTTTCACAGACAGGGCCAACAAACACTTGCCGCCTATTGACTTTGACAATGAATTTGCCGCCTTCCAGGAGCAGTTCGGCGCAGACCTGAAACTGACAGATTTTCTTTCTTATAAATTTTACCCTAAAGTATTTGAAGAAGGCCTGAAATTCTCGAGAGCATATGGTGATGTGAGTATGGTACCTACACCGTTATTCCTGTTCGGTATGCAGATGGGGCAGGATACTACAATAGAAATAGCGAAAGGTAAGACCTTGCTGATACGCCTGCTAAGTATAGGCCCGGTAGATGAAAAAGGCATGCGCACGGTATTCTTTAAACTGAATGGACAAACCCGCAATGTGGAAGTGCTGGACAAGTCGATAAAAGTGCACCATGTAGAGAATAAGAAAGTGGATAAGAACGATAAGGCCCACATAGGGGCGCCGCTACAAGGTATGCTGTCTAAACTGCTGGTAAAGAAAAATGAGCCTGTGAAGAAGAACCAGCCGCTGTTCATTATAGAAGCTATGAAAATGGAGACCATCATTACTGCACCGCAGGATGGTAACATAGGCCACATAGAGCTGGGCAACGGAGTGTTAGTGAATACGAATGACTTGGTGCTTGAGTTGAATTAAACATAAAATGATACAAATGAAACAGAGGTTGCATACAGCAGCCTCTTTGTTTTGTTTACAGATCGCAGTATAAGATCTTTGTATGTTATACTTATTCGGATAGCTTTACCTTTGGCCCTTATTTATTGGAATGATCACTGTTATATCTGCAACGAACAGGCCCGATAGCATGACGCTGAAAGTGGCTAAATTATACGTTCAACTATTATTAGAGCATACAAAAGATGTGCAATTACTCTCTTTGCAGGATGTGAATATATATGAGCGGAATGCTGCCTTTATAGAAGTGGAACAAAAGTACCTGGTGCCTGTCGATAAGTTCGTGTTCATAATGCCGGAATATAACGGCAGTTTCCCCGGCGTGCTGAAATTGCTGATGGATAACAGCGATATTAAAAAATGCTGGTGGTACAAGAAAGTAATGCTTACAGGTGTTGCCGATGGCCGTGGCGGCAACCTGCGCGGACTGGAACATATGACCAACATACTGCACTACCTGAAAATGCATGTACTATACAATAAGATACCCCTATCGCGCATAAGCGAAGAGATAAACGACGCAGGCCAGTTATTAAAACCAGCTACAGAAGCTGCAATAAAGGAACAAGTGGCCCAATTCATCAGTTTTTAAGACAACGTTCTCATGTCAGCAAGGTTAATTATTTTTTTAGTTATTATCTGCGTAGCAGAATATTACGGTTACATAGCAGTGCGGACTGCTGTGCAGCCGCTGGCCGCACCATGGCGCATAGCTCTTATGGCGCTATATGTAGTGTGTACCCTGGCTGCGTGGTCGGGGCTTTTGTTTTTCCGTACCATCAATTGGGCGTCTGTGCCACACCTGCTGCGCAATGTATACATTGCTTTCACGCTGGGGTTTGTGGTAGGTAAGGTGTTGATACTTATCATTATGCTTATTGATGACCTGCGTCGTGGTGGCGTTTGGGTATATGAAATGATAACGGCTACCCGGCATACGGCTACTGGCGAAGACGCTATCAGCCGCTCCACGTTCCTTACCCGGCTGGCCTTGCTGCTGGGGGGCACATCGCTGGTCGGTTTTATATATGGTATCACCAACAGGTACAATTATCATGTGCACCGTATAAAACTGCCGCTGGCCAACCTGCCTGCTGCGTTCAAAGGCTTCAAGATAGTGCAGCTGTCTGATATACATACCGGAAGTTTTGATAACCATGCCGCAGTAGCCAAGGGTATAAAAAAGGCGCTGGCGGAAAATGGTGATGTGATCTTATTTACCGGCGACCTGGTGAACAATCATTCGGACGAAGTGGATGAGAACTACCAGAGAATATTCGCAACACTGAATGCTCCGATGGGTGTCTACTCTACACTGGGCAATCATGACTACGGCGATTATGTACAATGGCCGTCGGTAGAGGCCAAACACGCTAACCTGGATAAACTGAAACGTATACAGGCAGCTATGGGATGGAAGCTGCTGATGAACGAACATGTGATACTACAGAAAGGAAATGACAAAATAGCTTTGATAGGAATAGAGAACTGGAGCGCCAAGGCCAACTTTCCTAAATATGGCAACATGGCTAAGGCTTATGATGGCCTGGCAGTGCAAAATATACCTGTAAAGATCCTTATGTCTCACGATCCATCGCACTGGGATGCGCAGGTAAGGGCACAATACCCTGATGTGAACCTGACACTGAGCGGCCACACCCACGGCATGCAGTTTGGCATAGAAAGCAAGTGGCTTAAATGGAGCCCCGTGCAATACATGTATAAAGAATGGGCTGGCCTATACCAGGAACATAGCCAGTACCTCTATGTGAACAGGGGCTTTGGCTTCCTGGGCTACCCAGGCAGACTGGGCATACTGCCGGAAATTACAGTAATAGAACTGGTTTAATTATTTCTCGCCTTAGCCAGCAAGTGTGCTACAGCTTCACTGCGGGGTTGTAATAGATCTGTTGCAGCGGTCTGCAGAAATAACTTCATGTTGGTACACTCGGCATGCGTCAGGTAGTTCTTATGGCTTGTAGGCGCTGTAGTGTATGCAGTAAAAGACTTGTGTATTATTGTTTTGTGTACAGTTTTATTCATATCGCTGGTTTGTGTACATCAAAAACGCACTTTTAAAATATTTATTGTATTGATATTGCGATTAATTTCCTTTTTCGAATTTTATTAACAACGGTCATAGTTATCGGTAACGATTGCGTAAATAAAAAATGTAGCAACATCGCAATTGGAAGGACGTAATTAAATTTGCTAATGTAGTGAGTGATCGCTCACTGCAAGCTATCGTTCATCATTCAACTGATATTACGCTATGAAAAACTCTACAAATCTATTTAAAGCAATGATCTGCTTTGCGATGCTATTAGCCTCTGTCACGAGAAGCTATGGACAGGCATCGGTGGTTCTTGAAGAATGGCCGTTCACTACCAATGCAAATGATAGTGCAGCTGTAAGGGCTACGGGTGTAGTGGGCACCATACCTACACTCAACCATCTTTACCTTTCTAATAACCTGAATAATGGTTCGGGTTCCCAGTTGTTACCTTATTCCCCTACTAACGGGCAGGCAACAAGCGCCAGCAACGTTACACCAGGAGATGGTAAATGGGCAACAACGGCTGGTGGGCCAGGAGGTAATGGTAATCGTAATATGTACGAGCAATTTCAAATGATACCCGCAACAGGTAACAGTTTGCGTGTAGATTCGTTTATCGCCTCTTCAGCATTTGCCAGCTCAGCATCCGGCGCATCATTCATGGTCGTTTATTCTCTCAGCAACTTTGTGTCAGATTCTACACCTATACCGGGGTATACATTTGGCCTTTCTACCGGCCAGGTAGTATTAACGCAGTTGAATGCAGCACCATTCCCGGTATATAGCCTGTTACTGTTTACAGGTGGTGTTACGGTACCGGCAGGTGATACACTGACGATAAGGGTATATCCTACCTGCAGCAGTTCATCGGCAGGAAGATATTGGGAAATAATGAATGTTATAGTCAAGGGCGCAGTAACATCATCGGGTGGTTGCCTTACACAGCCTGGCGCTATTGTGTCATCATTACCATCTATTTGTGCAGGCCAAAGTGGCGCTATATATAGTGTGCCTGCTGTCACCGGCGCTACCTCTTATACATGGACATACTCTGGGACGGGTGCTACATTTACTCCTACCTCTGCCAGAGATTCAGTTACCATCAATTTCAGCACTGCTGCCACTTCGGGCACATTGAGTGTAACTGCGAATGCGGGTTGCGGATCATCAACTGCACAGACAAAAGCTATAACTGTGAACGCATTGCCTGCCAATACAGTTACTACAAATACAGGAGGCACATCTGTATGCAGTGGCGGTTCTATTACACTTGTAGGCCTTACGGCTATGGGCTATACCTACCAATGGCTTCTGAACAATGGCTTGGTAACTGGTGCTACCAATGCCACCTATACAACAGGCGCTACCGGGAGCTACAGGGTAAGGGTTACCGATGCCAATGGCTGTTCTGATACCAGCACTGCAACTGTAATTACCAGCGGCACCGTACCTACATTGCCTGTTATATCGCCAGCTACTGCACAGAGCTTTTGCCCGGGCGGTCATGCAGTACTAAGCATCACCAAGCTGGCGGGTAACACCTACCAGTGGTTGAAGAACAGCGCAGCTGTAGGCGATACACTGGCTACAGATACTGTTACAGCAGCTGGTATATATACTGTGAAAGCTACAAGCGGCAGCGGCTGTTCTGATACATCGGCAGGGGTTACTGTAACAGTGAACACACTTCCGGGTGATACCGTTACCGCTTCAGGTACCTTGTCTTTGTGCACAGGTGGCAGCGTGGTGCTTACGTCTACGGTGGTAAGCGGCGGCAGCTACCAATGGTTGAACAATGGTGCTGCTATAAGCGGCGCTATCACCAATACTTATACCGCTACAGCAGCAGGCAGCTACTCTGTAAAGGTTACTGGCAGCAATACGTGTACCGATACATCTACTGCTAAAGTGGTGACCGTAAATGCATATCCTGCTGATACGGTGAGCGCTTCTGGCGCACTTACTTTCTGCGCAGGCGGCAGCGTAACGCTTACCGTCAATAGCACCACCGGAGCTACTTACCAATGGTTGAAAAATGGCACTGCAATAAGCGGGGCAATATCAAACACATATATTGCCAATACATCTGGCACTTACACCGTGAATGTTGCTAACAATGGTTGCGGTGATACATCCGCTGTTAAAACTGTTATTGTAAATCCATTACCAATACCTGTGGTCACAGAAACTAACCGGGTGTTGTCAACCGGTGTCTTTGTTACCTATCAGTGGAATCTTAACGGCTCGGCTGTGTCAAATGCTACATCAAGCACATTCACTGTTGTTACAAATGGTATCTATACAGTGACCGTGACCGACGGTAACGGATGTTCTAACACATCAGCACCTGATACTGTTGTAGATGTAGCGGTGCCTGCTATACAAAGCCTGGGCGCACAGATAAAACTGTATCCTAACCCCACCACTGATGTGGTGTACATAAATGCACCAGTGAAAGTGAACATAGCTATAGCCGGTATGGATGGCAGGCTACTGTTGCGTAAAGAAGAAGCAACAGCGTTAAGCATTGCCAACCTTGCGAACGGTATATATATGATAATGGTCTACGACGAGCACAATGTGCTGATGAGGACCGATAAACTGGTGAAGAATTAAAAAGCAGTTAGTAACTACAAATATGAAAATAGGTTGCCTCTTATATGGAGGCAACCTATTTCATTTATACGAGGTGTTATTATTATAAGGTCAGCCACCTATGTAGCCACCAATTATAGGCAATATCTCGCCGGTTATATAACTTGAGCATTGTGGCGATGCCAGGAACACATAAGCTGGCGCTATCTCTTCAGGTTGTGCAGGGCGTTTCATAGCTGTATCTGAGCCAAATTTAGCTATATCTTCTGGTTGTTTATCGGCAGGGTTCAGGGGCGTCCACACCGGGCCGGGGGCCACTGCATTCACCCGTATACCTTTGGATATAAGATGCGTGGCCAGCGCGCGCGTAAAAGCGTGGATGCCACCCTTGGTAAGTGAATAGTCGACCAGATCTTTATTGCCCAGTAAGCCGGTAACAGACCCTGTATTCACTATGGCGCTACCCGGTTGCATATGAGGTATCGCTACCTGCGACATGTGGAAATAGCCATATAGGTTCGTTTTTAGTGTAGTATCAAAATGCTCTTCGGTAAGGTCCTCGAAATGTGATACATGCAGCTGAAAGGCTGAATTATTGACCAGTACATCGAGCTTGCCATATTCTTTAATGGTTTGTGCTACCGCGTCCACACAAAATTTCTTGTTCGCGACATCACCTGGTATCAGAAGGCATTTTTTCCCTTCCTTTTCTACCATCTTTTGGGTTTCTTCAGCGTCGGTATGTTCGTTCAGGTATACGATGGTAATGTCTGCACCTTCGCGCGCGAACAGCACTGCTACCGAGCGACCAATGCCGGAATCGCCACCCGTAATTATCGCTACCTTTTTGTCCAGCTTGCCCGATCCTTTGTAATAAGGGGCATCATACATTGGGGCTACTTTCAGGTCGGTCTCTTTGCCAGGTTTCTTTATGGGTTGCTTGGGCATCGGTGGTTCAGGATATTTGCGGGCACCCGCCTGCATAGCTTTTTTTGACTCCTTTGCAGGGTTAGCCTTATCGGCGCTGGCCACTTGCTCTTGTATCCTTTGGTATTTTTCAGCAGTACGTTCTGCTTCCTGTTTGTAGTTGGTCTTGCCTGCCATGCTCTACTGGTTTTTGTAGTAACTCTTATAAAAACTATTCCATTTTCATTGGGTGTAAGATATTTTTGTATGGAATAAAATATATATTTTAGCACTGCAACTATATATTATGACAGCTACTGAAATATTGGAACAACTAAAGGGCCTGGGCAGTGACTCGATAAAAAAGACTTTGATGCGCCATGATATACCCGAGCCGCTGTATGGGGTGAAAGTAGAGGAACTGAAGAAGATACAAAAAAAAGTAAAATTCGATCATAAGCTATCGCTGGAGTTATACGATAGTGGTATCTATGATGCTCGCTACCTGGCGGGCCTGGTGGCTGAGCCTGAAAAGATGAGCAAAGAGGAATTGCAGCGATGGGCAGAGCAGGCCAATGCACCTGTGCTGAGCGAAAGTACAGTAGCATGGGTAGCCAGCGAAAGCAAATATGGCCTGGAAATGGCGCTGAAATGGATCGATGCCACCGATACAGGAATAGCCAGTAGTGGATGGGCTACATTAGGAGACCTTGTATCTGTAAAAGAGGACAAGGAGTTGGACGTGGCACTGCTGAAAGAATTAGTGACCCGGGTGCTGCAAACCATACACAGCAGCCGAAACCGTGTAAAATATACCATGAATGGCTTTATTATAGCGGTAGGCATATACATGCCTGAACTAAAGCAACTGGCCAAGCAAACTGCTGCACAGATAGGGAAAGTAAGTGTGGATATGGGCGACACTGCCTGTAAAGTGCCAGATGCGCTGCCGTACATAGAAAAGATCGAGATGAAGAACAGTACCGGGAAAAAACGGAAGTCGGCAAGGTGCCTGTAATGTTTATTTAATGAACGGAGGAACTGCGATAAGGTGAGCAGTTTAGAATACATCTAAAATTATTGGGTGGTAATTTGAGGTCTTTATAAATGGTGTGGATATAGATTCATTCTCACTCATAATAATGCTAAGAAAAAGGTAATTTACACGGATTTGATATTGACCTGCATACCGACCATATTTATAATAAAATATTGAAAACATTTGAATAACCCAGCTATACAACAACACCAATATCCTTTCTTAACAGGTGGCGGTGAAATGGGCGAACTGATCCGTAAGTTCGACTGGTCACAAACATCACTTGGTACACCAGACACCTGGCCTCTAAGCCTACGTGCCACCCTGGGTATCCTGCTCTCTTCCCGGTTCCCTATGTTCTTGTGGTGGGGAGCCGATCTGATACAATTTTATAACGATGCTTACCGCCCCAGCCTTGGCAACGATGGTAAACATCCATCGGCACTGGGCCAAAAAGGCGAAGATACCTGGCCGGAGATATGGCCTGTTATAAAGCCTATGATAGATGATATATTGCACGGTGGCGCTGCTACGTTGAACGAAGATCAGCTTATACCTATATATCGTAATGGCAAGTTGGAGGATGCATATTGGACATTCAGCTATAGCCCTGTACGAGACGATGTCGGAGATATAAAAGGTGTGTTGGTGATGTGTACGGAGACAACAGAACAAGTACAGGGCCTGATGAAAATAGGTGAGAGCAAAGAACAGCTGGAATTTGCAATAGAGGCGACAGAATTGGGTACATGGGACCTAAACCCGTTAACGGGAAAGTTTACCGCTAACGCGCGGTTGAAAGACTGGTTTGGTTTGCGACCAGAGGAAGAGATACCATTGCCACGTGCCATTGAAACCATAGCAGCAGCCGACCGCCAGCGTGTGGCCGATACTATCAGTAATTCATTACAGTATGAGTCGGGGGGCATCTATGATATTGAGTATACCATCATTTCATCTGCCGGCCGTGAACATCAAGTACGGGCAAAAGGGCGTGCGTGGTTCAATGAAAATAAGATAGCTTACCGTTTCAACGGCACCTTGCAGGATATTACTGTGGAACGAAAAGCGCAGCAAGAAAAAGTGGCAGCGCAAGCACTTGCTGACCTGGCAATAAAGAGCTCTGGTATAGGGGTATTCAATATTGTTATTGCAACCGGTCACATGGACTATACGCCGGAGTTTGCAGCGATACTTACCGGTAATAAAGATAAAAAAGGGCTGACCAGGGAAGACTTTGTAAAAAGGATACATGCCGATGATGAACACTTACGGGTAAAAGCCGCAAAAGCTGTGCTGGTAACCGGTGAGTTCAATTATGAGCCCCGGGTGATATGGGATGATGGCTCTGTTCATTACCTGAGAATAATGGGAGTTGGAGTGCGTGATAATGATAATGCAAAGCCAACACTTTTTTCAGGCACTGTGCAGGATATTACTGAACAGCGTACTGTGCAGGAAAAACTGCGGGAAAGTGAGCAGTTCTCACGTACAGTGTTTTATCATTCGCCGGTAGCCAAATTGGTATATATAGGTAAGGACATGATACTGCGCGAGGCCAATGAAAAAATGCTGGAGATCTTTGGTCGCGATGATTCTATTATTGGCAAACCAATATTGGAAGCTATACCCGAGCTGCGGGGAACTGCCGTGCCGGAACGCTATCAGAACGTACTGACCACAGGCATCACACATTATGAATATGCGGAACGGATAGAACTGATAAGACACGGACAGTCTTACTGGGGTTATTACGACTACACGTATAAACCCTTGCTCGATACAGAAGGGGAAATATATGGGGTCATCTGCACTGCGGTAGAAGTTACATCGCAAGTAGAGGCAAGGCAAAAACTGGAGGCAGCTGAAGCAAATATGCGTGGTGCTGTAGAGTTGGCGCAACTGGGCACCTGGAGCATTGAAGCAAATAACTATCATTTTACTACATCCGAACGGTTGCGGTCGTGGTTTGGCTATGGCCTCGGAGAAGATATATACACGACCGGCTATAACCCTGTTCACGAAAAAGATCGCGATAGGGTAAATGCTGCTATTGCTGAAGCTTTAAGGCCGGGTTCTGATGGTACCTACGATATAGAGTATACTATAGTAGAATATCGTACCGGCAGGGAGCGTATACACCACGCGATAGGGAAAACGGTTTGTAATGAGGAGGGCGCCCCAATTCGGCTGCAAGGCACCGCGCAGGATGTAACGGCACAGCGGCAGATACAACTGGCGCTTGAGTATAAGGTACAGGAGCGGACAGAAGAGTTAGCAGCATCGAACGAAGAGTTATATACTACGAACCAGGAACTTGCCGAACTGAATGAAGCGCTGATGCACTCTAATGAAGAGCTGGGGCAATATGCTTACGTGGCCAGCCACGATCTGCAGGAACCACTGCGTAAGATACAGCTGTTCGCAGATATGCTGAACAGCAGAAGCGAACTGCCAGACCAGCTACGTGAACCTGCTATTAAGATCGCCGCATCGGCCCACAGGATGTCGCTGCTGATACGCGACCTGCTGGATTTTTCACGACTGCTCCGGTCAGATTCCCTGTTTCGTTCAGTTGATCTGTCAGAAGTTGTCGCTGCAATTGTTGGCGACTTTGAGCTGGTCATTAAAGAGAAGGACTCCAGGATAATAGTGGGTGATCTGCCGGTGATACAATCCATAAGCCTCCAGATGAACCAGCTCTTTTACAACCTTATAGGCAATGCCCTTAAATTTAGCAAGCAGGAGGGCGCAATAGAAATAGAGGTGAGTGCAGAACCGATCACGCATGAAGAAGCGACGAAGTGGATAACAAAATCCTTTGATAGTACCCAGTACTATCACATCACAGTTAAAGACAATGGTATTGGTTTTGAGGCGAGGTATTCAGAATATATTTTTGAAGTGTTCAAGCGCCTGCATAGCCGCGATATGTATCCTGGCTCAGGTATCGGTCTGGCTTTATGCCGGCGGATAGTAGCTAACCACAACGGTTTTCTGGCTGCCGAATCTGAGGTGGGGAAGGGCTCCGTTTTTCATATTTATTTACCTGGTAGCCAGGAGGTGGAGTAGCATAAAAATGACCATCTGGGAAAGCGGAAGCTCTATTATGGTATCAGGATAGGGTCTCCAAAACAAGATGATATAGGCTAACATCATTTGCTGTTTATTTGAACAATTAATTGTCAAATCCTTTAGGAAGAATCTTCATTATATGGTCCATATTTTCACACCTCTTTTTTGTGCATATTCGCTTCTATTTCGTATATTGCTATTGAGATGACGACATCGTGGGACCGGATAAATGAGAAGCTTTCTATACTGGCCGACGCCGCCAAGTACGATGTTTCCTGCGCATCCAGCGGCAGCAAAAGAAAAAATACAGAAAAGGGTTTGGGTAATGCGGAAGGTATGGGTATATGTCATGCTTATACCGAGGACGGCCGGTGCGTTTCCCTGCTTAAAATATTATTGACCAACCATTGCATATTCGATTGCGCGTATTGTGTCAGCCGCAAAAGCAATGATATAAAACGTGCTGCATTTACAGTGCAGGAAGTGGTAGATCTTACTATTAGTTTTTACCGCCGCAATTATATTGAAGGGCTTTTCTTGAGCTCTGGTATATTCACCAATGCAGACCATACCATGGAGCGGCTGGTGCTTATTGCCAAAAAGTTGCGTACAGAGCATCGTTTCAATGGCTACATACACCTGAAGGCCATACCAGGCGCCAGTCCTGAGCTGTTGAAGCAGGCAGGTTTGTACGCAGACAGGCTAAGTGTGAATATTGAGATGCCTACAGAGCAGGGATTAAAGTTGCTCGCACCCGACAAGAATAGGGCAGACATGATACACCCCATGAAATATCTTCAGGGTGCTATTAAAGAGAATCGCGACGAAAAGCCCAGGTTCAAGAACGCACCACTGTTCGCCCCAGCCGGGCAAAGCACACAGATGGTCATTGGGGCTACTCCAGAGACCGATCTGCATATACTATACACTGCCGACCATTTTTATAAAAAAATGAACCTGAAAAGGGTCTATTATTCAGGCTATGTGCCTATAAGTACCGATAACAGGCTACCTGCCATTGGCACACCCGTACCCGTGATACGAGAGAACAGGCTTTACCAGGCCGATTGGCTGATGCGCTTTTACGGGTTCGGCGTCAATGAGCTCATCACCCCGGCAGAGCCGTCGCTGGACTTGGAGATAGACCCCAAGCTGGCATGGGCATTGCGCAACCTGCACCTGTTCCCCATAGATATTAATAAGGCGGAACTTCCACTCATAAAACGAATACCAGGTATCGGTGTTTCATCAGCGCTAAAAATAATTGCAGCGCGCAAATTCGCGCGCCTCACTTGGGACCACCTGCAAAGGTTTGGCCTGGCACTTAACCGTGCCCGGTACTTCATTACCTGTAGTGCCGATGTGGTCCAGATCAAAGACCACGATGCAGCCCGTATACGTCAGTTCATCCTCAGGGAAAGCAAAAGTAAGTACCAGTCAACTTTTACTCCGCAATTGACCCTCTTCTAATAAAGGATATTCGTTATAGCATGACGACACTTATATACGATAATACATTTCCCGGGTTCCTTACCGCTGTTTTTCAGGTATATGAATATCGCTTTACTGATGTCATTATTTTACCGCAGAGTAGTAGCCAGCATAGCTTGTTCGGCGATAATAAAATGGTAGAGACCAACGATGCACAAGCCGCAAGGGTATGGCGTGGTCTCGCAAAACATGTACCTCCCAAAGCCGTACAACAGGTCTACTACACATTCCTGTCAGAGTTGCCCCGGATGGAAAATTTGTTGTTGCAGTATATACAGTATGTATTAGCGCGGCCCGGTGCTTGGGAAGATCAAAGTCATGCTGCCGTGCTTTTTGTGTCAGAGACGGCGCGCAAGGTCCATCGCGAGAAACACCGTATGGAGGCATTTGTCCGTTTCAGGCAGGCTGCAGATGATCTGTATCATGCGGTAGTAGAACCAGATCATAATGTACTGCCACTCATTGCCGATCATTTTGAGAAGCGGTATGCCGACCAGAAATGGCTTATCTACGATAAGCGTCGCAAGTACGGCATCTATTATGATATGCATACCCTTGCTACCGTAGACATAGATTTCGAAGATATTTTATTACAGCGCAGCAATACGACCGGCGTGTTGCACGATGACGAAAATGAATACGAAAAGCTATGGCAGAACTATTTTAAAAGTGTGAATATAGCCTCAAGAAAGAATATAAAGCTGCACCGCCAGCACATGCCGTTGCGATATTGGAAATACCTTACCGAAAAGCAAGGGTGATCTGCAAATAATGATAGCAAGTACCGCTCCTTAGTTATTTCACTACCGATACCCTCCACACCGTATTCGCCGCATCATCTGCTACCAGCAGATCGCCGTGTTGTGTAAATGCTACACCTACCGGGCGGCCATATACTTTACGTGCTATAGTATCAGCAATGAAACCTGAAAGGAAAGGTTCTACCTGCCCTGCTGGCCTGCCATTCTTAAAAGGTACAAATGCTACCTGGTAGCCACTGAGTTGCGAGCGGTTCCAAGAGCCATGCTGCCCTATAAATGCGCCACCTTTATATTTGCCGCTGAATGCATTTTTACTGTCGAAAGCCAGCCCCAGCGATGCCGTGTGTGCACCCAGCGATACATCTGGCACTATGGCCACCTTCACCAGGTCAGGGCGTTGTTGGTCCTTTAGTCTTGGGTCTTCGTGCTGCCCCCAGTAGCTATAGGGCCATCCGTAAAATCCACCATCTTTTACACTCGTTAGGTAGTCCGGTACCAGGTCATCACCCAGTTGGTCCCTTTCGTTCACAGAGGTCCATAATGTATTGGTACCCGGCGCCCAGCCCATACCTACCGGGTTGCGTATACCTGTTGCATATTTGCGCTTACCGCTACCATCGGGGTTCATTTCCCATATGGTCGCCTTGCCTTCTTCCTTGTCTATGCCTTTGTCAGCCACATTACTGCCCGATCCTACTGCTATGTATATCTTTTTACCATCGGCCGATGCCACAATGTTGCGCGTCCAGTGGCCGGGGCCGCCGGGTAGGTCTGTTATCTTTTTCCCCTTATCCTTTATGTTTGTTTGTCCCACAGTGTAGTGGTAGGCGACAACAGCATCGTTATTGGCTACGTAGAACATGTTGCCCAGTATCAGCATGCCCAGCGGGTGGTTCAGGCCGGTAAGGAACTCCGTTTTAGTATCTGGTATACCATCGTTATTCGTGTCCCGGAATAGGGTGATGCGATTAGCGCTGCTATTCTTCGTTATATCCTCATTGCCCGACTTCACCTTACCATCCACTGTGGCGTGTACCGATTGTATTATATCGTTCTTACCATTCGTTTCGCAAACAAAGATGTCGCCATTTGGCCCCACATATATCCAGCGGGGATTGGTCAGCTTGTCGGCAAACTTGCTCACCGTAAATCCTTGTGGCGCAGTGGGCATTTTGTCTGCAGGCCAACCGATCACCGTGCAATAGTCGTTTACCGACTTTGTTGCATAAGGCTCGGGCAGCGCCACCGTGCCATCGGTCGTGGTCACTCTGTCTTTGGTAGTATCACCTGTAGCAACAGGCGTTTTTTTCGAGGCAGAGGAGCCGCAACTGGTAAGGACGGACATCAACAACCCCGTATATATAATAAGTTCTTTCAGTTTCATGATACGGCACATTTTGCACAATGAGATTTTCATAAAAACCATTCCGTATGGCAAGTAATGGTGATAGGGTACCAATATGGAAATAAAAATGTGGACATGTATTTTAGGTCGTCTTTATATAGCGGTGTAACTTTGCCATAGCTATTATACATCCTATTCAATTAAAAGCATATTTATTCCACCTTCCAAAATTTTTGGTACCAGTAAAAGCCGGAAATTTTTCGGTAATACCGGAAATTTATTATTTCTTTCATAAGTAATGCCTGGCTTGCTTTTCGGATAGTATTATCCTAAAAGATCACCGACTTTATTTTTTACAGGCAACCCGGAAATTTTAATATTAACACCGCGGTACGATCAATGCAGCAGATCGTCCTAACCTCTTAAAAGATGACAAAACGCAGATACGTTTTCCTTATAATCATACTTGGTGCGCTTACCGCACTAAGCCCCTTCTCTATAGATATGTACCTGCCTGCCTTCCAGGATATAGCCCGGTCGCTGCATACTACTACTGCCCAGGTCGATCTCTCATTGTCCAGCTTTTTCATAGGCCTGGCTTTTGGCCAACTGTTATATGGTCCGCTTATGGATAGGTACGGCCGCAAAAGACCACTATATGTGGGCCTGTCGCTCTATATTGTTTGTTCTATTGCTTGTTTTTTATCCCGGTCGGTCGAGATGCTTATTGCGGTGCGGCTACTGCAGGCCCTCGGCAGTTGTGCTGCAGGTGTAGCATCCATGGCCATGGTGCGCGACCTTTTTCCCGTAAAGGACAGTGCCAAAGTGTTTGCTCTGCTGGTGTTGGTTCTTGGCACTTCGCCGCTCATTGCCCCTACTGCGGGTGGTTACCTTGCGGATGCGTTTGGATGGCAGTCAGTATTCATCGTTTTGTTATGTATAGCAGCGCTGGTATTACTCTCGGTCTTCTTTATGCTACCAGAAAGCTACAAGCCCGACCCTACATATTCCTTAAAGCCACTGCCTATCATCAATAGCTTCCTGTCCGTTATCCGTCACCCGCAGTTCTATACCTATGCTGTTTCCGGCTCCATTGCTTTTTGCGGATTGTTTGCCTACGTGGCCGGTTCTCCGTTGGTGTTCATGGATATTTTCCAGCTCACCAAAAAAGAATATGGCTGGGTGTTCGCAGGTCTTTCTATTGGGTTCATCGGTTCCAGCCAGGTAAACAGCCTGCTAATACGACACTTTAAAAGTGAGCAGATAGTGCGCGTGGCCATGGGGGCACAGGCAGTTATTGGGGTATTGTTCTTTGTTGGCGCTATCAATGGCTGGTATGGGCTGGCTGGCACTATAGTCATGATATTCCTTGTCTTGTGCTGTATTGGCCTTATTAATCCCAATTCTGCGGCACTGTCTATGGCGCCCTTCCCGCAGAATGCAGGCGTTGCTTCTGCCCTGATGGGCACTATGCAGCTGGGCCTGGGCGCAGTTGCTTCATTTGCTATAAGCATGTTCAGTAGCCGCTCCGTAATGCCCATGGCTCTGATCATAGCTGTGTCATCGGTAATAGGCCTTGTGGTATTATTGCTCGGTCACACAAAGATCGTGCATGAAATAGAGGCCGATATGTCGGTGCCTGTTGGTCATTAGCCATTATCCGTTCTGTTGCAACACACTACCTTTGCGCATGAGTTATTTTAAAGATCTGCTTGATCTGTTGAAGATGGAGCGGGAAGAAGACCGTAAGTCCTATCAAAAGCTGATAGAAACAACCTCTGTTATACAGCGCAGGGCAAACGGTTTCACCTGGTATCCTGTAGCTATAAGGGGCACAGAGCCTACCAAGGGCGATTATATAAGTGTAGAAGTAGAGCGCACCACTCATCAGGATATCAATCACCAGCTTCGTTTTGGGGCATCGGCCATACTGTTCTCCAATCATGATGCTAAAAATAATAATGTAGAAGGCACCATATCCTTCCAGGGTGGCAACAGGTTGAAGATCACCTTGCGTACCGAGGAATTGCCGGAGTGGGCGAGTGATGGTAAACTGGGTATAGATCTGATGTTTGATGACAACAGCTATGATGAGATGCAGTACGCCCTGAAACTGGCAGATACGCTCAGCGAAAAAGATAAAGAGAACCACCTCATCAATACCCTTACTGGCAAGACAAAACCAACATTTGATAGCAGTCTTGCCCCGGTTGTAAACAACAAATTGAACGATAAGCAACTGGAGGCTGTAAATAAAATAGTAGCTGCTAATGAGCTGGCTATAGTGCATGGTCCTCCCGGCACGGGCAAGACCACTACCTTGGTACAGGCCATAAAGGCATTGATACAACACGATAACAAGCAGATACTGGTAGTAGCGCCCAGCAATACTGCTGTAGACCTGCTAAGCGAGAAATTGGCTGATGAGGGGCTGAATGTGCTGCGTGTAGGTAACCCCGCTCGTGTATCAGAAAAGCTGATGTCGCTGACGCTGGATAGCAAGATGAGCGAGCACAGCGCCATGAAGGAAATTAAGAAGCTGAAAAAACAGGCTTCAGACTTCAAGAATATGGCCCACAAGTACAAGCGCAACTTTGGCAAGGCTGAAAGAGACCAGCGCAAAGCACTGTTTGATGAGGCGCATAAAATAATGAAGGAGGTGGGTAATACCGAGCAATACATCATGGACGATCTGGTGGCCAAGGCACAAGTGATAACTGCCACACTGGTAGGCGCCGGGCACTACACAGTAAGAAGTTTACGATACCATACGGTAGTGATAGATGAGGCCGGACAAGCGCTGGAACCCGCATGCTGGATACCCATACTGAAAGCGCAGAAGGTAGTGCTTGCAGGAGACCATTGTCAGCTATCGCCCACCATAAAGTCAGACGAGGCTGCACGCAAAGGCTTGAGTACCACACTGCTGGAAAAGTGTGTGGCCCTGCACCCCGAAGCCGTTGTACTGCTGGAAGAGCAGTACCGCATGAACAGGCACATTATGAGCTATTCTTCAAAGGTGTTCTATCAGGATAAACTAAGGGCACATCCTTCTGTAGCTGATCATGTGTTGTTCGCAGGAAATGCACCGCTTTCACTTGTAGATACAGCTGGTTGCGGATTTGATGAAAAGCAGGATGGCACCAGCACCACTAATCCTGAAGAGGCCGCTTTTCTTTTCAAGCACCTACATTTACTGGTTGCGGAATTAGATGCTCATTACAAGCCGGAAGACTTCCCTTCGATAGCTATAATATCCCCATACAGGCAACAGGTATATGAGCTAAAAGAACAATTACTGCACGCGCCAGAATTGCAGAAATACGGCGACAAAATATCGGTAAATACTATTGATAGCTTCCAAGGCCAGGAGCGGGACATAGTGTACCTTAGCATGACGCGTAGTAATACAGACGGTATAATAGGCTTTCTGTCAGACATCCGCCGCATGAATGTAGCCATGACGCGCGCCCGCAAAAAATTAGTGATAGTTGGCGATAGCGCCACACTTTCGCAGTTCGCATTCTATGCAGATCTTATTGCCCATGCACAAGCACTGGACATGTATCAAAGCGCCTGGGAGTTTGTTGAGTAGTGGAAAACAGAACTACCTGAACAATATCTTTATTGATATCATTCAGGTAGCATAAAACTTCAGTTCTTCTACAAGTGGCAAGTAGTACTGCCTGGTGTACTACTGTTAGCCTGTGACTGGTAGGTGTCGCAAGTATTCTTTGCATCGTTGTGCGTAGCGTTGCTTATAGAGTGTGTTGTAGTGTTTGATATGGTACCCACTACTTCAGTGCAAGTACATGTATAGTCTTTCTTGCACGATGCAAAAGCAGCTACGCTGGCTATTGCAATTACGGTCATTATCCTTTTCATTGTTAGGTCATTTGGTCAACAACCTAACGAGAAAAACTATGCCTGAAGCTGGTACGGAATTTGCCTTTTTATACGGCCTCATTGTTATCTGTCCTTCAACCGCCACACCAGTTTCAGTGCCGACCAGTCCTCGTCAACAGCACATATCTTAATGTCTACCAGTCCAATACGTAGCGCAGTTTCCCTTACCATTTGTTCGGTCACTTCCGTTGCTTTTCCGGAGCTTTTTTTATACCACGAAACCCATATTGCCCCGTTCTTTTTTATTTGTGGCAGCAGTTGAGGAAGTTCATGCTCCAGGTCGTATGTCGAGTTGGTAAACAAGTGAATGAGATCCAGGTCGGTATACAACTCATTGCTGAAGAGGAACTTGTCCGCAAACTCGCCTATGAGGTTGCGATAGTCATCGGGGTAATGCACCACTTTGATTATAAACCCTTCTTTGAGACCCAGTTTTTTGTATAGTGGTGTTGTGGAATAGCCGGCTGCCATATCAGTATTGCTACAAGTTTGTTTATCACACTCTTACCCAATCGCCCACGTTTTCATCATATCTTTTAATGACCTTGGCAGGGTTGCCGGCAGCTATGGAGTAGGGTGGCACATCCTTGGTCACCACAGCGCCCGCCGCTATTACCGAGTGCTTGCCAATAGTAACACCAGCTGTTATCACACAGTTGGCAGCTATCCAGCAGTCATCTTCTATGGTTATCAGTGCTTTAATTATAGGTTGCAGGCTTATTGGGGTGTGTATGTTCCTATATTCGTGGTTCAGGCCGCTGGCTACTATGTTCTGGGCCAGTATCACATTGTTGCCTATGGTCACGGGCCCTATTATTACGTTGCTCATGCCCACCAGCGATCCGTAGCCTATCAGCACATCTCCTACACCGTTATTAATAGTGCAAAAATCTTCAATTGTAGAGCGCGCACCCAGCTCGAACCTGTTAAAAGGCAGCACATCTACCCGGGAGTACCTGCGTATCTTAGACCCTTTACCACGTTTATGTACAAAGGGATTCACAAATATCTTTACCCAAAGGCGTGGCCTGGCCTCACCCTTGGGTACCAGCATACGGTGTACCAATTGCTTTATGGTTGGGTTACTCTTAATAGCGGAGGCTAAGGACATGCGTTTCGTTATTGGCCGTTTCAGGCATTATTTAGTGAGCATTGGCAACATTGTTTTCCCCAATAAGTGTAAAACAATATTTCACGTACCACAAATAAAAAGTATTTTGCAAATATTTTGGTGCAGCACGTATAAAGTTTATTTTTTATTGTGTGATACTCGTTGTTCCGTGTTGTTGTTTTAAAGGTACGCAGTGCCTGCATATAAAGAGATAAAATAGGTTCGTTTTAAGTAAAATTGTATTCATCTGAGAGATGTATAAGCTGAAGTATATACTGCTGTTGGGTTGCTTATTTACTAATTTTGTTGTGTGTGGTCAGAACTCGATGATAACCGAAATATCTGTTCCCTACCTCGACAAACTGGTACGTATAGCCAGAGAGAACCATCCGCATCTAAAAGCATTGAGTAGCCGTGAGGTAATAGCCCAGTACAATATAAAAAAAGCCAAGCGCGATTGGTTCAGCATTTTTACGTTATCATATTTATATAGTCCTGGCAATACCAGTACAGTGGTAGGCGGGCAAAGCATATTACTAAGTGGCTACCAGTTTGGTGTATATACCAATATAGGGTCTATACTACAGAAAGCGCCTGCTGTAAAAGTGACGCGTGAAGAATATAAGATAGCCCAAGACGACAAAGCCGAATACGAGTTATCGCTGGAGGCAGCTATAAAACAGCGATATTATGTGTATATTCAGCAACTGACCGTGCTGAAAGTCAAATCGCAGACGGTAGAAGATGCGGAAAGCTCTGTGAAGCTGATGAAATATAAATTTGAAAAAGGAGAGGAAACATTCGATAGCTATAACAAAGCATTAATGTATTTTGATACTAACCTGCAGATAAAGATAGATGGAGAATCTGCAATGCTGGTAGCCAAAAGCAGTTTGGAAGAGCTATTGGGTGTTAAACTGGAGGATATTAAATAAATGGAAGGCGTCAACTTCATAAACATACTAAAAAGGCATAAGTACGCATTGCTGGCAATACCATTGCTTGTAATGCTGCTGGTATTTGTGTTGGTAAGGCGGCAGCCTAATACTTATGAGTCCAGGGCACGTATATCCGCAGGTATCTTGGATGGGTCTCAGCAATTCCTGTCTGGTAAAAGCGACCAGGGTGAGGCTAAAGTGAACCAGCAATTCAGCAACCTGCTGCAGATACTGCAGTTAAAGACGGTGGTAGATCAGGTATCATATCTGCTCATCATACACGATCTTACCTCTGATAACCCATATAGGAAACCCAGTAAATTAGTGCAGCAGCTGAACAGTGATGCAAGACAGCATGCCGTAAAAGTATATACAGAAAAATACAAAGCGCATCAACCACTATACGATGCTGATAAAGACCAGAATGGCTTGATAAAGGTGATCAAGTCGATGGGGTACGATTATGAATCGCTAAGGAACAAACTGAAAATATGGCGGGTTGAAAGCAGCGACTACATAGATGTGGGTTACGAATCTGAAGATCCTGAGCTTACCGCATTTGTTATAAATACCCTGTGCAGCGAATTCATAGCTTACTATTCCGCTGCCAACCAGCAGAACGGCAGCAAGGCAATTGACTACCTGGCCGCTTTGCTACAAACTAAGAAAGACTCGCTCAATGCCAGGATGCAGTACCTGAAAGCCTTCAAAATAAAGAACAGGGTACTGAATCTGAATGAGCAGGCTAAAAGCCTGTACGGGCAAATGGCCGACTTCGAGACTCGTAAGGAAGTAGCTGAAAAGGACATAGCATCCACCACCGGTGCGTTGCATGATATTGATGAAAAGTTCAGCGCCAGCAATCACCAGTATATAGAAAGCAAGCTTACATCCATCAACCAGGATATAGTACTGAGCCAGCGTCAGCTGAATGCGCTGAACAACCAGTATATAGAAAGTGGTTTTGACCCGGCGGTAAAGGCTAGTCTCGATTCTATGAAGGAGCAGTTGTCGGCACAGATAAATGCATCTACTGATAAAGTGATGCTGAACCCGCTGACCGCAAAAGATAACCTAGTGGCCCAAAAGCTGAAGTTATCTGTGGACCTGGAGTTGGCTAAGAACAGTATCACCACCTTTGATCAGGAACTGCTTAAATTAAATCAGCGATTCGATGTGTTAGTTCCTAACGAGGCTGTGATACAGGCGTTAGAGGAAGATGTTAACGTAGCCAGCCAGGAGTATATAGAGATACTGAAAAAGTATAACCAGGCCGTTATGGATCTAAATGCTACTGCCAAGATAAAGCAGATAGAGATAGCCCCACCGGGCACACTGCAGCCATCTAAAAAAATGGTGATAGTGATACTGGGCGGTATAGTGGCCTTTGTAGTATACATCATGATATTGTTCGTATTGTTCTACTTCGATGATACTATAAAAGTGTCATCTGAGTTAGCGAACAAGACAAATATGCCTGTGCTGGGTTACCTGCCGCTGATAAGGGCATCGCACCTGGATGTGAAGGAACTGTGGGACAATAACAGCAAACGCGTAAACCCTGAATTTAAAAGCCTGTTGCGGTCCATCCGTTTCGAGCTGGATATGAGCATGTACGGTGGCCGGTTGCTTGCCGTTACCAGCATAGTGCCGGGCGAGGGTAAAACATTGTTCACCATTAGCCTGGCCAGCGCCTACCTGATGATAAGTAAAAAAGTACTGGTCATAGATGGCAACTTTACCAGCCCCGCTATCACAGAGATCACCAACACAAAATATTTTATAGAGGATTACCTGAATGGCAAGATATCTTTTGAACATGCCGAGCATAAAGGCGAGGTGCATGTACTGGGAAATCGCGGCGCCGATACAACCCTGTTTGAAATAAATGATGAAGAAGTAGTCCGGAAGAAATTACTGGAATTAAAAGATTATTTTGACATCATTATCATAGAGACCCCCGATCTGTACCAAATGAACCTGGCCAGGGAATGGATAGAAGTAGTAGATAAATTGGTAGCCGTATTCGGGTCTAACCGGTCTGTAAAAAGGGCAGATGAAGAACACATCTCCTTCTTGAAAAAGCTGAATGGAACGTTCACTGGTTGGGTATTGAACAAGGTCACTAATGAGCAGTTAAAAGTAAAGGCAAAGCGATCATTTTTCATGAAAAATGGGCCACAGGCATGATAGAAGTATTATTCATCATTTGGGTCGCCTTGCAGGTGTTGATCGGCTACAACCTGATACTGCCCTTAGTGTTGTATGTGTTATACAGCCTCAGGCGCGGTAAAACCACAACCGCACTGCGTGGTTACACAGAAGCAGACTATGCCATTATAGTGACCGCCTACGAGCAGGTGACCACGTTGGGGCCAGTGATAGATTCTTTATTGCAGCTCAACTACACCAATTATATCATCTACATAGTAGCAGACAAGTGCGATGTATCAACACTGGTTTTTGCTGATAAGCGTGTGGTAGTCTTGCGACCGCCCGAGACACTTGCAAGCAATACTCGCTCCCACTTTTATGCAATAAATAATTTTCACAGGGCACACGAGCGCCTCACTATTATCGATTCTGATAATCTGGTAGCACCTGAATACCTGAATGAACTGAACACCGAATTTGACAAAGGTTTTGTTGCTGTGCAGGGCTTGCGCAAAGCAAAGAACCTGGATACTACTTATGCTTGCCTGGATGCTGCGCGTGATATATACTACCATTTTTATGATGGGGTGGTACTGTTCGGTATCGGGTCTTCAGCAACGCTGGCAGGCTCTGGTATGGCATTTACAACGGCGCTCTACAAAGAGTGCCTGGGACACCTGGACATAACAGGGGCAGGCTTTGACAAAGTGCTGCAAAAAGAAATTATAGATCGGGGTTACCGCATTGCCTTTACGGAGAAAGCTGAGGTCTATGATGAGAAAACTTCCCGCTCCGACCAATTAGTGAATCAACGCGCACGCTGGATCAACACTTGGTTCCGCTATTCTAAGTTCGGATTTGCGATTGCAGCTTCCGGCATCATCAAGTTCGATCGTAATCGCCTTTGGTTCGGTATCACACTGCTACGCCCTCCTTTATTTATATTCCTGATACTGTCTTTTCTATTCATGCTGGTGAATATTGCTATTAGTACTACTGCTTTAACAGTGTGGCTGGCAGCATTTGCCTGCTTTATACTTGGGTTTGCCATAGCTATAGCACATGCCAAGCCCGATAAACGAATAGTTCGGTCGCTGGTGAGCAGCCCTAAATTTATTTTTTACCAGGTGCTTTCGCTGCTCAAGGTGAGGAAGGCGAATAAAGTATCTGTGGCCACGCAGCACTACCACGATAATACTATTAACGAAGTAAAATAAGGTGCATGAGAGTAGAGCCATCCATTCGTGCTAAGGAGACACCTAAGGAGAAAAAAAAGCGTACTGACAATACCATACGTAAAGTGGCTATTGCTTTTGCATTCGTAAGTGTATTCTATTTCTTCATCAAGCTGCTGTTCCTGTAATGGATAATATAGTGATACCTATAAAGCCCAAAGAGGCAGGCAAGCGAAAAAGATTGCTCAGTTATCTGCACCGCATAGTGCTGGTAGAAAAGCTGAACAATCCTTTAGGTATTACTGCACTGGTACTTTTATCATTGATACTGGGTTTAGGTGTTGCAAAGCTTGGGCTCATTTTTGGGGCGCTGTGCATGGTAGTAGTGGTAGCTATTCCTGCTGTATATGGCATATTGATGTACCCGCGTTTTGGCATTATCATTTACCTCACTATGGCCTACCTCATCATGTGGTTCTTAAGGCTCGGGGTCAATTTTCCGTTAGGTACTCTAATGGATGGTATGCTGGCTCTTTTTATATTAGGCGTACTGATACAGCAAAAGAAAAAGCCCGACTGGAAGATATTCAAAGGCCCCATCAGCATCATGATACTGGTGTGGATAGGCTACAACCTGCTGGAGTTTGCAAATCCTGTGGCAGAGTCGCGGTTGGCATGGGTGTATACCGTGCGCTCAGTAGCTGTTGTAATGTTGTCTTACTTCATTTTTACGTACAATATCCGCACCAAAAAGTATGTTGAGCTCCTCATAAAGTTGTGGCTGGGGCTGGCTTTCTTTGGAGCGGCATATGCATTTAAGCAGGAGTATTTTGGGTTCTTCCCGTTCGAGGAAGCCTACTTGCATTCTGATCCCAACATTGCATTGCTATTATTCATAGGTGGCACATGGCGCAAATTCTCTATCTTTTCGGATCCTGTTGTTTTTTCATATACCATGGTGGTGAGCAGCATGCTTTGTGTAGGCTTGTTAACAGGCCCCATGCCGTTAAAAAAGAAATTGATACTGTACTTTCTTATCGGTTTTTACTTATTGTGTATGCTCTACTCCGGCACACGTGGAGCAGATGTTTTGCCACCGGTCACCTTGTTTTTTCTTGCGATACTGAAATTTAATAAAAAGGTATTGATGCTGCTTTGTGTAGGTGCAGCGCTAATGGCGGCACTCATATTTGTTCCTTCGTCCAACCAAACCATTTCCAGGTTCCAGTCAGCATTCAAGCCATCTGATGATGCGTCGTTCAATGTGCGCAAGATCAATCAGAAACGTATTCAGCCCTATATACTTACGCATCCTTTAGGCGGTGGCCTTGGCGCTACCGGCGAATGGGGGCAACGTTTTGCACCTTACTCCTTCCTGGCCAGTTTTCCTCCTGATAGTGGTTATGTACGCGTAGCGGTAGAGCTGGGTTCAGTGGGCCTCTTCCTGTTTTGCCTGTTCATGTTTACCGTGCTGCGTGTGGGTATCAACAACTATTTCAGTATCAAAGATCCTCAGCTTAAGTCGTACTGTTTGGCTATGGTGTTGGTAGTATTTGCCTTCAATTTTGGTAACTACCCACAGGAGGCATTGGTGCAATTCCCGTCAAACGTATATTTTTATCTCGTCGTAGCTCTTATCGGTGTTATAAAGCGCATTGATGATGAGCAAAACGAACAGCACAAAACGAAAATAACACTATGATAGAAGGAAGAGACATAGTGATAGTAGGGCAGCAGCCCTGGGATATAGAGATAGGCAGTAACTGTAAGAACCTGGCTGTTGAATTTAGTAAGCACAACCGTGTGCTGTATGTAAACTCCCCGCTTGATCGTATCACGCTGCTGAAACAAAAGGCCGACCCTAAAGTACAGAAAAGGCTGCGGGTGATACAGCATAAGGAAGACGGACTTATACCCATACAGGACAACCTCTGGAACTTATATCCTGATAAGATGATAGAGTCTATCAACTGGATCAAAAGTCATGCACTATTCTCTGTTTTTAATAAAATAAACAACAGGCGTTTTGCGCTGCCCATACAGCAAGCTATCATGCAGCTGGGCTTCCATGATATCATTCTGTTCAACGACAATGATATGTTCCGGTCCTTCTATCTGAAAGACATGTTGAAGCCGTGGATAAGCATTTACTATTCCCGCGATAACATGATCGCTGTTGATTACTGGAAACATCATGGTACCAAACTGGAACCCGAATTGATAGCCAAGAGTGATATCTGCACTGCCAATTCTACATACCTCGCATCTTATTGCAAGCAATACAATCCACACTCTTACTACGTAGGGCAGGGTTGCGAACTGGACATGTTTGCCCATCCTAAGGATACGAGTATACCTGCCGATATGACTACCATACCCGCACCGGTAATAGGCTACGTAGGGGCACTACAAAGCATACGGCTGGATATAGAACTGCTGGCATATATAGCAGAGCAACGACCAAAGTGGAGCATAGTTCTGGTAGGGCCGGAGGATGAGGAGTTCAAGGCCAGCAGATTGCATAGCATAAAGAACATTTACTTCCTGGGTAGCAAAAAACCGGCCGATCTGCCGCAGTATATCAGCGCATTCGATGTGTGCCTGAATCCGCAGATAGTGAACCCGGTAACCATAGGGAACTACCCCAGGAAGATAGATGAGTACCTGGCCATGGGCAAACCGGTGGTAGCTACGGCTACTGAAGCTATGAGTATTTTTTCAGCACACACTTACCTTGCTATAACTAAAGATGAGTATATTGAGATGATAAAGAGAGCGCTCGCAGAAGATACGATAGAGCTACAGCAACAACGCAGGACTTTTGCATCTTCGCACACATGGGAGAACAGTGCAGGAGAAATATACAAAGCTATACTTGCAGTAAAAGGTTAACTGTTTACGGTCAACGAAATATAAAGGATATGAGGACCAATACCATAACAATAGTAGTAGTAAGCGACAACCATTACTTCATTTTGATAGGTGCGCTTATTAAGTCCATAGAACAAAACCTGAATGCCCATACACGTATAGATATGTGGGTGGTAGAGGAGAACGTGAGCAGCCAGAATAAGAAGAAGCTTATCGCATCAGTTGATCCTGGTATCACTACCATTCACTGGAAGAGCGTACAGGAAGTGATACCACCTGGCACTAAACTACCTGCCGACCATAGCAGCTTCCCGCTGAATGTTTACTCCCGTTTATTCATCCCCGATTTTGTTCCGAAAAATGTAGAAAAGGTATTATACCTGGATGCCGACATGATAGTGCTGAGGGACATCACAGAGTTATGGGATACTCCTATAGAAGATAATTACATTGCTGCAGTAAAGGATCCTCGGGTGCAGCAATATGATAATGAATGGGGCGGTATCTTCAACTACAAGGAGCTCGGTTTCCCCGGCGATACTAAATACTTCAACACAGGTATGATGCTGCTGAATGTACCTAAGTGGCGGAAAGATAAAGTAGCGGAGAAGGTACTACAATGCATTCACGATAATATTAAGTACGTGAACTATCCCGATCAGTATGGCCTCAATATTATTTTCGCGAACAAGTGGAAAGAGGTAGATAGCCGTTGGAACCATTTTTCAACAATAGATATCGATGACCCTTACCTGATACACTTTGTGCAGCGCAAGCCCATCTATAAGTCATACAACTACAATGCAGGGTACCAGCAGTTATTTTACAAATACCTGCAAATGTCGGCATGGAAGAATGCGAGACCAATAGGTGAATCGGCCCGCTACATAAAGAAGATAAAGAATATACTCGCAAAGGTGAAGCTGAAGTTTTAAGTCATCAGTGATCTTGTTAAAATTATAATACAGAGAGAAAAATAATCACATTGAGCATACTGGACAAACTACGCAACCGTCATTTTTTATCGCTGCTGGGCACGGGTTCTATGGCTGTAGTGGGTGTTGTACAGTTCGGGTTATTATGCCGGCACTTGTCAATAATAGACCTTGGCGGCTGGGTATTCTTCCTTACGGTATTTGGCCTGGTGGATACATTCAGGAGTGGTTTCCTTTCTACAGCGCTCATTAAGTTCTATGCAGGCACACAAGAGCAAAGAGCAAAGGAAGTGATAGGTTCTGTATGGTACCTCGGCATTGTTATTACCTCGGCCTTAATAATACTGAATGTAATTGCCTACTTTTTGATAGGCTACATACATGACGAAGCTATTGCGGTCGTCATAAAGTGGTTTGGTATCACATTCCTGTTCACATTCCCCATCAGTATGGCTTCCTGGATCATGGGTGCAGATCAGCATTTTGGCAAGCTACTCATTGTTCGTATCATCAACCAGGGCTCCATTATCCTTTTCATAATAGCACTTATACTGGTACACCATATCAACCTGCAAACAGTATTGATGGCCAACCTGGCAGGCTGCATTCTTACGACAATTATATGTTTCTCCGCACGGTGGACGAGGTTTAGAATGTTATTCAGTCGCAGTAAAGCTTGCGTGCTGGAGGTATATCATTTCGGCAAGTATAGTGTAGGCACATCTATCAGCACCAACCTGCTGCGCAGTTCTGATAGTTTTATCATTAAGTTCATGTTGGGCACTGCAGCTCTTGCTATATATAGTCTGCCTATGCGGCTGATGGCTATGATAGAGATACCACTCAGCAGCTTCCTGGCAACCGGTATGCCAGAAATGTCTGCGGCATATAACCAGGGTAGAAAGAAAGATGTTGCCTATATCATGCAGAAGTATGCCGGTATGCTTACGCTGGCATTGATACCTGTATCACTTATTGGTATAGCATGTGCTGATATTGAAGTAGGCATACTGGGTGGCGCAAAGTATATAGGTACAACAAGCGGTATGCAGGCTGCAATGGCCCTGCGTATATTTCTTACGTTCGCTATGTTCTATCCAATAGATAGGTTCATAGGTGTGTCTTTAGATATTGTGCATCAGCCTAAAGCTAATTTCATTAAAGTGCTGCTTATGCTCGCAGCCAATATCATTGGCGATTTCTCTGGTGTCTTTATCTTTCACAATATTGATGGGGTAGCGCTGGCAACAGTACTACCATTCCTGGTAGGGGTAGGGTATGGTTATTACCGCCTGAAGAAACATCTTGACTTTAGCATAGCAGGTATCTTTAAGGTCGGTTTCATTGAAGGAAAGCAACTGATACAGCAATACCTGAATAAAAAGAACGCAGCAGCTTCATGAAGATAGCACACCTCATATTATGCCATGCTAACCCGCCACAGCTGCAACGCCTGGTGCAACGTCTTGTGCATAGGGATGCAGCTTGTTATATTCATCTGGATCTTAAGGCCGATATCACTCCATTCCTGTCGTTGGCCGATATGCCCAATGTTTATTTTATTCAAAATAGGGAAAAAGTATACTGGGGTGGATATAGTATAGTGCAGGCTACGATAAATGGTTTTATAGAGATCGCTGCCAGCGGCATTGCATATGATGCCATTAACCTCCTTAGCGGGCAGGACTACCCGCTGAAGCCAGCTGATGAGATACATAGCTTCCTGGAACAACATAAAGGCAAGGCTTTTATGCATACGCTATCAGTATTGAATGAATGGCAGGAGGCCATCCCACGCGTTACCAAGTATCACCTTGCCAACATGAACTTCGCCGGAAAGTACAGAACGGAACAATTGCTGAGTAAATTATTACCTAAGCGCAGTATGCCAAATGGTATGGAAGCTGTAGGGCGTTCTCAATGGTTCACTATACCTCTGGAGTGTTCGGTATACATTACGGATCATTTGAAGAAACACAAGAATGTAGTGCGCTTCTTTAAGCTCACATGGGCACCCGATGAACTCATTTTCCAGACCATACTGCACAATTCGCAGTACAGATCTAATATGGTGAATGATAACCTGCGCTACATAGACTGGAGCGCAGGGGGGGCGAGCCCTAAGCTGCTGACCATGGATGACAAGGATAAATTGATGAACAGCGGCAAGCTGTATGCCCGCAAATTTGATACCCTAAAGAGTAACGAGCTACTGGATGCGATAGATACTTTTGTAGCACAGAAAACAAACACAGGCACATGAGCAGCGTATCCATCATCACGGTGAACTATAACCATAGCTACTTGACGGAGGCTCTGCTGGCATCTATAGCCAGTAAGAATACCTATTCGCAGTTAGAGATCATAGTGGTGGATAATGCCAGCAAAGAAAACCCTGTGCCAGCATGGATAACGAAGTACCCAACAGTAAAATTTATACGGTCTGATGTGAACCTGGGTTTTGCAGGTGGTAACAACCTGGGTATAAAAGAAGCGACCGGCGACTACCTGTTCCTTATCAACAACGATACAGAAATAACAACAGGACTAATAGAGACCCTTGTGAATACATTGGATACGCACCCCGAAGTAGGCATGGTATCTCCCAAGATCAGGTATTTTGATCAACCCGAGATGCTGCAGTATGCTGGCTTTACGCCAATGAACTACTATACCTGCCGCAACAATTGTATAGGCCAGTATGAGACCGACCATGGCCAGTACGATACTACCACGGGCCCTACAGGGTATATACATGGTGCAGCAATGATGGTGCGCCGCACGGCTATGGAAAAGGCCGGCCTGATGGCTGAGAATTACTTCCTTTACTACGAGGAGATGGATTGGGTAGAGCGCTTCAAAAAAGCAGGCTACACCATCTGGCTCAATATGCAGGCACTTATTTATCACAAGGAGTCAGTATCAGTAGGTGGTAAAAGCGCGCTGAAAGAATATTTTATGAACCGCAACCGCATACTGTTCATTCGCCGCAATTGTGGTATAGGTACAAGGATGATATTCTGGCCGTACTTTATCAGCGTAGTGGCCACACGCAATATTCTGTCCTATATGCTCAGCAAGCAATGGTCGTTCATACCCGTGCTGCTACGGGCCATTGGCTGGAACATAATGCACAATAAAAACAGCAGTGACCTGGGATACACTTTAAAAAACTGATCATGGAATTTATATTTTGGTTGAGCTTGTTCATTGTGTTCTATACCTTCTTTGGGTACGGCATAGTGCTCTATATACTGGTAAAGCTGCGCAATGCAATAAAAGGCAAGCGCATATTGCCAGGCAATAACGGCAACTGGCCGTCAGTTGCGCTTATCATATCGGCCTACAATGAGGAAGATTGTATAGCTGATAAGATCAAAGACACACTTGCCCTTGAATACCCTGCAGGTAAACTGGAGATCATTTTTGTTACAGATGGATCGACCGACCGCACGCCACAGATCGTAGCCCAATACCCACAGATAAAGTTAATGCATCAGGATGCCCGTGCCGGCAAGTTGGCTGCTATACACCGGGTAATGGGTACTGTTACAGCCAGTGTGGTAGTGCTTACAGATGCCAATACATTCCTGAATACTGATGCTTTACTGCTCATGTGCCGCCATTATGCAGACCCTGAGATAGGGGCAGTATCTGGCGAGAAAAGGGTAAAGATAGATGACGTGAATGATGCCACAGCGGGAGAAGGTTTTTACTGGAAGTACGAAAGCAAACTAAAAACATGGGATGCAGAACTATATAGTATAGTAGGAGCTGCGGGCGAACTCATCAGCTATCGTACTGCCCTTTATGAGCCTATACCAACTGACACTATACTTGACGACTTTATGATCTCTATGCTTATTGCTGAGGCTGGCTATAGAGTAGTATATGAGCCTAAAGCCTGCGCTACAGAAACAGGATCGGACAATATAAAAGAAGAATTGAAGCGTAAGATAAGGATAGCCGCCGGCGGCATACAATGTATCGTGCGGTTGAAAAAAGTGCTCGATCCTTTCCGCAACTTCACGCTTACCTTCCAGTACATCAGCCATCGTGTGCTGCGCTGGACAGTAACTCCTTTCCTGATGGTGCTGGCGTTTGTACTCAATGGTATCATCGCCTACCAGTCACACGCACTGCTATACGAGGTGTTCTTTGCCGGCCAGGTGTTCTTTTATACCATGGCTCTAATGGGATGGCTTATGGAGCGCCAACAAATAAAGGTGAAGGCCTTCTTCATTCCCTACTATTTCTGCATGATGAATTACGCAGTTGCCGCAGGTATCAAAAGGTACTACGCAAAGAGCCAGAGCGCGGTGTGGGAAAAGTCGAAAAGGAGGTAAAAGGTTAGACGTTATATCTTCACAAACCTCTCAGCCGCCGCATTATATTCTTCCTCTGTAACTTCCTTTACTTCGGTGAACAGCACCGCTATTTTAGTGTGGGGATGATTTGCTTTATGCTGTTGCGCAAGTCCTGTTTTAATGGTGTTAGGGTTGTACTTGCCTATGGTGCCTATTATACCGCCTGAAACCTTGTCCCCATCTGCGGTTACAGCAAACGTAATTATTCTATACTTCATGCTTGTTTATTGTTGTGTCGATAGGTAAAGGTAAATGCTACCTTGGTCCCCCAAAGAAAACTCTTTTTATCCTGCGTATGGTAGCCTTGTACAGCCCACCATCTATTTGTATGCGGCGGTCAGTGGTCCATACCAGGGCTTTTATGTCGGTCACATAGTGCAGCCTGCCAAATCCTCCATTGCGCAGCTTCAGTGCCAGCCAGCCATCTTCATTGGCTTCCGGGGGATGATTAAAACCATCTACCTGCAGTCCTTCCGCACGTTTAAAACCTGAGTTAAAGCCATATGCATTCACTGCCTCTTCTTTGAACCATTTGTTGCGGTAGCGCAAAGCATCACCTATATACTCGTAAAAAAAGTAAGTGAGTCTGCCGGTGGTGCCCACAGGTATAAAGGCAAAGCGCCCATATGTCACTGCTATCTTAGTATCATTGGCCAGCGGTGCTACCATCAGCTCTATCCAGTTCTTAGGATATATACTATCTCCGTCAGCATTCAGTATATATTTGCCCATTGCTTTGGCCAGGCCGGCGTTGCGCGCATTGGTTATGCCCTGGTTCTTTTCAAGTATGCAGGGCACGCTGCTTGCGGTCACCAGGGCTTCGGTATTGTCTTTAGAGTTGTTGTTCACTACTATTATCTCCACGGCGCGGTCGGTAATGTTGGCGCATAAAGAGCATAGGGTACGCAGTATATTATCCTGCTCGTTATAGGCCGGTATCACTACCGATACCTCCGGCGTTACGCCTTTCGATAGTCGTGCATAATCCTTGCGAATACTCTGTATAAATTCATCATTCCTACTGCTATCAGCTTCCCATAGTTGCTTTATGTAAGCGGGTATGGCTATTGGCCTCATGCGGAAATATTAGTACGTGTGAAAATAGGTGTGGGATAGCAGCATTACTACACACTCTCTTTTTGGAAGAGTGCAGGTATGGTCTTCAATATCAGTTTTATATCGTTCTTAAAACTGTGATTCTCAGCATATACATTGTCCAGCATCAGTCGTTCTTCTTCACTCATATCGCCCTTGCCTCTTTTTTCTACTTGCCACAGGCCGGTAATACCAGCGGGTGCCAAAAAACGGGGCGCATATTTATCCGTGGTCAGCCGTTCAGCCTCGTATAGTGGCAGTGGGCGGTTGCCCACTATGCTCATGTCGCCTTTTACTACGTTCCATAGCTGTGGTAGTTCATCAATACTTGTATTGCGCAGTATCTTGCCCACACGTGTGATACGTGGATCATTCTTCAGTTTAAAGAATGCAGAACCGTCTTTCGATTTTTTAGTGACCTTGAACTGTTTTTCGCACCAGGTATTGCTATCGGCATATAGCGGCTGCCTGCACTTACTGCCTGCCAGCTGGCAGTCTTCGCATGTAAAATTCTGTACACTTGCACTTTCTGCAGCGCCTGCCTCAGCATCCTGGGCGCTATACTGGTTCAGGTGCTGTAGTTCCTTCAGTCGCTTGTCCGCATTTACATACATCGAGCGGAACTTGTAGAACCTAAATATTTTGTACCCTGTACCCACCCTTAACGAATAATAAAAAACTGGTCCCTTCGATTCCAGTTTCATGATAATGATAATGATAAGCAGGAAGGGGGATAAGAACAGTAATGCACCACCTGCAAAAATAATATCGAATATCCTTTTAGCCAGCGGCGTTTTATAAACCTTTATCTCGTTATGGTCGTTACGTTTGTTAAGCTTGTCCCAGTGGGCTATCAGGAAACTTACCCTTGTCTCTATATCACTCTTGTTGATGGGGGCTGTAAAGGCATCAGCAACCCCTGCATGCATACATATGCGCACTAGGTTCTCATTCATTTGATTGCACAGCAGGATGAAAGGAACCTCAGGCGTTTTCTTGCTCCTAAGGTTTTCCAGCTGGGGTATGCCCAGGGGGGCCATTACCTCGCTCTCAGATATGATACCTATAATGTCCAGTTTTTGCTTTTCCCACGTAGTTATAAATTCCAGGCTATTCTTAAAGCTTATAAGCGCTACATCTCCCAGTTCGCACGAGGATAGCAATTCAGTATTAGCAGAACTTACATTGACCAAAGCTACCAGCCTTTTGGCCAGTGGCACTGTAGGTGCGTTATACATGCAGCAGACTAATGAGTTGTAAAAATTTTACCGCTACGTTTCAGTATCACATTGATGCGGGCTTCCAGCTCACGCGGATTAAATGGTTTCACCAGGTAATCATCTGCGCCGGCTTCCAGGCACTTTATTCGGCTTTCAGTACTTTCTTCGCCCGATAGTATCATGATAGGAATGGCTTTGAAAAACCCACTCGATTTAACTTGCTTAATGAATTCGTAACCATTAAGCTGCGGTGTGTTCAGGTCAGATACTATTATGTCTGGCATATTGCCTTCTTGAAGGTATGCAAGTGCATCCATACCATTATTAAAAACACTGACCTCGAACCTATTCTCAATGAACCTCGATATCACCATCTGCAACGCCGGATCATCTTCTATGATAATGATCTTTGGAAGTATAGCTGCGCTAACTGTCATAAATTCTAAATTATCCCTTTATATGTCTTTAAAATTACTTAAACCATTTGGTTTTATACCATTAAATGTCACAATTATGTTTAAGTAACAAAAAAATAATAATAATTTTAATGGTCATGATCTATTACAAGATAACTAATTATAAGATACAAGAAGCATGTCCGGCCAGAATATTTGGTAATGGTCGTACATGCCTGTTATTGCCGCACAGGGACGATCAACTTTTGCAGCAACGGTACTAAAATTAGTCCGCCGCATATCCCGGCAATGCAAATGTCTATAAATAGTATAATGTTTATTTCACGTTCTAAAAAGAAGATACTCAGCGTCATAGTAAGACCAGAGCATATCACCAAAAGCACCCAGTATATCAGTTTGCTCGAAGGTGCATGTTTTATGGTGGAGATGTTGAACTTCATGTTGTGGTGTATAGTTCTATGCTCTATAACAACTGGTATCTTATATATATATATGATCACCAACGCCAGGCCTATTACAGACATGGTATATTGCAATAAAAGATACACCTGTATATGCCCCAGGTATATAGTGGAGTCTGTGGCGTCGGGTTCGTACAGGTTCAGGTGGGTAAGTGCATCGAACAATAGGTGCGAAACAATACCTATCAGCATAGAAATAATAACTACAAAAAAATGCTTTTTAAAATAGCCTATCCAGTTATTATGTTCAAACCGTTTCAGGCGTTCGTACATTGTCCAGGGTAGGTTCTTTATCAAAGGGTCGCGCACTATGCCATGAAACATCAAAGCAAGTATTATTGTTAGTGGCAGGTCAAACCAGAATATCCCAAGCCATGTGTGTCCATATACTTTTTTTTCATTAAGTAATATGAACGATTCAAAGTCGGGTGCAAGACTGCCAATGACCAGGCCGGTAGCAGAAAATAACTTCCTGTTCTTGCCAAGGAGTGGTAAAATAGCTGCTGGGTGAGAAAACGTAAATGGCATGGCGTATAAAGATATACGGTGAGCATAAATTCACGTAATATTATTTTCCTATTTTGGCTAAATAAGAAAAACAAAATTTTATGAATGAACAAACTGCGATAGTAAATAATACGGAAAAGATGAGGTTCGAAATGGCATTTGAAAATGGGGAGACCGCCTTTGTAGAATACAAACTAACTCCCGGGAAAATATCACTTATACATACCGATGTCCCTAAGGATCTTGAAGGGAAGGGTATAGCCGGCGCATTGGCAAAATATGCTTTGGACTTTGCCCGTAACCAACACCTGCGCATCAATATTTATTGTTCTTACATAGCTGCCTATGTAAAACGTCATCCTGAATATGATGATATAATAGATCATACTATCAGTTGATCTTTAATGGTTATTTTGATAATATACCGTACTATAGATTTGTTATAAATATATAATATGAGCATAAATATTGCTCATGTAGCAAAAATGTTATAATTTACATGTCCCACTAAAAACCACTACATGAAAATTGATTACAAAGTTGAGGGAAAGCATGTCGAGCGGTCTGTTTTTAAAAGTCTCGTGAATAACCTTAATATTTTCAAGGTTTGGGAAGAAGTGATAGAAGAAAGCAAGAACGAGATAGAAGCACACTCAGCCGCAATTATCTTTAAAATTGTTGATAAGAACCTACTGGTACTCACAGAGACCTCACTACTTTTTAAGCTATCCTACAAAGTGAAAAGACATTTACAGAGCAGTAAACAAAATCTTATTTACTCGGGTATCAATTCTTAGTTACAGACTTTTTATAACAAAAAATGCTAAGTACACACCTGTACTTAGCATTTTTATTTACTGCAATGGGTATTAATGTGTGCCAATGGCAGAGTGTGTGCCATGTGCATTTAGTATTTGGTTGCCTTTTGCTATTTCCTCTTCAGTACCCTGTGCTATTACCAGGTATTTGCCATCGTTAAGATAGGTCTCATATTCTTTACCGGCATCATCCTTTACGCCAATTGTCGTTAATACAGTTGCTAATCCTCCGCCAATAAGTCCAAAGTCAAGACCAGCTATAGCGCCAACAAGTGCGCCTGCGCCAAATAAAAATCCAAGACCGGGTATTGCAAACATGCCAATACCTGTAAGCACACCAACAGTAGTACCAATAGCTACCCCTGCGCCCAAACCTAATGGTTTTATTGGGTCTATAGGCAATGCATTGAGCTTTTCATCTATTTCCTCAGTTTCGGATCTGCCTATTATGGAGAGCTTATCCACTGGGTAGCCCTCTTCTTTCAATTCCCTGACAGCTTCCATGGCAAGGTCATGGTTTTCGTAAATACCGATCAATGTTTTCATTGTGAAAGCTTTTTATAGTTATTACTATTTTAATAGATGACATAAAAAGCGTTCCACGAGATATTCCGCTGTCTATTGCGATAATACCCGTACCTCTACACGTCTGTTTTTCTGTGCATCTTCTTCATTCATTTCTTCCTTCACTACGGGCTTGCTTTTGCCATAACCTGCATACTTTAGTCTTTCTTCATCAATGCCTTTTTGTACCAGGTAATTATAAATGGCTCGCGCGCGGTTCACTGATAGGTATAGGTCATTACTCTCTATATCCAGGGCATCAGGATAGTCTCTTATACAGCATACATGTCCCTCTATCTTTATTTTCAATGAGGGGTGTTCTTCCAGTACCTTGTATAGCATATCCAGTTCTGGCAGCGATCGTGGTGTAAGTGTATGCCGCTGTGGTAAAAAATAGACGGTCTTTAGTACAAAGCTCTCTCCCGGCTGGTATATAGCTATGTCTGTAATGTTGTTTTTGTAAATGATAGCTACAGGTACCTTAGGCTTAATAGGTTGTGTAAGTGGATGGGCTTGAACAATGGATCTTGGCGGGAGTTGCTTGGTATTTACCTGCTCTACTACAATATCCACTTTCCTGTCTGCAGGATATCCATCGGCATCTTTCTGCCCGCTGTGGTTTATTTGGCCGCGGCCCACGCACAGTTTAATATCGTTTTTATTGATAGGGTACGTACACAAGTAGTTCCATACATTCCCTGCACGGTCTTCCGATAATTTCTTGTTCTTTTCCTCCGTGCCCAAATAGTCAGCATACCCCACTATCAGTATTGACCTTCCAGATCGTATCTTGTCATTATACATCAGCAGATCTATCTTTTCAGTAGCTCGTTTATTTAGTGTGGCAATATCCAGGTCGAAATAGATATGGAAAGTATCATTGGCATGTTGCGCAAATGCTGCATAGCAGGCGATGAAAAAAATAACAGACATCAATGCCTTGCGCATACAGTAGCCTTATGAGACGAAAAGATACAAAAATTTGTTGTAAGTCATAGTGGTAGTGTGTACCAGGGATGGACGCGATCACCTGAAATACATACATCACAATAAAGAGTTGTACGGGTGTACAACTCTTGGGTAAATCTACCAACATTGTTCAAATTTAAAAAAATGAGGTTTATATATTGTTATTATAAAAATAGTAACAATGACGCTTATTTGAATGATATTGAAAATTCGAAAACGGTTTCGAATAGATTTCATTTCTGTAATCAATTCTTGCTCCATCACTTGAGGACCTAACTCTAAATTCTTGGTGGCGGAAGCAATTTGCAATAATTTCTCAAGCCTTTTACCAGAGGGTTTCACTGTTAAATTAGGATGTACCGCCAAGAAAACATACAAGACCAGCTTCACAGTAAGCCAAGACTGACCCCAGTAGTACCAATGGGTAGAACCTAATAAAAATATCCCACTGACTAACATTAATAGACCGCCAGCAGTTTGAAACATTGGAAATCGACCAAAGGCTTTATTTAATAACACCGCGGATCTGGGCCGGGTGGTAACCACTTTCCAAAGTGTGGTTTCCATGATAACTGACCCAATTACCCCTCCGGCTAAAACGAATAAAGAGACGATATGAAACAGCAATGCTATATTCCTTAAATCCATTATTTTATTGTTCTATGTTTAAAAAATGAACCGCTCCTAATCGGAGTTTATGCGACACCTGAAAACCCTGTTTAATTTTCAGAAATAGTGGGGCTTTTCCTGTCATATTGATCGGTGTTTAACAGATCTACCATAAACCCAGCGACGCTTTGCCTACTGATAGATAAACTTGGTTTAGGCATATTATTAAAACTCACCCTTAATGTTTTCTTCTTGGTAGCATCAGTTAAGGCAACAGGCCTTACAGCTGTCCACCTTAAATTCGAAGCTGCTAATAGTTTTTCCTGTGATTCATGATCCGCGTAAACAAGGCGAAGGTTGGTATAGTCAATCATCCATTTGAACCAAAATGGCAAGTCCTTTTTAGTTTCCAGCGCACCCCATGCAGAAACTGTGATCAATCGTTTAAGATTTTGTTGATTCGCTTCGGCAATCACATTTTTAATACTTTCAGATACGAAATTTTCCGGTGATATTAATTTAGACCAGGGAGCATCTGAAGCTTTTGCGACAGCTAAGGCACTTATCACTACCTCACATCCTTGCATTGCAGCCGTTAAATCTGTTTGGCGGGCAGGAGTTCCCTGATATACTTTAATTGATTTTGAATCAAAGGGTATTTTATTTTTATCCCGTACCAAAATATTTAAATCATAGCCTTGCTTTAATGCTTCTTCGACGATAAGGCGACCAGTTCTACCCGTGGCCCCTAAAATGAGTATTTTCATCGTATTTATTTTGTTGGTCGTTAATTCATTAATTTAATTTCAGTCCTGGTCTATTATTTGATATCCGAGCTGTGCTACAGTACCTTGTAGATCTGACCCGTTTGTCCTCCCAACACGCTTTTGATATATGCCTGGGTAACACGGCTCATGGTAACAGGAACGTGTCCGGGGAAAAAAGAAAAATAGCCAGGAGATTCCTCAACTATGTCAGGGCAGACCGCATTAATACGAACCCCGCTCTGAAGCTCTATGGCTGCGCCCTTTACAAAGCCATTGATCGCACCATTCATTGTGCTCAGGTTTACGCCCATTACAATGGGGTCTTCAGCTAATGCACCTGATGTTAAGGTAACGATCCCTTAGGATCGATATAATGCTGGCCGATCAATACCAGATTAACCTGGCCCATCAATTTACTGTTAACACCAACCCTGAAATCGGCATCCTTCATACTTGCCAAAGGCCCGAACTGTCCATCGCCGCTTGCGCAAACCAGCGCATCAAATTTCCCGCATTGTTTGTAAAAGTTTTCTATGGACTCAGGTGAGGATATATCTACCTGAATATCTCCGCTTTTTGATCCAGCCTTAATTACTTCATGATCTTTTTGTAATGAGGCGGTTACGTGTTTTCCGATAGTTCCTGTGGCACCAATAATTAATATTTTCATACTTTTTTTGCAATGTTAATCCATAACTTTACTTTTGGCAAGTAATGGCACATTTGTCAAGTATTGACAAGAAAGACACTAATACTGATTATCAGCATGTTAGCAGAAAAAATAATTGAAAAAAAAGCAGCACTGGATTGCGATTGCACGATATTGGAATCCATCAGTATCATCAGCGGTAAGTGGAAACCTGTAATCATCTGGATGTTGTTGTCCGGCCCAAGGCGGTTTGGTGAGCTTCATAAAGCCATCCAGGGTATTGCGCTAAAAGTATTATCCAGGCATTTAAAGGAGCTGGAAGCAGACGGTATCATCACCAGAAAAGTATACGCGGAAGTCCCGCCAAAAGTGGAATATACACTTACTGAAAAAGGAATGTCGCTCAATGATGTGATGCAGCTCCTGGCAGAATGGGGAAGAAAAAATATAAAAGCCCTATAAGGAATTTATTAAAGTTACGTGCGGTGGAATAGAACATTTTTGTATACACCTTGACTACTGATTGGCTAATTGTGTAAATATCGATTGATGAGACCTACCAGACAAAGCAACAGACGAATTGAGTTTACATGTCAATATTGACACCTTAATGCAACAGGCATTATTTATTACTCAAAAGATTTACAAGTTGTTTATCAAGACCACAAAGACATTTATCTATTTCCCTGTAATATCAGATACAGTTCAGGAGCCATAACAGTGCGAGTTAAAGTGCGAGTATATTAGCTACTTGTTAATAGTTTGGATCTTTTCTAACATCTCTCTATGTTAAAATCAGAAGCTGTTTAATATTGTATTATCTTTTAATTCTCGGCCATGATTGTATGTTTTGGAGAAAGGATTGCACAGCTTGAGAGTAATAATTGAAGCGTAAGAATGCTAACGAATAGTGCTGTAATTGTTTTCCGCCCGGCAAGGAAGATATAAGCATATTTCATCATTAATTTTTTAAGTAAATGATTAGTCAAGAACTGCAACTGTCCAGTTATTTTCTCCGCAGTTGCCACATTTTTCCTGGTTAGTTTTTGTTGTATTTTTTTTATTCCCGCAATTTGAACAAACCGGCAGTGCTTTTTCTTCTTTTTGTTTGCCGATCAAATACGTATGCCAGTTTGGGACGGTAGATAGTCCTGCTTGCTCCTGATCGTTCTCTATTAAAGTGAAGCCCCCACCAGCCTCTATATATAGCCTTTTTACTCTCCCAAGGTTTTTGATGCCGTTAGTGCGCAATTGAGACAGTACCCGCTCTCTTGTAATGCTTGTCTTTTCCATTACTTCAAAGTTCATTACGCCATCTTCAACCAAAGCAGCAATATTGCCCTGCACCATTTTTTGAAAACGCTGATTTTTTAGCGCCCCAATAGAAATAACCCGCCCAATTATAACGACTATTACCGCTATTATAATTGCAGGCAAAATGCCCCTGTCAGGAGATAAAATAGGAATGCCTATTGCTGCGGCGAGCGAAACCATTGCCACACGTTCCATCCTGCTTATTTGAGAAGCCATGCGTTTCCCAATAAGCCGCATGGAAACCATCAGAATCAAATAAACTACACTTAGCCTGCCTGCAGCTTCCAGGAAGAAGCTTACCGGTACATTGCCAATAAGTATCCTTTGAATATCATTCAGATGTATATCTTCTGGCTTCATTGTTGCTTTAGTTAATTGTTAATGGCGTTTGTCCAATTGTTGCAACCGCAATTGCCGCACGAAGTATTATTATTCCGGACTGTATTTCCACAGTTACAGCAGGCGTACATATATCGCTTAATTGCAAACCATCTTTTTCTAATATTTTTTTATCATTAGGCGGGTATAGCGGCAGACCTGGGCGTTTATCGGAAAATTTAAAGACAGAAAAGACACCGCACGCTTCCAGGTATATAACATCTACCGCCCCTAAGTTATAGATTTTGGCTTCCCGCAAACTTTCAAACAGTTCCTGTTGGGTAATTCTCACTTTCCGCATTGCATCAACTTTAAGCTTTCCATCTTCAGCCAGCAATGTCACAGTACCTTGTGTCAATCGTTCAATCTTATCACTTTTAAAGCTTAGCCAGTTTAAGCCTCTTTGAAATAACAGAACGCCGAACAATATAAATATGGTTAATAAAATTCCGCGGTCAGGCATCTGCATGGCCGGTGCTACAATAGCACCCAGTGTCAGCATTACAGACATTTCTGTGATGGTAAGCTGACCTGCCATACGTTTGCCCAACCAGCGTACAATTAATAACAGGAACAGATAAACAACCAATGTCCGTAAAAACGTTTCCAAAAGAAATTCAGGGGGCGCTTGCCCCAATAGAATGCGCTTTATATCATCGATATGAATGTCCTGTTTATCCATATAAATATGCAGTTGCGTTTTTTTCAAAAAACTGTTGAACTTAGCCTGGCAATAAAATCGGGCCATATTTTTTCAGTAATTCTATAGCAAAGTCACGGCTGGAATAATTTTGGCTGGCATTCGAAATGCTGTTAGTAATGCATGTTGGCCCGCCAAAACGACCACATTGTTCTACAGTTCCACAGTAGTAAAACAAGTCGTAGTTATAAAGATAAATATAAAAATTTCTTAACGCCTACGTCGGTGACCTTATCAATCATTGTTTGTGCCATTCCGTTACCCGTACGTGGATAGTGATAATAAAATCCATTACTTGGTATGCCTGCATATTGATTGTTACCTGCACAGGTATTCAGGTATTCGGGAGCACAAAACGTACCAAAAGAGTCGACAGGAGGGTGATTAAAAGTATCAATTGCCGTCCAGCCTGTGGCAAATTTAATTTGGTCATTTTCATATGGGCACCTGCTGTGTGTTTCAAATCCACCATTGTTCACAAAGGTAACTTGCGCACTCGTTGATATGGTCGCCAATAAAGTAAGCAGGTACAAAATTATTTTGTACCTGCTTACTTTATTTATCCGGTATCTTCTCATGCTATTGTTTTTCTACTGCAAATTTAAAGGTATGTTTAGCCCTGCAGCACACTCAGCCGCTGCACACTCCTCACCCCGTCCTCACCCACCAGCTCCACCACATACATCCCACTGTTCAGGTCTATCGGCAACCTGTACTCCCCATTCACAAAAGTCAGCTCTCTCCGGAGCATCACTCTCCCACTCATATCATACACCACCATACCCACAGTGCTCGTATTGTTAGGGCACTGTATCATTATCTCCTTACTCGCCGGGTTAGGGTATATCCTATACACACTTGCATTGCCTATGCTCCCCACACCAGTATTGGCTATGTTCACCCACGCAGTATCATACTTCACATTGCCGCATATGCTTTGTTTTACCACATACACCGTGTTCACTGTGTCCTTCACCCAAAAGCCAGCATGTATAGTATCTATCAGCAAACCATTGCGGTACCACATGCAGTCGGGCACTATCTCATTTCGGCCTATAAATAAACTGTCTTTTTTTGTCTTGTACATCCAGCCACCGGCATAGGCGGGGGTGTTGCTGGCTACCACACTTATATCATCAATCAGATATTCACCGCAATCTATTCCAATCCCATTTGAATTTGATATCGATGTAAGGACATGTGCATTATCATAAAAGTTGCCAATAGTTATATAGCTTTCATTGCTTGTCGCGGTAAAACTACCTTCTATCTTTGTCCAGTTCACAGTGTCTGTAACAATGCTAAGCGTTTGCACCTGTGGTATGTGGGTCGTTTGCGGGTACCCGCAGTTCTGGGTGGTGTCAATCTCTCCGTTGTCAAAATAGGCCCCTATATGGTTCACAGCATAATTAGCCCCCTGCTCCAGGAATACATAAAACGTAACACAATATTGCGTCCCGGATACTAATGGGGTTCTTAATTTCCCTTGTAGGTAATCCCGCTGGTAAGGGAAAGTGGTAGATGTATTGTACATTATCATTTCTACCATGCCGTTTCCTGTCCGTGGATAATGATAATACAATCCTGTGGCTGGTACACCTGCATATTGATTGGCTCCTGCACAAATATTCATATAGTCAGGAGCACAGGGCGTACCAAAAGAGTCAGCTGGTGGATGGTTGATAGTGTCGATAGCCGTCCAGCCCGTAGCGAACTTGATCTGGTTCCAATAATAAGGGCATCTGCTGTATGTCTCAAATCCACCATTAATTATATAATTCACTTGTGCACTACTCGTGAAGGGCATCAAAAAGAATAGCAGGTACAGGAGTGCCCTGTACCTGCTTATTTTATTTATCGGGTATGTTGCCATATCACTGTTTTTCTATGCAAATTTAAAGGTATGTTTAGCCCTACAGCACACTCAGCCGCTGCACACTCCTCACCCCGTCCTCACCCACCAGCTCCACCACATACATCCCACTGTTCAGGTCTATCGGCAACCTGTACTCCCCATTCACAAAAGCTATTTCCTTACGCATCATCACTCTGCCGCTCATATCATACACCACCATACCCACGGCACTTGTGTTGTTAGGTGCCTGTATCATTATCTCCTTACTCGCCGGGTTGGGGTATATCCTGTACACACTCTCATTGCCCACACTGGCCACACCTGCAGTTGCTATGTTCACCCAGGCGGTGTCGTACTTCACATTGCCGCATATGCTTTGCTTCACCACATACACCGTGTTCACTGTGTCCTTCACCCAAAAGCCCGCATGCACCGTGTCTATCAGCACACCATTGCGGTACCACATACAGTCGGGCACTATCTCATTACGCCCTATAAACAAACTATCCTTTTTTGTTTTGTACATCCAGCCACCAGCGTAGGCAGGTGTATTGCTTTCTACTACGCTTACATCGTCTACTAAGTAGTAGGCCGTCACTTGTGCTAATCCCGAAGGGTTTAATACAGAAGTAAGCACATGTGCATTGTCATAAAAATTGCCAATAGTGATATAGCTCTCATTGCTTGTCGCGGTAAAACTACCTTCTATTTTTGTCCAGTTCACAGTGTCTTTAACAATGCTAAGCGTTTGTACCTGCGGGATATGTGTTGTTTGCGGGAGACCACAGTTTTGGGTAGTATCTATTTGTCCATTATCAAAATAGGCACCTAAGTGGTTCACTGCATAACCCGACCCCTGCTCCAGGAACACAAAAAATGTAACACAATATTGTCTCCCAGATATCAATGCTGCTCTTAATTTTCCCTGTAGGTAGTCCCGTTGATAAGGAAAAGTGGTAGATATATTATACATCATTGTTTGTGCCATTCCGTTACCGGTACGCGGATAATGATAATAATAGCCTGTAGTTGGCACGCCCGTGTACTGATTATTAATAGCACAGGTATTCAGATAATCGGGTGCGCAGGGAGTACCAAAAGAGTCTGTAGGTGGATGGTCTATTGTATCAATAGCGGTCCAGCCTGTAGCGAACTTGATCTGGTCCCATTCATACGGGCACCGGCTATATGTTTCAAACCCGCCATTCTGCACATAGTTCACCTGTGCGTGCACGGAGTTCCCCATAAGACAAAGCAGCAGGTACAGGACCATCCTGTTCCTGCTGCCTATATTTATCTGGTATGCCCTCATGCTATTGCTTTTCTACTGCAAATTTAAAGGTATAATATTTACCGCTGCTATCGCGTAGTTGTATCAGGTACATACCGGGGGGCACGTTGCTCATCTTCACCTGTGCCCTGCTGCCACTAAAGGTAAGCGCTTGCTTGTACACCAGGCGTCCCGCACCGTCCCATACCTCTGTATATACTGGGTTGGCATCGGCCACCGTTTGCAGCAGGTTCAGGTTACCATCATTGGGGTTGGGGTACAGGCTATAGCTTTGGGTATTGGCAGTGGTTACAGCGGCTATGCGCCTGACCATCCTGTCCTCTCCGCTACCATAGGGCAGCCCGCACGCACGGTCATCGGCATATACTATATGGGTATTGCTCACCGCATCATACAGGCTGCGCGCCTGGTACACCACAGCCCCGTTGGTAAAGGGGCACAGCCCCGCAAGGCCCAGCAGCTGCAGGCTGTCATAGGCTGTTGCAAAGCCTTGTGCATACCTTATATAAAGGTTGTAGTAGCTGGTATAGTTGGCCACTATATAGTCTGCCGCAGCGTTGTCTGCTATGGTCACCCCGGTCACCGGGTCGTTGGCGGGGCTGCCGGCAGGCAGGGTGCTTATCAGGCTTATGGCACCATCCAGGTCGCCGCTGGCCGTTGTGGCCTCTATATCGGTAAGGGCCTTGTAGCGGCTGGCCGCCGCCATGCTCACAAACTCACTTAGGGTGTCGTTGGCATCTATTATTGTGGTATCGGTCAGCAGGGTCTGCCACAGCCCCATCTGGTCTATCCAGGTAGTGGTGGCCGTGTTCTGGTAGTAGGGCAGTTGCGCCGTGGCCACCAGCGATGCCAGCTTCCATGGCCCCGCCGGGGTTATAGGATAGGGGACGATATTCTTACCGCAGCCGCCTATGCTGGTCTTGTTAAGTTGTATGGTCACGCCAAGGGCATAACTACTTAAGGCGGGAGAACCAGAATTGTAATTAGGCATGTAGGTGCCGCTCGTATAGGGTGGTGGTGGCACTGTCGGGTTATACAATAGTATAGAGTTCCCCGGTACAGAGTTCAGCCCATAGGTCTGGGGGTACGTACTGCTCCACGTAAGCCCCGGCGCTGTAGGCAGCTGCCATATGTTATTGGCTGCCTCAGGCAAGTGCGGCACACTGTTGGTGGTCACCTGCTGGTCTATGGCGCCATTGCTGCTCAGCACGTATCCCTTGCCGGTGTTCTGCATCAGGTTGTTGGCCCATTGTGTGCCCTTGTTGGTGGCCGCAAATTCAAATCCACGGCCCACGTTGTTCACCGTATTGCACCAGTTGGCCAGCCCGGTATTCATGGTGGCATATATGCCCCTCATCTGGTCATCGGCATAGGCATATACCGCACTTCCGCCGGTTATGTGGCCCGCAGGGCCGTTTATCACGTTGTTAAATACTATGGCATCTGTGCAGGCGGCTATGTTTATCCCATACTGCGCCGGCTGGCCCGGCGGCACTGCCAGCGCTATATTATTGCTGGTGCAGTTCAGGTATTGCTGTGCAAACCCGCTCAGGTATATGCCGTTGTACACATTGGTCAGCGTGTTGGTATTTATGGCCGGCGCCACGCCCGGTGTGCAGCCACTGTTGCAGTGCAGGGTGGTCTGCACCGCTATGGCCTGCTGCACAAAGGGGTTGGCCACCCCGCTCCCTGCCGATGCCTGTATGGTGTTGTTACTGATGTTCATTGGTCCGCCGGGGCCTGTACCAAAGGTGGTGGGCATTGCTGTCATAGCATTTATACCATTGGTCACATTGGTAATGGTATTGTAGCTCACGTCCAGGTTATACACGTGCTGTGCATGAAAATTTACCCCGTAGTTGCCCGGTATGGCAGCTGCTGCGGAGTTCAGGTAGGCAATATTGTGCAGCTTACTGATGATCTTGCAGTTCTGCACCGTCATATCGCTTTGGTTGGGTGCGTCCACGCCGGTCACACAGTCGTAGAATTCATTTTGATAAGCCCCTCCGTTGTTCCATACCCGGAGCCTGCCGCAATAATTGGCCTGGTTGGTGTATATACCATCACCGCCCAAACCGGCCCCCAGGTAGTTCATGTTCATGAACGTATTGTTGTATGCCGACAGATTGCTGTTGTACAGATATATCCCGGCCCCCAGGTTGTCGAACAGGTTGCGGGCGGTGCTGGTAGCCTCGCTTCCTACCACGGCTTCACTGTAGAGCTGTGGTGTGCTGTAGCAGCCATTGCTGATGCCCACCAGGTTCATGTGTATGCCGTAGAAACAGGGGCCTGAAGACTTTGTATTGATCAGCGGATAAGCATAATTACTCAGCAGGGCCGTTGGCGATACTATATTGTATGGCGGGCTGTAGCTATCGGCAGGTGTTATTGCATTTTTCAGACCGCTGGCCCCGGTTACCGGTGGCCATGTCAGCGGATAGCTTAGCGCTGCTCCGTTATTGTACTGTATAAAATTGCGGGAGGTGAACACCGTATTGGTTATACTCAGGAACTGGCTCATATCCGCAACGTATAGCGAGTTATAATTTTCCATGTCAATGCCCTGTGTGCAGCGGTTGAATGTTGCACCATCCGACCTGATGACGTAAGTATGACCCGATGCCGGTGTGGTACCACTGGTGGCGATCCCTATATTAGCATCTTCTATCATTGTATTGTTGGTCAGGTACACACTTCCGGTACTGCCCCCGAAAACAATACCATTCCACATCTCAGAAGAAGTAAGGCACGTAAAAAAGTGACAATTGCTAAAAGTGATGCTCGACCCCTCATCTATAATGATGTTGGTAGCAGGCGCCATCCAGAACCGCGCATTACTTATAGTAAAGTTACCCCGCAGGTGGAAAGTGCCGTGTACATAATTATTTATGCCGGCTGGCCATGCCACTAACGGTAATGGCGCGCCTGGAGGATAGTAAGTGGTCGTTGTAGACCCCGCAACTCCTATATCTGTAGATGCCTGGCCGGCAAATATTGTTGCAGCAGTACAAATATCCAGCTTGCTTTCAGTAGGTGTAACGCTTATTGTCGTGCTGGCGGTGCTGGAACATCCGTTCAAGGTGGCTACTACCGTGTAGGTCACTGAAGATGTCATACTTCCTGGCGCCGGCGTAGCTGATATCTCAGATCCGCTCGCGTTCAGTACCAGTATCGATGGAGGAACTAATGTGGCAGCAGGCACCGAGGTCCAGGTATATGTGGCGCCCACAGGGCCAAATGCAAATATCAGGGTAGATTGTCCGCCATACACAGTAGTCAGGGTGCTGCCCGTCGTTACGGCCGGTGGCGTGCCGGCCGGCACGGTCACATGCGCTGTCGCGGTGCATCCGCCGGTTCCAGTCGCGGTCACGGTATAAAGATTTGTACCTGCAACAGGTGTGGCAGTAGTATTGGCGCAGGTGGCGCATGCTACAGCGCCTGCCCCGGTAGCAGGTGTCCATAAAAAACTGGTGGCCCCGGTCGATGTGGTGGTCAGGCTCACTGGTATCCCTACGCATACCCCGGTGGGCGCAGCGCTTGCTGTTATGGTCGGTACAGCGTTGTAAGTAACAGCTACTGGCCCCGCAGTGGCCTGGCAGCCATTTACATCTGTCACTTTCACGCTGTAGTTTGTGGTCCCTGTTATAGATGGTGTGGTATAGTTGGCATACGGGCTCGCAGCGCCACCGTTGTACGAGTAGCTGTATCCTGTAGCCACCGGCCCCGCGTGCAGGGTGATGTAGCCGGCATTAGCACATATCGATGTTGGGCTGGCCGTTAGTGTAGCCACAGGCAGCGGGTTGACGATCAGGTTTATCGTCGACAATGATGTTGATGTGCAGGTGCCATTATTCACTTTCACACGCATTGTTATTACACCTGCCGTGGTTATGGTGGGGTTTATTGACGATAGTCCCACGGTAGGCCCCGCATACGTGCTCCATGTACTTCCCAGGTCATAGCTTATTTCCCAGGTGTAGGTATACGAGGGGTTAGCCGGGAATGCATACAATATTGGTCCCGTAGCGCCGACACATATATAAGAGCTTCCTGCTCCTTTACCTATGCTCGCCTGGAAAAGGTTTACGGTCACAGAACCCGCACAATTGCTACTGGTGGCATCGTAGACCGTATAGGTGGTGCTTGCTGTGGGGCTCTTGGTTATCGTGGCACCGCAGCTACTGCAGCTGCCGCTCGGTGGCCACGTCCAGTTACAGGTGCTGCAGCCTGTTGTGGTCAGCGTCACTGTACCACCGGAGCACAGCGGGTTAGGACTTGCTGTGACATTCGCGGTCGAATTGATGACTTTGATCTTGGACGCTATCGTCATAAGGCATCCACTGGTCGGATCTGTATAAACATAAGAAAGTTGTACTGTCTGCGGTAGAGTACCGGTTAATGCAGAGGGGCTAAAAGTGCCGTTACTTGTCTGGGTCACTCCCGGTCCGTAAAATGTTCCGCCGGTTATGGACGAGTAGCCACTGATGTACTGTCCCAGGTTGGTTAGTGGCCCCGTACATGCTGCTACAGTAGCCGGCAATATAAATGTGTGCACGGTACCACGTACCAGTTGTATATCATCTATGCCAATATAGGAGCTATAATCCGGATGACCGCTTGTCATAGGATAGTTGAACGTGGGCCACGTTGTGCTGTTCTTATTGATGGCGTTAAAAATGATCAGGTTGGTGTACGACCCTGTAATGGTAAAAGTATAGGTAAGGTATGTCCATGCATCATTGTCCGGTATTCCGGGCACCGCAAGATTTGCATTGATGTTATAAAAGGTTGCGGGCATATTGTTCATGTAGCCGCTGGTATAGGTAAGTGGTCCGTTACTTAGCCCTATTCCTATTGTTCCGGGTAGCCCAAGATTGGTACCGCTGTAAAAAGACCCCACGTTTACCACTTTTGCCCACAGGCTTATAGTATATGTGCCTGGACCTATTGATGTCGTAAAAGATGCTTGCTCGGCCTCTGTTTCAAACAGTCCTGCGCTGAAGTTTATCCCATAATCAGCAAACAGTGCCAGGAAGTTATTGTTGGTAGTGGCCGGTGGCAGTAGTGGTGGCTGATGCACATATATAGTTGGAGTAGCCATTGTGTTCGGCACATTGAACGACCAGAGATGACGTGCAGGACTTATGGTAGTACAGCCCGTGCTGTATAGGTCTGGTGTGCCCATATAAGTACTCCAGCAATCTATGATCGCTGTTGCCGGAGCTATCGGATCTATAGAAAGGGTGTCTGGCGCAAAAGGCACCGTTAGACCACAACCTGTGGCCGATTCATAACCTGGGTTAGGAACTAAATTACAAGGTGTAGTACTGCATATCCCGCTTGTTTTGGCTAGTGGCCCGCCCGCAATATTTCCTCTTACGCCTGTTGCACTCACAGGTACATAACTGAAAATGTTTACACCACCGCCGGCTCCGGTTAGCATTATCGTTGTACCACTGGTACCGCTTGATGCAGAAAACATCCCAGATCCATAAATCATTTGTAGTCCCTCAAAGCTCCCACCGCTCACGCCGCTATCGTTCCCAAGCAGCGCACTACCGTTAAAAGTAAGTGTACCGGTCGAATCGAATGTAAAAGTATAGGCTCCATTATCTATACCATCATTGATTCCCGTCACTGGTATAGTGGCCGCAAAGGTACTATCATATTGTACATAGTTCAGGTTGATGTCCGAGCTGTCTCCGAAGAAGCCATTCACACTATATCCAATGTCCGCCAGTACTTGCTGCTCTTCTGGTTGCGGGTGTCTCTTCATGCTTCCGGGCATGTCTCCTGCATTCGTTATATTGCTCATCAGAAAGTACTGGTTGTTCACCATAGGCGATGTACTGCCCGATGGTAAGCACTGGTCCTCAAAATGGCTTATACTTATGCCTGGCTCAAAGCAATTGGGAGTGTATACGGTTTGTGGATAGGCCAGTCCTCCATAGTATTTTATGCCTGTGCTGCATATAGTGCTGTCTGTATAGCAGGTACCACCAGGTGCCAGTACCGACGTAGATACTCCGAATGAGTAGTTGTACATGCTCACACTACCGGTATGGCTCAGTAACGGTGTGCCGCTTGATGTCTTAAGGTTCATATCATATCGGCTATAGTAAGGGTGTGTTGCACCTAATAGGGAATTACCATTACTGCTTATCAGTGATGCAAACCCAAGTGCATGCATCATTTGGTGAAGGGACTCTGTGTAAAGGTCATGTACTGTAGGGTCGCTGGCAGGCGCACTGGTCAGCGATGTGTTCCAGTTCAAAGTTCCCGTACTATTGAAGTCAAATGCAAGTACCGCATGAAAAAAACTTTTACCATTCTGGAAATCACTGTTCCATGGTGCACCAATATTTTTGTATGCGTCCACCCCTGAGTTCAATGTTTTCCAAACCGTATTGTCAACAATACCCGATAAGTTGGATACCAATGGAATGTTATAGAACGATGTGATCACCCCCGAACGATTAACTGGCAAATTGGGTATCAACCCTATGTCACGGCACCATATATTTATTGTTTGGTCCGTGCTATTGCAGGGTGAATTAATGAATTGAGAAACATCTTTTAGCATTTGGCATATCGTCAGTAGTCGTGCCAAATGATTTGTATCAGTTGCGTAGTTCTCCATTCCGCAATTCCTGTCCAGGTAAAGTTTGAAATAGCCAGAACTGTATGTTGATACCACCAATGGAACTAATGTATCATGTCCATATGTGCGCAAGGTATCATTGATCGCAATGTCTTTAAGTTGATAAGCATTTCCATATTGATCAAAGACACTATCAAAGACACCATTAGGAGTAAATGAGAAAACAGTGGGAATAGGAACAGTTTGTGCATTGATTCGCATACCAGGGAATAGAAAGAACAGGGCAATGGCCAGAATTCTCATGTAACAGTGTAGTGCTTTCATATGGTTGTTTGAGTCACAAACGTAAATGCTAACCAAAACAAATACAACAGGTAAAAAACTGTAAAAATTCTTTTCTTTTCCGTTATTTACCTGTAGGTTTATTGAATTATATTTTTATTTTAACACTTATTTTAAATTAAAATCATGTCTGTTATAGAAGTAGCTATCGTGGATGACCATCGATTAGTGAGAAATACAATTGCGGAAATTTTGACAAGAATGGGCGTTATAGAGGTATCTATCTTGGCTGCCAATGGTGCAGAACTTATTTCTACGTTAGAGCAAGCAAACACATTGCCAGATGTTTGCCTCGTAGATATACAGATGCCCGTTATGAATGGGTATGAGACGGCAATGAACCTCAAAAAGAGATGGCCTGAAATCCGGATATTGGCCTTATCAGCCTTTGACAATATTTTCCATGTACTTGAAATGTTGAGCAATGGGGCTGGAGGGTTCTTGACCAAAGACTGTAATCCTGAGGAACTAAGGTCTGCAATAATTTCAATAAATGAACTCGGCTACTACCATTCAGATCTTGCGCCTAAGAAACTTCATACCGCAGTAAAGAACAAAGAATTAGGAAATCCCCGGCTCACCGACAACGAGCGATTGATATTGCAACATATCTGTACAAGTAAAAGTTATCGTGAAATAGCGGAGGTACTGAATATTACTGCAAGAAGCGTTGAAGGGTTTAGGGATAGTTTATTTCAAAAGTTCAATGTCAATGATCGAGGCCAGCTTGCCGTACTGGCCTACTATCTGCAACTTACCTATAGCAGCATTAACGTTCACCTTAATCAAAATGTTAAACGTAGCTGATATCAACGTAACGATGGTGACACCTCACTTCAACGTATCTCGCCAAGTATTTCTCTCGTCTGCTAATAGCTTCCAACAATTCAATTGTTGCTTCTATATCATTCATTATCTCATCGAACGCCAATGGCAATCCAGAGGCCTGGAACCTTAGGTAGTAAAAGAACACCATTCTCAAATTCCTGCTTACTCTCTGTGTATCTTTATCCTGAATGAAATACCTGATCTGATTGAGAAAGTCCTCTGATAAAACAAACTTGTTGTCCTCGCTCATCGCTGAATTATTTCGATAAATATATCGCCACAATTCTGCTGGAATGTCACGTCAGCGCAACATTAGCATTCGTACAATCATTTCAGGTGCCCAAAAAAATCAAATTGTTTTTCAGACCTATATGTTATTAGCCATGATGCTTTTTATAGGCCACAATTAAATAGGGCTATCTCGTTGAGATGACCCTAAAAAAAGCAAATTATATTCTTGCTTAAAGGAAATATTAAAAGTCCATCACAAATAAGGTTTTAATATAACGTTTGGATAATAGTCAGTTCTTCAGGATAAGGAAACTCAATCAGGTTGCGCACTAAAATATTTCTGGGCTTCTAACATTTGTTCCAATAAGATGAGAGAATGAACATAGGTGTTAGGCGACATAAGTCTTTACTTGTTATTCAAATACTCATATCTAATAGAAAGTATGCAAATTGTATGCAAATAAAAAAAAGGGTTTCAAACATTATCGTCTGAAACCCTTACCTGTAGATGCTCTCCCTTCTGGACTTGAACCAGAGACCCTCTGATTAACAGTCAGATGCTCTAACCAACTGAGCTAAGGAAGATTGTCATTTGGGATTGCAAAAATAATAAGTTTCCTGTTTCCTCAAAATTTTTTTTAGCTATCTGCCCAAATATTTTAAATTGTTAAGCATTAGGGTCACTTCCATACCGGCTGTGTAGTGCTGTGCATAGGCTATATTCAGCTGGTTCTTTACCTCTTCTCCGGGTTCGTAGCCTGTTATAATGTTATAAGGGGGCAGTATGTTCTTGCGTATCCGGGGCAGGTACTTGTTAAAGGGATGCGGAGTGTAACCTACCCATGTACACTGGCCAGCCAATACCTTGAAGCAGTTCCTGATAAAATTACCGGGCTTCTTTACCATGAACAGCAAGATGGGGGATAGCAGTAAGAGTGCCACAGCTGCTATTATATCAATCATCCGCTTGTTGCGCATTTGTGCAAAGCTATCCAGGTTGTAGCGTCGGTCTATGGTATATAGGTCGCCCGAAGTGTGACTGCTGTTGCTGCCCACAAAGCTTTGGCTACCCGGCAGGTGTATCTTGTAGTCATACCGCGGGCCACAATGCTGCATGTGCGCGAACACCTGTGCGTAGCTAAGGCCGTTAATACAAAAAATGACCTCGTTTATGCTGGCGGTGTACAGTAGCTCCTTCATTTCGGCAGCATTGCCCAGCGCATCATCATTTTTATTGCCTGGGTTTATGCGGCCTGCTACCTGCGGCGCATAGTGCACATGCTGCAGGGTAGCTGTGGTTTGCTCGTAGTGCGGCTCATCGGCAATGATAATGGCCTTACGGGGCAGCTTGTCGTAGGCCACATACTTAAAAATGCCCAGGCGATGCAGCAGGTCGTGCAGGCCCAGCAATAGTACGGTACCTGCAAAACCGGTGAAGATGATGATAGCACGGCTATAGCGCAATGATGGCTGCAGCAGGCCATAATAGGCAAGTATCACTATGGTGCCGAATATCATGCCCCGGGTCACTCGCAGTGCGCGGTAAGGCTGGTCGTAAGCGCCATTGAAATAAAGTGTTATCACCCAAAGCGCGGTGTATACCGGCAGGGTGGCATACAGAGAGCTAAAAGGTATGGGCAGCATGTTCTTTACGTGCTCTATCCAGAAATTGGTAACGAACCATAGGGTGGAGAGCAGTATCAACGTATCGAACAGGGGCATGCGCAGTATTTTAAGTGCGCGCTTTAGTGTACCCAGCAATGCCCGCAATATGATACCTATATTGATGAACAGCAGGTAAAGCCTGGCCTGTTCTTTTGTATAGTGTTTCTTTACAAAGGTTATAAGTGCCTCGTTAAATATGCGCACGTACTGCAGGGTAGCCTTGCGGGTACTTTCGCCCTTGTAGTGTATAAGCGTAGCGGGCGGGTAATATATGTTCTGGTAGCCAGCCTGCTGTATACGGTAACTGAGGTCCACATCCTCGCAATACATGAAGTAGTCCTCATCAAATGCTCCGCCTATCTGCTGCAGCACATTACTCCTCACCAGCATACAGCACCCGCTCAGTACCTCTACCGGGGCGGTCTCATGCTCACCTACATGCACAGCATAATACTTATTGAAGTACGGCGAATTGGGGAACAATTTATTAATGCCTATGGTCTTGAACAGTGCCACCTGCAGGGTAGGGAAAGACTTTTTGCCATCTGGGGCATATACACCCTTACCATCTATCAGCCTTGGCCCCAGCGCCCCGGCCTGCGGATGGGCATCCATATAGGCAAGGGTTTTGGTGAAAAAATCCTCAGGCATCACCGTATCCGGGTTCAGGAACAGTATGTAGTCGCCTTTTGCTATAGCCGCCGCCTGGTTGTTGGCCTTAGAGAAACCCAAATTCTCCTTATTGGCCAGCAATACTACGGATGGGAATTTTTCCCGCACCATATCGCAGCTATCGTCTTTTGAGTTGTTGTCTGCTACAATGATCTCTCCCTCTATACCCTGCATGGCTCTGCTTACAGAGTGCAGGCATACCTCCAGGAAATACTTCACGTTGTAGTTAACAATAATAACAGATAGCTTCATGCTTGGGCCCAAGAAGTTGCGAATATAAGCGCACTGCTGCTAATAACGAAAAAAGCCGTGGTCACATTGTACTACCGCCTACTATATTTTTAGCTTCGGGTGGGGCGTCTACACATGTTTTGCTGTATCTGTAGCTGCAGGGGCTGCTGGTGCGGGGGGTGCCTCTACATAGGTCTTCATGTATTGCAGGCCGTTATCAAAATCGGGGCCCAGCATTTTATCCATAAAGAGGTTTATGGCGTTCATAGGGTACCCATGATGCATGGTTATGCTCCATGTTACTACTGTTTGCCGGTTCGCGGTATCGACAACATTAAAATATCCCTGCGATTCTGCCTGCATAGGCTTTATCATATGCAGGGTAAAGTTCATTTTATCAGCAGTTTCACCAGTATTGGTCATGGTGCCTTCCCCTGTTTCAGATGTGCTGCCCACCCAATGGTAGCCGCTGCCGGGTGTACCATCTGTGCCAAAGTAGGTCATTTGTACAGTGCTGTCCTTTTTATACCAAGGGCTCCAGTTGTGCCAATTCTTAAAGGTCATTACCTGGTCTCTTACTGCGGCTTTAGGGGCATTTATCACTATGCTGCGGGTGAGTACAAAATCTTTCGGCTCCACAAGCCCAAGTACCAAAATACCCAGTATCACTACACCGAGCAATGCCAATAAAAAGCGCAGGAAACCTTTCATAAGTAGCTGTTTTTTGCAAATATATAAAAATGGGTAACTATTGCATAGCAACTTTTCTTTTATGTTATGAAGTAAGGATATTTACCGGCTATGGCTGCTGGGTAACATTTTTAAGAAGCGGCTGGCTTTGCGGTGTAGGGTCTGTGGGGCTTTTAGATATTCCGGCGCGGGACCAACCACCCGGCCTCCCTGGTCTATACAACCAAGGGAGGGGAATATATCTACATTATTTCCTGTTTTTTCCGATGGTGGAAATTTTAATGGTTGGATGTTTGGTTGGTGTAACTCTTTGCTGGTATGCGTTTCGGAGAGTGAAGGGAATGGAATTACCGATGGTGGTGGAAAATATGATGTGGTGGTTTGTGTGGCCTGTTCCTGTGGCTGTGGTGTGCCGAAGCGTGCTTCGAGTTCCTGCTTTATAGCTTCTATTTCTTCTTCATTGGTCATGGGTGGGGGTACGCCGTAGGCAAAATCGTTGGGGTAACGCTGTGTGTCTTTCCGGGCTTTGAAGTAGCCTTCTGCGTATAGTTGGAGTTTCTGCTTGAACTCTTCATCGGGGCCGATGTACTTGGCAAAGTCGGCCATGACCTGCATGTTCATGCCCGTGGAACCATAGTCCTTTAATTTGACGATACAGTTGACGAGCTTGCGGAGGGTTTCCATTTCCTGTTGTTTGGGGAAACGGTTGGTGACCGGACGTTGACCTATTTCGGTCTGCAGCTCAACGACCATGTGGGAGAAGTTATCGACCATGATGGCGGGAGCGGCGAGGGATGCAGTACGCAACTCGTCCCAGGCTCCTTTCTTGATCCAGAGGTAGAGTGTCTTTGTGGTTATGCCGACCTCATCGGCTATTTCTTTTTGTGTCTTGTGGGTGCCGAAGTAGAGGTCTTTGGCGAGTTGGTTTTGGGTGGTTTTCATAGGTGTTTGGTTTGTTATAGCAGGCTCGATGATGGGCCACTGGTTTTTTGTAGGCGATGGATCCCGATAGCTATCGGGAAACAAAAAAAGGTGGCTGAATAAATGCTCAGCTTTGCTATTAGGTTCTATAAATCGTCTGTGTTTTCATCTTTTGCCAAGGTTTTTAGGCTAAAGTTGGGAGAGATATTTGGAATTATTTATAAGAAAAAGCATGACACTGCAATAAGTGGGGTACGCTACTGTGTTACTTGAGTGTGGTGCTTTTTTGTTTTTATACTGGGTGCGGGTTTGCTAATGATAGCATAGAATTTTAGAAATTAATCAGATAGCCACCGACACAATAACTAAACATAGATAGGCTTACTAAGTTTTCAATCATATAACTAAAACCCAATATTTTACACCAACTCCACAATACCTTACGTACCTTTGCGCCATGAATAATTTGCGGAACTATTCTTTGCAGGAACTGGAGCATATATTAGTGCAACTGGGAGAACCAAAATTTCGTGCGAAGCAGGTGTATGAATGGATATGGAAAAAATATGCCGGAGATGTCAATGAAATGACCAACCTGAGCAAGGAATTGAGAGCCAAACTGGAAAGGGAATATTTTATACCTAAGGTAAAGATACACCATACACAACACAGTGATGATGGTACTATAAAGAATAGGCTGCAGCTGCACGATGGGCATTTTATGGAAAGTGTGCTGATACCTACAGAGAAAAGAATGACGGTATGCGTATCATCGCAAGTGGGATGCTCTCTGTCTTGCAAGTTTTGTGCTACAGGCTACCTGCCGCGCAAGCGCAACCTTGACTTTGACGAGATATACGACCAGGTGGTGCTTACCGGCCAGCAGGCTATGCAGAAATATGGCAAGCCGCTTACCAACATAGTGTTCATGGGTATGGGCGAACCACTGCTGAACTACAGGAATGTGATGAAGGCCATAGAGATGATAACCTCGCCCGACGGGCTGGGTATGAGTCCTAAACGCATCACCGTATCTACGGCGGGGGTTGCTAAAATGATACGCCAACTGGGAGACGACAAGGTGAAATTCAAGCTGGCGCTATCGCTACATGCACCCACTGACCATAAGCGCGACCAGATAATGCCCATTAACGAGACCAACGACCTGAAGACCGTAATGGAGGCACTAAACTATTTTTATAAGTGTACGGGTAACGAGATCACGTTTGAATACATACTATTTAAAGGAGTGAACGATAGCATTAAGGACGCGGAAGAACTGGTAAAAATATACCGCCAGGTACCTGCAGACCTTATAAATATTATAGAATACAACCCTATAGACAATGCCCAATTCGAAAAGCCTGACGAGGAGGATGTAGCTGAATTCATGGATCACCTGGAATCTAAAAAAGTAAATGCAAGGCTAAGACGCAGCCGCGGCAAGGATATCGATGCAGCCTGCGGCCAGCTTGCCAATGTAGATCACGGCACTGTATAATGCCTTTAAAGGGCTTAACAGAATACATATACGCAATTTGCAACAGGTATAAAGTATGGTATTTTAATACTTTGTAATTTTGTTATATGCACCTTTGAGCTAGTAAAATCACAAAAATTTATTAAAATCTGTATTAATTGCTTATTTTTCGGCCGATTACGATAATTTCAAAAAATTGACACGGTTTTTGATGTAAAGACGTAAACACTTAAGAGGCTCCACCAAAATGGAACAACAATTAATGATAGACGTCTCGTTAGAGCGCTCACAACCACAAACCACCATTGATTCTGATATAACAAAGATCAGGTCGATGTTCCATGAAATTAACCAGCGCTACATGGTCCATAAGCCTGCATCAAATTATTTTGCCGTAAAAAGGGTTATCGATATCAGCTTCTCCTTATTTTTTTTAGTTTTCTTCATGTCATGGATATTCCCTGTCATTGCTTTGCTCATCAAGCTTACATCCAAGGGACCAGTTCTTTTTATACAAAAACGTACTGGTTACAAGGGTATTGAGTTCGATTGTTATAAATTCCGTACTATGTATGTGAATGAAGATGCGCATACTAAGCAGGTCTCTATTAATGATATACGTATAACTTTGATAGGCAGATTTCTACGCCTCACCCATATTGACGAAATTCCACAATTTTTTAATGTGCTGAAGGGTGAGATGAGTATTGTAGGGCCGCGTCCGCATATGCTATACCATACCAAAGCCTATGCACAGAGCATACCATACTACAACCTAAGGCACGAGACCAAACCTGGTATGACGGGGATGGCGCAGATAAAGAACTACATAGGTGAGATAAGTGTGGAGCGCGAACTGCGGAAACGTATACAATGGGATATATACTACCTTAAGAATAGGAGCATCATGCTCGACATTAGAATAATACTTACTACTATAGGTCACGTATTTCTAAAATGTGTAGACCTTACTAAGAAAAATGCCTGATTCACAGATCAGGCATTTTTCTTAGGTCTTGAAAGAAGTTTTTTCAGTCCTTTGTAAGATAGTTCTATTGCTTTCCATTTAAGGTAGCCACCGCCTATCTCTACAAGGCCTTTCACCAATATGTTAGGACCCTTTTTCTGTACTTTTTGCTCTACAACTCTATTGCTTCCTTTACCTGTAAGCAGCGGCAATAATTTCAATGCAATATCTACTATTGACCCCGTACCTAATATTTCGCCCAGCATATTGCCTGGGTTCTTTTTATCTGATGCTACGGTTTTTTTCAGACCGGGTTTAAGCGATAGCATACCGTCAGCATCAAGGTGCTCCAGCTTATATTGTAGCAGTAGCTTTTCAGCTCTTAGGTCGGAAGCGTTATTTAATCTTTTGGGGTAAAGTTTCATAAAACCAATATACTCTGGCAGGTAATAAATAAATGTTTATTTGTCTTCTTGGTCCGTATTCTCGGTAAGCAATTTGATCACCTTACCTGAGAAGGTCTTTATTAATGGTTTACGTAGCAGGTACAAGAAGACTGCGAGCAATAAATATGCACCTACGGTCATAAAGAAACCTGCTATACGGGACCCATTTGCTAATACAGTGAACCACTCAGCCAGTGCAAGCCCCAGATATATCAATATGGCAAATCCCAAAAGAGAGCCCATCATTACAAAGATAAAATAGCCAAATATTTTGGCTATACTCTCTATGAAATTGAGTTTGATCAATTTCACATGTACGTCTAAATATTCGGCTACCTTATCTTTTAATTCCTGAATAAAATTCATCATGCTACAGGGTTATGCATTGTACATCTCTTCTTCAATGTCTTTTGTCTTCTTCTCGAATTTAGACTTTAAAGTGTTCAGTCCGTCTTTAAGTTTTTCAATGCTCTCCTGGCGTGTATCTGAATCTGTTGCCAGTACATAACCAACTGCTGCGCCAATTGCTGCGCCAATAAGAAGTGTTGCTACGGTTTTACCTGTATTTGCCATAAATATGCGTTTGTGATGTTAATGATCAACTACAAAAATACATCAATAAAACCATGCCAGATAAATGATGGTGATCAATCTTATTGATGCAATCATGTGCCCTTGGTAGCGTAGTACCTGTTTTCTTCTATATACTGTTGAACGGGATCAGGTACTAAGTACTTTATTGACTTTTTTTCCCGTACCTGCTTGCGCACGTATGTTGATGAGATATCTAAAATTGGGGCATCGAGTACGGTAATAGTTGCCCCATGTGTTTCGGTTATCTCGAAGCCCGGCCTTTTGTATATGATAAATGAATGCCCGGCTATCAGTTGTTCGTAGTTCTTCCAGCGGTGTATGTTCTGGAAACTATCGGCACCCATTATGACGGAAAAACGTTCTAAAGGGAATTTTTCTGTTAGGTATGTAAGCGTGTTTATAGTGTAGGAGGGCTTGGGCAGCTGGAACTCCACATTGCTTGCCCTGAATTTGGTATTGTCCTCAATAGCCAGGTTCACCAAGTGCAGCCTGTCGTATTCGTTGAGCAGGGAATGAGAATCTTTAAGGGGGTTGTGCGGTGATACTACGAACCAGATCTTATCTATCTCAGTATATTCTATAACATGATTGGCGATGATAAGGTGACCCGTATGGATAGGATTAAAACTGCCAAAATACAACCCGATATGCATGATGCAAAGCTACGTAAAAAGCAAGCAACGGCAGGTAGCATAACAGGGAGATAATTTTGATATAAGTTATTCTGTGCTTACTTTATTCGCCTGGCGTCGTCATCATTATTGCCATGATCTTTTGTATCTTTTAGGAAACGCTTACCAAATTTCCAGGTGATAGCTACTTGAACCTGGCGATTATCAAAGTAATTATTTTCTACAGTGCCGTTATACATGTTCCGTGTTCTGTCCTTATTGGTCCTGAAAGGGTCTTCTGTACTTAATGCTACTGCCAGTTGCTTATTGTAGAAAAGCGCTTTTATAGCTCCCCATGCAAAGAATTCAGGCAATTGTATGTCATAATCCAATTGTTGAAATGAGGTATAGTTGCAGCCCAGCTCTGCAAGCAGCGTTTTCCGCTTGTTTAGGGTAAAGGTATTGGTGGCATCTATAGTAAAGGCAGCATGATGATACTTTACATAATTGCCATAATAGCTGGAACGGAAAACATTGTAATAGCCGTAAGCTTGTAGGTTCCCCTCCCACCAGTTGGTGGGGTTTATGTCAGCCGCCGCGCTTAGCCCATAGTTGTTAGTAGTGCCGCTATTGGTTTGAGTGTAATAATAATTGTTATTAGTAGCATCTGTTATAGCCAGCCGGGTTATCTGCTGCTCCACCTGCTGGGTAAATAGTGTGATAGTATATGTTGACTTGAGTGTATAATTTAACTCTAAATTTTTGCTGAAAGCTGGCTGGAGGAAAGGATTGCCCTGCTCATAAGAATTTGCATCAAAATAATTCCTGAAAGGGTTCATGATCCAGAATTCAGGGCGGTCTATACGGCTACTGTAAGTAATGCCCAGTATGTTTTCATCATTCATTTTATAGCGCAGGTAGGCAGTAGGAAATAACTTCAGGTAGTCATTATTTACCGTTTGGTGCATGGCCTCTGATAATGCCTGTGTGTTAGTATACTCAGCGCGTACACCTGCCTTCAGTTCCCATTTGCCAAGTGATCTTTGCGCACTGGCATATGCGGCCTCTACTTGTTCTTTATATTTAAAATGATCTGAGCGCAATGTGTCCAGTACATATACATTGTTATCTAAAACAGAGTAGATATTTTCACTTGTGTTCTGCGTGGCCGATAGTTTGGCACCTATGGCGAATACCGCAATGCGCGTGGGCAGGTTAAGGTCCACCTTGCCATACTTCATTAATATATTGTTGTAGGCATAGGTGGCATTATTGTTCAAAGGTGCAGTAGCCGTACCATCTGTAAAAAAATTCTGCATATTGGCTACTCTGTATGTATTGCCCTTCCGGTTGAAATAGTCGAACTCCATATTTAGCTTTTTGCCTGCAGTATCTATATCCCATTCATAGTTTACGTTAATGACATCCCGGTGCCCATATTCCTGCTGATGCGAGCGTGTATTCATTACAGAATCCTGGTAGCCATTGTTCAGTACCCTTGTGGTATAGAACTGATCTTGCTGCTTGTCCATATTGCCATTGGTGTATAGAATACCTATTGTGGAGTGTGGCGATAACTTATAATCGGCACCCACGTCGGCCCGATAGAACCAAGGAGTATTGGTCTGATCTAAATGCTGCATCTGCACCTGTGCTGGATAATATATAGTTGTGTTCCGTGGCGTTGTCAGGTCTAGCCACGTACTGTTGGCGTTGCCAAAAACATTAAGCTTGCCATTCCGCCAGTTAAATGCACCTTCTATATTTTCAGACCCTTTTATGCGTTGTGTATAACTGCTGGTAATATTGCCGTTCATGCCATCTGCCAGGTATTTTTTAGTAATGATATTCACGATACCTGCATTTCCCTGTGCATCGTATTTGGCGGGTGGAGTAGTTATGATCTCTATGCGCGATACATTATCAGCCGGTATCGACCTTAGCAGACTCTCCAGTTCTTCAGCAGGCAGTTGCACCAGTTTGTCGTTTATCATTATGCTTACGGTGCTTTTGCCTGCTATCATCACTCCGTCGTGAGCTACACGTACCCCAGGCGCTTTTTTTAAAACATCATATGCATCTGAGCCTATGCTAGAGATACTGTTCTCTACGTTGAATACCGTACGGTCTATCTGCTGTTCTATTACTTTTTTGTGGCTACTTATTGTTACATCGTTCAACTCTTTTACCGATGCGTCAAGAACGATATCGATCTTAGCAGAAAAGTTATCCAATAGTTTCGAGTTGGCCCTATATCCACTGGCATTAACAACAAGCAGTGCAGGATATTTACCAGGTGCAGGAATGGAATATTGACCTGCTGCATCGGTCAGTTCGGTCTTTAGCAGTGTAGTATCGGGCAGGCTGTATGTTATTATGACAGCGTAGGGAACAGGTTCATTTTTACGGTCGGTGACCCTTCCCTGTATGTTTTGTGCATGAGCATTCCCAATTATTAAAAATGCTATTACAGTGGCGAAAAAATGCAGGGGAGACATCAGGGAGATATTTCAACAAAGTTAAAATTATGCTTCCTTGAAGTGTAATGGTAACGATAGTGAATTTGGGGGGATATTTTCATGCTATTGTACTACTACCCATATCTTATCCGCATCTTTTTTGCGGATGCTGAGGTAGTAACCTGCTATCTGTATGGCCAGCGGATCGCCCATGGGGGCTATCATCTCTATCCACACCGGCTCACCGGGTATGCAGCCCATTTCCATAAGTGTAAGCTGCAGGTCACTTTCTTCGTGGCTCTTGATCACCGCTCTTTTGCCTGTAGGCAGGTGCGACAGGCGCACTACCTGCTCTTGCTTCTCTGTCATCGCTGCCAAAGTTACGCAACTTTATTGCAGCAGGAACACGGCAATATTCTTGCAATTTCACGATCTTTAATTTTTATACACGTTCATGCATAGTTACTGGGAGCAACAAAGTTTTTTACATTACCACCATATAGTGGCAGGGGCAGGTATCGTGGGGTTGAGCACTGCTATAGAGCTAAAGCAGCGTTTTCAGAGCGAACGGGTGCTGGTACTGGAGCGCGGACTGCTGCCCACAGGCGCCAGCACACGCAACGCTGGTTTTGCCTGCATGGGCAGTGTAACGGAACTGCTGGCCGACCTGCAAACCATGAGCGAGACTGCTGTAGTGCAGCTATACAGCGACCGTAAAACAGGACTGCAACTATTACGGCAAAGACTGGGCGATGATAGTATTGGCTATGCGGAGAACGGCAGTTATGAACTGATAGGGAAGAACGAATTGCAGGCTATGGAACAGATCGCGTACCTCAATGATCTGTTGCGCCCTGTTACGTATATCCACGCGTTTACGGAGGTAAGTAATAAGATAAGATCCTTCGGTTTCTCTGCAAACTACACCTGCGCGCTGATACAGAACAATTGTGAAGGTGAACTGCATACGGGTAAAATGATGCGCGCCCTGGCTGACCATGCTATAATGCTGGGTGTAGAAATAAAAACAGGTGCCAACATTAACTCATTCGAAGAGCAGGAACGGGAAGTAGATGTATTGGTGAATGACCCATACAGAGCGGACAGCCATGTTTTCAAATGCGATACATTCAGTATTTGCACCAATGCATTTACCAATTACTTATTGCCCGATGCGGATGTGGTGCCCGGCAGGGGACAGGTCTTGATAACAGAGCCTGTACCGGCCTTGTTCAAAGGTGTTTTCCATTTTGATGAAGGATACTATTATTTCAGGGAGATAGATGGGCGGATATTGATAGGCGGTGGGAGGAACCTTGACTTTGCAGGCGAGACGACGACCGACATAAAACTGAATGACCACATACAAGCCGGCCTGGAACAGAAGTTGAGAGACATAATATTGCCCGGAAAAGACTTTAAAGTAGCCAGCCGCTGGGCTGGTATAATGGCATTTGGCGGTAATAAGCAACCGGTAATAAAAGCATTATCCAACAGGGTATTTGGCGCTTACCGCATGGGCGGCATGGGTGTAGCGCTGGGCAGCTATGCCGCTAAAAAACTGGTGGATATTGTAGCAAACTCGCGTTAACTATTACAGCAGCAATATGGACAACCCATAATCTGCACAAAGTATGAGTATACAACTCACTATCACCGATGTGGTAGATGCTTTGCCTATTTCAAGTGCACCACCTTTTACATAGTAACCGTAATAAGATGGGATAACAGAGATAATGAACGCGAACGTGAATGCCTTAATGATAGCAAAGAATAGATTGAATGGAATGAAGTTGGTGGTTAGCCCTTCTTCGAACTGCTGGCGGGTAAGGATGTGAGAGAACATACCTGCCACATATCCACCCCAGATGCTCACCGCAATAGATACAACGATAAGGGCAGGTATCATGATGAGTGCAGCTATGATCTTAGGCAACACTAAGTATGTTTTGGTATTTATACCCATTATCTCCAGGGCATCTATCTGTTCGCTTACCCGCATGTTGCCTAACTCTGAAGCTATCTTAGAGCCTACTACACCTGCAAGTACGATGCAGATAACGGTAGGTGAAAGTTCCAGTATGGTAGAGTCGCGCACAATGCCGGCTATTACTGGCTTAGGTACCAGGGGGCTTATAAGCTGGTAAGAGGTCTGTATGGTTAGTACCATGCCCAGGAACAGTGATATAACAAGGACTATAGGCAATGACCGAATGCCTATATCATTGCATTGCTCCATGAACTCGATCCAGTATACTCTTACGTTCTCCGGCCTCCTCAATCCCTCTCTTATCATCATGATGATACGCCCGAAATGCTCAAAAAACCTCAATATCATTTTACAAATGTAAGTATAGCAAAAATAAAAAAGTTGAGGAGTCTTAAAATGTGGATATATATGAAAATGATAAGGCGGCACAAACTATGGAACATAAAAGAGGCGCAATAAATGCGCCTCTTCTAATTAAGATTGTTTATCTGAATTATGCCAGTTTCTTCAGCTCTTCGATATGAGACTCACGATCGGCCTCCGATTTTAGAGAATCGGTCTTATCCATATCTACCAGTACCGGGGCAGCTACGAATATGGAAGAGTAAGTACCTGTGACCACACCTATAAGCATTGCAAATGCGAAACCGCGGATAACTGCGCCACCAAATATGAACAGGATAAGGATGGTTAGGAACACTGTAAGCGACGTCATAATGGTACGGCTAAGGGTATCATTGATAGCGCGGTTGATAACGCTTTTCTTATCCTCATTAGGCGACTTGCGGAAGTATTCACGTATCCTGTCGAATACGATGACCGTATCGTTCATCGAGAAACCTATTACAGTAAGTATGGCTGCAATAAAGTGCTGGTCGATCTCTAACGCGAAAGGTACATGCCCGCGGAAGAAAGAGAATACAGCAAGTGTTACGCACACATCATGCAGCAAAGACATGATGGTACCCACTGAATATTGCCATTTGCGGAAACGCAGCAATATATACAGGAAGATAGCCAGCATGGAGATGATGATGGCCCATTTAGCACCGTTTACCAAATCGTCTGATATGGTTGGCAATACCGTTTGCGAACTTTGCATATACTTGGTAGAGAACACATCGAATGTAGTATTTGCAGGGATCAGGTTGGTCTTGGTAAGCCCGTCATACAAGCGATGCTGTACTTGCTGCTCTATCTGCTGGCCCTGAGATTTTATCAGGTAAGAAGTAGTGATGTTCAGCTGGTTGTTGGTACCTATGGTCTTTACTATAGGATACTCATCGTTGAAGTAAGGTTTCAGTTTTGCACGTACATCATCGGTTTGGTTAAGTTGATCGAACTTGATGGTATAGCTGCGGCCACCAGAGAATTCAACACCATAATCGAAACCATGTATCAGTGATGCAACACCCATGATAAGCACGATGCAAGACACTACGTAAGTGTACTTACGTGCTTCAACGAACTTGAAATGTGCTTTCTTGAATATAGATCTAGATAAACCCGTAAAGTATTCAAAGTGGCGGCCACGTTTAGTGTACATGTCAGTAACCAGGCGAGATACCAGGATACCGCAGAACAATGATAACAGGATACCTATAATCTGTGTAGTGGCGAAACCAAGCACAGGGCCCAACCCAAATATAAAGAGTATGATAGCAGTTATCAATGTGGTTACGTGACCATCCAGTACAGGTGCGTAGGAGCGTTTATAGCCATCTGCCACCGCCTGTTCATAACTCTTGCCCGAGGCAAGTTCTTCTTTTATACGCTCAAATATGATAACGTTCGTATCCACCGCCATACCTATGGTCAGCACAAGGCCCGCAATACCTGGCATGGTAAGGGTAGCCTGCAGTTGCGATAAGATGCCTATAGTGAACAGGATGTTGAGTATCAGGGATATGTTGGCTACGATACCACCGGTATTATAGTACACCAGCATCAACGAGAATATTACAATGAAAGATATGAGCAATGAGTAAGAACCTGCTTTAATGGCTTCTGCACCCAGTGTAGGCCCTACCACTTGCTCCTGCACTATGCGTGCCGGTGCAGGTAATTTACCTGATTTAAGGATGTTCGCAAGGTCAGATGCTTCTTCTGATGTAAAGTGACCACTGATAGAAGTACGGCCACCAGCTATCTCACCGTTCACTATAGGAGAAGAGTATACCTTGTCATCCAGTGTCACAGCTACATAGTGACCCACATTGTCGCCGGTCATTTTCTTCCAGATACGAGAACCTGTTTGGTCCATGCTCATAGATACTTCAGGCTGGCCTGTAAGCGGATCGAAATCCATACGTGCATCCGTAACGTGGTCGCCTTCCAGTTTGGCATCTGTTGTGCCCGGCGCTGTTCTTATAGCGTATAGGTATAATGGCGAGTTAGGGTTGTGCCTGTCTTTTTTATCTTCAGCACCATATATGAAACGCACATTTGGTGGGAATTTATTTTTCACCACATCAAGCGCCAGGTAAGCGTTCAGCTTGGCTGTATCTTTCTTGGCTACCAGGCCTACTACTGGTCCATCGTTAGCTGTGTTATCCCTTTTCAGATTAGGGTACCATACTGCGAACAGTGGTTTCTTTTTCAGCTCTTCAGCAGCAAGCTTAGAGGTAGAGTCTGTTTTGCCACCGGCAGTTTTAGCGCTCCCCTTGTTGTTTGCCATGAGGGAGGACAGGCTGCCTGTATCGCTACCTGAAGTGGCGGTCTTGGCAGCAACACTGCTGTCAGTAGTTGTGGTGTTAGCTGTAGCAGCAGTATCGTTCTTTGTGCCAGACAAGTATGCAGCCAATGCATCATTCGCAGGGGTTAAGCTGCCAATGATCTCCATGTTAGAGTAAGTTTCGAAGAACTGCAGTTTTGCTGTAGCCTGCAGGTAGCTGCGTACACGCTCTGGATTGCGCACACCGGCAAGCTCTACCGTGATGATGCCTTTGTTGGCATCAGGGTTCACGTTGGGGTTGCTCACACCAAACTTGTCTATACGTTGCAGCAATACATTGTATGTACGTACGAACGCATCCTTAGCTTCTTTATTGATCTTGGCCAATACTTCAGCGTTAGTAGAAGCAAGGGTTATATCTTTTTCAGATGGCTTGGTAAAGAGGTAGGCCAGCTTGCCATTAGGATTCTCTTTTTGGTAAGTTTCGCCGAACAAGGTCACGAAATTGGCCTGGCTGTTGGCTTTTGCTGCATTGGCATCAGCAATAGCGCGGTTCAGTACAGGGTCTTTCGGGTTGTTTGACATGGATCGAACCATCTCGTCAAGGCTCACTTCCAGTGTCACGTTCATACCCCCCTGTAGGTCAAGACCCAGGTTCAGTTCTTTTTCTTTAGCCTCCTGGTAGTTATACTTTTTTACCAGCGGGATGCTTATGATGTTTTGCCCCTGCATACTATCCGATATCTGGGTATAGTACATGTCTTCCAGCCTTTCCAGTTCGCTACCGGTAGCTTTGGGGTCTTGTGCAGTAGCTTCCCGTAGGGCTTGCGTATGCATTTTTTGTTCCACACTTCTTACAATGAATGTAAAAGACAGTTGGTACAAAGAGATCAGGATGAGCGCAGCAGTAAAAAATTTTACCAAGCCTTTTAATTGCATAGGTTTTGTCGTTAATTATAGCTATATTAATATTGAAATAGGTGGGCAAAGATAGTATTTAAAATAAAAGTTCAATGATTTGCTTAAAGTTTAAAGGATTTTTAGTAAAATTGATGGACGCTTAAAATTTTTAGCATTTTTTTAATGAATATCTTATTTTTACCAAAATAGGGATTCTTCACAAATTTGACAGACAACATGATACGTAAAATTACGCTCTTATTCCTGTTGTGCGTAGGGATGTTAAATACTGGTATGGCCCAGTACGCAGGTTCCGCAAGCGCGCAGCAAAGACTATCTACAGATCCTGCCCAAGCCCAACGTTTGCTCGCATCTACCAATGACTGGGTGAACTGGGTGCACAACCACCCGCCTGTAAGTACTGTAGTAAGTAGTGGTAATGGTCCGAGCGCTGTTTTTCAAATACCTGTTGTTTTTCATGTGATACTACCTGGTAGCCTTGCTGCTAACCCACAGGGAACCATCTATGACCCTACGGATGCCCAGATCATCAGCACGCTTGCTTACCTTAACCAGACATTTGCGGCCACATACAACGGATATGCAGACACCAACAGTGGCGGAACATACATACCTATACAATTTGTACTTGCACAGCGCGATGGCTCATGCAATCCATCTACTGGTATTGAGCGCATAGATGGCAGCAGCGTGCCCAACTATTCATTAAGCGGAGTGAACAATGGCAGCGGTACAGGAGCTTCTGAGCTTGCTGTAAAGAACCTGAGCCGCTGGCCGGTGAACCAATACTATAATATATATATAGTAAATAAGATAGACGGTAAAGATGGCACAGCAGCTGGTGTAGCATTCACTGCGGGTTTTGCATACCAGGCCCCTGCCGATCCTACACTTGACGGCTATGTATTGCTGGCTACACAAGTAGCGCCCGGTATAGTGAACATACCACATGAGATCGCACATGCATTAAGCGTATTTAATACCTTCCAAGGTGGTTCGGGTACATCTTGCCCTGCCAACAGCAACTGCCTTGTAGATGGCGACCAGGTATGCGATACCCCTCCTGAACTGCAATCGAACTTTAATTGCCCGACCGGTATCAACTTATGTACCGGCCTGCCTTACAGCGCAGACCTGGGTGGCAATAACGTGCAGCATAACTTTATGGATTATTCTACCTGCCAGGACCGTTTTACACCTGGTCAGCGTGCAAGGATGATATTTGGTTTGCTTACCTACCATGGTGGTTGGCTGGCCTCTACAGGTAACCTGGCACCAGGAGTAAGCCCGATAGCAGCTTGCACACCTACTATTACCAACCCGGGTAATACTAATGATGCTGGTATCTACGAAGTTAAAATATCTGACCTCGCCGTAAACGGTTACGTATCTAACACTACTACTATTGCTGGTGTGCCATATACCGTATACAATACTACCAGCTACCTCGATTATTCTTCAGGAGGATATAACAGCGATGGCAACAAAGCTTATATAGACCGTACTTGTGGCGAGCAGGCCAACCTAACTGCTGGTACATCTTACAAATTTTATGTGAAAGCAGGCCCATCCACATCGGGCGAGAATGTTGTAGCATATATAGACTATAATAACAACGGTACGTTCGAGCCAAGTGAATTAGTATTCAGCCACAACGGTACTACTGCAAATGAATATGATAGCGCTGTAGTAGCTATACCTACTACATTGTCCTTTCCAGGATTAGTGACCTGTATACCACTGCGTATGCGTGTGATATCAGATCCAGGAAATTTAGCTATCAATCCATGCGGTCCGTTTTCTTTTGGCCAGGCCGAAGATTACAGCGTGGTAATAAAAGGTGCAGGTTCTGCCAATGGTACTATATCTATTTCTTTACCTGCACAGGCCGATAGCTCATGCGTAGGTACTGCCCTAACCTTCACCGCGCAGGCAAGCGTAGGTGTAGATACCAATACTGCCACCTACAAATGGTTCGTGAACGGTATAGCTACAGGCAGCACAGGCAAAACTTATACTACTTCTACCATCGCTGATGGTGCTACAGTAACTGCGAAACTTTATTTTATAAGCCAATGTGGTACGCTGGACAGCTCTACTTCTAACGCGATAGGTGTACACAGGTTCACCACACTTGCACCACGTGTTGCAATAGCAGTAACCCAAGGTAACAATCCGGGTTGCCCGGGCACACCGCTCACATTTACAGCTACCCCTTATAACGGTGGCGCCGCTTCTTACCAGTGGAAAGTAAATGGTGCGAACGTGGGTACCAACAGCAATACCTATAGCTCTTCCACACTTGTAGCTGGCCAGGTAGTGAGCTGCGTGATGTATTCATCATCTTCTTGTGCTGTGCCTATATCAGTAGTGTCTAATTCCATAACTATATTAAGCTATTATCTTACTGCAAACCTTACTATCACTGCTACACCAAATCCATCTTGTGCAGGTGGTCAGGTGGTACTGCAGGCTACCTCGCTTAACCAATCTGCCAATTCGCAATTCCAATGGTATGTGAATGGTACACCGGTAGCAGGTGCTACTTCCAACACATATGCATCATCTTCTTTCCAGAATACAGACATCGTAAGGTGTGTGATGATATCTCCTTCGGCATGTATCGTTAACCACTCCGATACTTCTAATCCTATAGTTATCAATACATCGCCAACGTTGGTGCCGCAAATATTTGATAGCATACAGTCTGGCGGTAACCCAGGTTGTCTGGATTCAACTATTGTATTCGCAGGTTATGCTACCAAGTATGTTTTCATCAATTACGAGTGGCTGGTGAACGGCATCCCTACTTATAATGGTATGCCTTTCTCTACAGATAGCCTGAAAAATGGTGACAGGATAGTATTGCGTGCCAACGTGATCAGGTCTCTTGATAATGGTTGTTATACATCCGATTCGCTTTATACCTTGCCTATCACGGTTACCCTTGGCCTTACTCCTGATCCACCAGTATTGTCACTGAGCAGTAGCGGGCTACTGGTTGCCAACACCGCGGGTACATATGAGTGGTTTGGCCCTAATGGCCTTATACCTGGTGTTACAGGACAAACCTACAACCCGCCTACTTCTGGTTATTATCACATAACAAGGATAGATACTGCTTGTTCTTCAAAGTCTTCGAACGTATTGTATGTGAACACGCACGTAGGTGTGGCTACATACACTATCCAGAATGTGAAGATCTACCCTAACCCAACCACAGGTATAGTAAATATTGTTTGGGGAACCAACAATACCGCTATGAAAGTAGCAGTATACAACGCTGTAGGCCAAGGCATCTACTACACTGAAGCAGTGAACCAAAGCGAAAAAACTATAAACTTGAGTTACTTCCCTGCAGGTACTTACTTTGTAGTGCTTCGCGATAATGAAGGCAAGTCATCTACTACGCCTATTACGCTTACCAACTAAACTGAAGATCTATTAATATTAAAGAGCCGCCACGTATTACGTAGCGGCTCTTTTGATTACTACTAAATATATAATTAATGTAAAGGCTGGAAGGGCGAATGCACTTACTTAAAATAATGCGGGCAAAACGTGCTCATGTTGTCATGTATGTGGCCCGTTGTCTCTTTTATACCCATGCCTGCTGTTTCGCCACCTATAAGCCAGCTGCCCACAACAGGTCTGTTGCCATTAAATGAGGGTAGCTCCCGATATTCCTGGTACACATATCCTTCCTCCCCATATTCGCCACTTGTCTCCTGTAGTATATTCCCATTGCTTACTATTTGCACATTGCTTCCTTCGCGGCCCAGCACTGGCTTCTTAACAAAAGATGACATGCCATTAGCTGCTCCATAATATGCCGGCAGTAAGTATGGGCTATTGGGGAACATTTTATACAACATCACCAACAGCATTTTGTTGCTCCATATCGACTTGTAAAATGGCTCTATCCAGGTGGTGCTTGCGTCCAGTGCGTTGCCGAACTTCTCATTGAACATCCATTCGTAAGGATATAATTTAAAGATGTTCTCTATCACTTCATATTTATTGTTCACAAGACCGCAAAATCGACCTTCGCTGTTCAGTCCGATCGCATTGATATCAACGAACTGCGTTTGAATACCGTTCTGATCTGCAAGATCCTTGATGTAAGACACCGTCATGAAATCTTCGTGGGAGCCTGCAACAGAGGTGAACCATAATTTATTGCCGGGCAAGTATGGTTTGCAAACACCAATATGCGCCAGTAGTTTTTCGTGAATGGAGTTGAACTGGTCGTAATTGTCATTAAATTCCTGCAACCAATACCACTGCACCACAGATGCTTCTAATAACGATGTAGGTGTATCTGCATTGAACTCCAGGAGCTTTATTTCAGAGCAGTCCTCATTTACATAAAGGTCCATCCTGCCGTAGAAAGAACAAAAGTCTTCTATCCATGAGGCTTTTATTAATTCCACATACTTGTCAGGGATGAAAAATTCTTTGAACAGGTTTTTCTCTATTACCTCGTTCATGGCCTGGCAGCACATATCGAACAACTGTGCAGTGGCAATATCTACCTTATCCACTTCGCTGGCTGTAAATTCGTATGCCGCAGTTTCTGTATAGTAATTCTTATGGTAAAGGAACCCTACTTCTTCCAGCTTTCTGTCCAGGTCCTTTCTGGGTACAATGTCTATTCTTTTCATGATGGTTGATTTATTCTCCTCCGCCTTCTCCTCCATGTGCCGATGAGCCAAACCCACCGGTCTCTACTCCCCCACCGTGTGCCGGGGTATATCCTGGCCGGGCAATTTCATTGTCTGTGCTACCGGCATATGTGCTTGGGGATATCATATTGTTGTAGATGGGGTACCAGTAACTGTGATAGAAACGGAAACTATTTCCCCCCACAACGGTATCGTGACTACCAGTATCGCCCGATATCCAGTCGTCCTGCCCTTCGGGCGTTGTGTCTTTGCATGCAGCTATGCTGGCCAGGAACATTCCCGATAAAATGATGTGCTTGGTTTTCATGACTTCCTTTTTGGACTATGAAGAGTTCTGTTTTATGGTCGTTATCTAAATAAAACTACAAAAGCTTTTTTATTCCTTCACAACCCCCACAAATTCAAAGCTCGCACCGCTGAACAATCCTTTATCACTCAGCTTCAATGCCGGTATCACCAGCAGGGCCATAAAAGAGAGTGTCATAAAGGGCGCGTGCAGGGTAGTGCCCAGTTGCTTTGCTTTGGCATTTACGGCAGCATATTGTGCCGCCACTTCGTAGCCATCATCGCCGGTCATGAGGCCGGCAATAGGCAGTGGCATAACGGCACTGGCGGCTTCGTCATTACCTGCTACGGCTATGCCGCCCTTGCAGTCTATGAGCATGTTCACTGCGTTGCAGATATCGGCATCGGTCACGCCGACGGCTATAATGTTGTGACAGTCGTGCGCAACAGTCGATGCCAATGCCCCAGATCTCAGTCCAAAATTTTTGATGAAGCCGATAGCTACTGGTTTGTTCTCATACCTATTCACAACTGCTATTTTCAGTACGTCGTTATCTGTATCGCTTACCATGTTGCCATCCACCACCTTGCCGGTATACTCCAATTCCTGCGTCACCAGCTGGCTTTCTATTGCCTCTATCACCCTTATTATGGGTGCTGTTTGTGTAGTTGGCATTGCAAAGTCCTGCACGGTTTTTCTATCCGTATTAAAATTATTGATAGGAAGTGCGGGCACATGCGGCAGTAAAGGTCTGCCGTTCTCAGCTACCAGCTGGCCCCCTGTATAGGTCTGCATTACCCCAAGCTGCTGCAGGTCATTTACTACTATAAGGTCTGCAGGGTCGCCTACGCGCAGCAAGCCCACAGGTATCTTATAGTGCTGCACTGGGTTCAAAGATGCTGCACGCAACACATCGAACAGGTCGTAACCTTTGCGTAATGATCTTTTTACTACATCATTAATATGTCCCACCGCCAGGTCGTCGGGGTGCTTGTCATCGCTGCAAAACATCACTTTATCAGGGTGCGTGTGCAATAGGGTGGCCAGCGCTTCATAGTTTTTGGCAGCGCTGCCTTCCCTTATCAGTATGTGCATACCCGCATCTATCTTGTCCAGCGCTTCTTCGAGCGTAAAGCATTCATGGTCGGTAGTGATGCCTGCGGCAGCATATTGCTGTGCTTCAGCGCTGCGCAGGCCGGGGGCATGCCCATCTACTGGTTTCCCAATATCATGTGCCGCTTTTATTTTGGCCATCACTTCGGCATCATGGTGCAGCACACCGGGGTAGTTCATCATTTCGGTCAGGTACCATATGTCGGGGTTCTGCAACAGTGTTTTGATAGCATTGGCATTTATAACAGCACCTGCGGTCTCAAAAAAAGTAGCAGGCACACATGATGGGGCGCCGAAGAATATCTTAAAAGGCGTTTGCTTGCTATTATCTATCATGTACTGCACACCCTCCAAGCCGTTCACATTAGCTATCTCGTGAGGGTCTGATACGGTGGCTACCGTGCCGTGCACCGCCGCCAGCCTGCCAAATGCAGTGGGTACCAGCATAGAGCTTTCTATATGCACATGCGCATCTACAAAGCCGGGCATTATGTAGCGCATAGGCGCTGTAGGTGTTTCGGTGATAGCTGTGATGATACCGTTCTCCACTGTAACATCTCCGGGGAATATCCTTTTGGAAAAAATATCTACTACATGGCCTGCTATGGTAAATGAATGCATATACAAATGTATAAATGGCAGGGACGATTAGAGCGCACCTGCAATTAAAAATTTAAAAACCCGCACCAAATTTTCTTATAAAGGGTTAATTTCAACCTCATGACACCTGGCCGCATTGCCCGTTCCCTTTGCTGTATGGTACTTTGTACCCTGCCATCGCTGCTTTGGGCACAACGTTATCCTTTCTTTAACCTGAATGTGGAGAACGGTATGGTGCAAAGCCAGCCGAGCTGTATGGTGCAAGACCGCACCGGCAACTTATGGATAGGTACTCTGGGCGGCCTGTCTCGGTACGATGGCAAAAGTTTTACTAATTACACGGTGCGCAATGGGCTGCTCAATAACCAGGTGCGTGCATTGGCTACCGATAGCAGCGGCAACTTATGGATAGGGGACCTGGAAGGATTATCGCAATACGATGGCCGTACTTTTAAGAACTATATCTTCAAGAATACTGATAACACACCCGCCGCGGTGAGCAGTATAAAAGCAGGTAATAAAGATACTATGTGGTGCACTGCCGCCGGCAGGATATACTATATAACCAAGGGCAAGCCGGCGCTGTACAAGACACTGGCAAACAATGCCTACATAACAGCTATACTGCCCGACGGTAAAAACTTTTGGCTGGCACGGCAGGGCGCTGTGTACTACCACCACAATAATGTTTGGGATAGTCTCTCCTTCACCTCATTGGCACCCAATGGCAAGCCGCCCGTTATTACCAAGATATATAAGGACAAGCAGGGTAAAATATGGTTCACTTCCAATGCCGGGCTGTACTACATGGATAATGGCGCTATGGTGATAGCCGCTATCAACGGGCAGCCACTTACCAGTCTGCCGTCATTACTATCTATAGCTGAAGATGACCATGGTGAGCTTTGGCTGGCTACCAATAGTGGTGTGATACGCTACAATGGCAAAGCACTGCAATACTATAACAAGCGAAATGGTCTGAGCGACAATATTTTTAGCGATGTGCTTACCGATGCAGAAGGTAATGTATGGATGGCATCGGATGGGCAGGGTATCTTCAGGTATTCAGGTACACGGTTCACCGCGCTCGATGAAAGTATGGGCCTGCCCAGCGCGCAGGTAATGGGTATAGCTGCCGACAGGGCAGGGCGACTTTTTCTGGGTACCTACGATGCGGGCCTGTATACCTTTCAGGATGGGGTAGTAGCGCCACTGGCTTTCCCGTCCAACCCTACACCGTCCATTACCGCACTTGCCTACACCCATGATGGCAGACTATGGATAGGAACCCGCACACAGGGGCTGTGGCGGTACGATAATGTGTTCAAGAACTACCAGGCCCCTATGCGTCATTTCCCGTCCAATACCATAACTGCATTGTACAGCGATAGCACCCGGCGCCTGTTCATCGGGTTCCCAAATGGGGCAGTGGTGTTGCAGCGCGATACTTTTAAAAGTATACCTGTTACGGCATCGATAACAGCTTTCGTGAGTATAGGCAAGGATAGCGTTTTGCTGGCTTGCAACAGGGGTATAAAGCTGTATAGTGGTGGTACTATAACCGACTTTAGGACCAATGCCGCGCCCGATAGTTTTTCAGCAGAATGCTTTATCCGGCAAGGCGATAAGTTATGGATAGGCACCAATGACGATGGTGTGATAGTGTACGACCTGCATACCGGTCACTCGTTCATCATCAATAAAAGCAATGGCCTGCAGTCCGATTTTATTTACAACATCACTGCCGATAATGATGGGAATATATGGGTAGGTACCGGCTTTGGTCTGCATAAAATAAAACTGAAAGGCAATGAGCCGGTCGTTACTTTTTATGGCCGGGAAGACGGCGTGAGCGCCATGGAAAGCAACCATAATGCGGTGCTGAACATGAAGGACGGCAGTATATGGTTCGGTACTACCAATGGGGCATACCATTACCAGCCCGATTCTAAGATAGTATCATCGCAACCCATTAGTATCATCATGCAGTCGGTAAAGCTGTTTGGCGAAAGTATTACTGATACTGCATGGTACGATAGTACGGACAACTGGTACAAAGTACCCTACGACCTGCACCTGCCCTATAAAAAGAACAACATCTCCTTCACCTTCAGGGCCATTACACTTAGCGGCGATCAGCACCTGCTGTACCGCTACCGGGTAGATGGATTGGATGCCCCATGGTCCGATTGGTCGGCAACGAACATCATTTCTTATTCTGCCCTGCCACCCGGCAACTACGTACTGCATGTGCAGTGCAATGCGTCGAACGGCGATAAGAAGATACAGGAATTGGTATACCCGTTCGAGATCATAACGCCATTCCAAAAAACGCGCTGGTTCAAGCTGGCTATATTGGGCATATGCATACTGCTGGGTATCGGCTTCCAGTACCTGGTAAATACACGTAAGCAAAGAAGGCTGAACTTACTGGCAAAACTACGTGCCGAAGAGCAGGGGAAAATAAGATTGCGTACTGCCGAGGATTTTCATGACGAGATAGGCAACAAGCTCAGCCGCATCAATGTGCTGGTGAATGTTTTTCGCAAAAAGGTAGGCACGCTTTCGCCGGAGAACAATAAGCTGCTTACCCAGATAGAAGATAACACAGCACAGCTATACAGTGGCACGCGCGACATACTATGGTCGCTGCAGCCATCGAACGACGACCTGTACGAGATACTGCACCGCATACGCGATTTTGGGGTAGAACTATTCCAGGATACGGAGCTGGATTTTACATTTACCGGTACCGATGAGAAGTGGCACAAGTATGCCTTGCCGCTGGATATGAGCCGCAACCTCATCATGATATTTAAGGAGGCCCTCAATAATACCTTAAAATATTCTCAGGCCAAGCACGTGAAGCTGGACGTGCATTTTAAAGGCAGGGATGTGCTGCAGATGATACTTACAGACGATGGTATAGGCTTTGACGTACGCACCGTAAAGAGGGGCAATGGCATCAATAACATGAATATACGGGCAGCCCGTTTCAATGCACGCTTGTACATTGATTCCCGGGCTGGCAAGGGCAGTATCATCAGCCTCACCTTTAAAATACCTTCTAAAAGGGGATAATATTTCAGTTAAACTATTGGAACTTTAAGCAATGGCGCGCGATCTGGACATAAACGTGGTAATTGTAGAAGACGACGAGACATTGAGAGAGGGTTATGCTTTTCTTATAGGTAATACCAAAGGATACAAAATAGCAGGATGCTACAAAAGCTATGAGGACGCTGCTAAAAAGATAGTACAGGACGACCCTGATGTGATACTGCTGGATGTAGAATTGCCCGGTATGTCGGGTATAGATGCGCTACCTAAGCTAAAAAAGTTATTGCCAGAAACGCATATTCTTATATTAACGGTATACGAGCAGGATACGCTTATTTTCAAAGCGCTGGGCAATGGTGCAGCAGGCTACCTGACAAAAAACACCCCCCACGAAAAGATAATAAGCGCCATACAGGAAGTGATGGAGGGTGGGGGCCCCATGAGTGCCAATATAGCCCGTATGGTCATCCATTCGTTCCAGCGCAGTGAATCGACCCCACTCACCCGCCGCGAAACAGAGATACTGGAACAGATAGCTACGGGCAAGAGCCGCAAACGAATAGCCCAGGAATTGTTCATAGATATGGAGACCGTTAAATCGCACATAAAGAACATATATCATAAGCTGGATGTGCACTCTAAGGCAGATGCCATTAAAATGGCGAAGGATAATAAATTTATTTAATGTTATATTTCTGTGGAAAGTTTATAATTACTAAGATAAACTGTAAGACTTTATTTTTATATATTTGCGTATCTGCAAAAAGAGTATTTTGTATATTATTGTTTATATTTATTATCATATAGTTAATAGGTACTAAAACAAATTCTAAAAGGTTTAATTATTATGCGCGAGGTGTTATTGATGATCGCTGCCGCTTTAGCCGTTGCCTTATACAGGATGATAAGCAAGGGTGGCAAGTCATACTCTTACTCTGGCACTCAAACCATTTCTTATCTTGAAGATGGTTCTGAGCATGTAATTAGCGGAAAAGAATCCGGCTCGGTCATCATCACCAACAAAAGCGTGGTCCTCGATGGTGTAGAATATTGCTATAAGCCACTGGGCAATGAGCTGCAACAGGCCGCCCTGGAGTATGATGATGCAGATCTTCGCTGCATTAGGGTATTTCTTTCTCATGGCGAAAAGCTGTTCTTTATTATGAAAGTGCATGCTGCTAACAAGTCTACAGCAAACCAGCTCAGTGCTATGTTCTCTTACTAAGTCTTATTTTAATTCATTACTTACTTATATTTTTAATTACCGAGACACGATAGCGGTGTTCGTGCATTACAGCGTGAAAGGTAAAAATTCATACATTCGCATGTATGCAGTTAAAGGATCACTACAGGATACTTGAAGTAGCCCCCAGGGCTACGCTGCAGGAAATAAAACAGGCCTATAGGCGACTGGCGCACCAATACCATCCTGATAAAAATCAAAGCACCTTCGCATCGGCGCGCTTCCAGGAGCTCCAGGAGGCCTATAACATATTAAGCCATGCGGACAAGCGCCGTAAATATGATGAAGAGCGCTGGCTATCGGGCATGGGCAACCGGGCAACCGACCAGCGCATCGTTACAGCTGAATGGATACTACAGGAGGCCACTAAGCTAAAGGACCATGTGGCCGCTGCAGACACCTACCGTATGAGCAAAAGTGCCCTGTATGACTATGTGCAACTGCTGTTGTCTGATCCTCACATGGCTATCTTGCAACAGCAGGGAGATAAAAAGCTGAACACTGAACTGGTAGATGAGATACTACACGCCACGGCAAGCCTTAAGACGCCGTATACACAGCAGATAGCCATACGGTTAGTACAGCTGGCAGGCAGCAATGACACGCTGGCGCAATACATAAATGATATCACAGATAGCCGGCTTAAAGCAGAGCAGCGGGACAATATGATGCCTTACATAGCTGTTGCCATAACAGTTTTCTTATGCCTGCTCATGTACCTCTATGGGAGGTCGTGGTAGCGGATATCACCATTTATTTGTCCTGTCCTCTTCAAAGAAGGAAGTTAGCGCTGCCACTATCTGTTCTGCACCATTGCCATACAGCATTGTTTGGTGATTGCCATCTATGGCAACGTAAGTGCAATTTTGCATCATCTCCACCGTTTCCATCGCCAGCTCTTTAGGCAATAATGGAGCCTCCATCGTATATACACCCGTTGCATTGAGTAGTATGGCTGGTTGGGCAATGCTGCTGATATAGTCTGCCCACGGCTCGCTGAGCACGCTCATGGCCGCAGCACCTATATGTGGTATCTTGCTGCGTGGTGTCACGCTTCCATCGGCAAGTGTTTCTACGTCTGCCTCGTAGTAGCTCAGCATACTGTCTTCCCAGAATGTATTATAGGGGGCCGCTTTTACCTTTTGCAGGTATTCATCGAATGAAGGGAACACCATGCCCAGCCTGCTGAGCGCTGGTGTGAGCATTTCGCGTGTATTAGGGTGCATCCTGGCAGCGGCATCCATCAGTATCACTTTTTTTACCCTATCCGCATATTGTGTTGCCAGGTAAAAGGTAAGCAGTCCACCAAAAGAATGACCGCCTATCAGCGCTTCCTGAATACCCAGGAAGTCGAGCAGGCCTATAATGTCCCTGGCATGGTCAGGAATGGTGTAGCCTTCTTCCGGTTGGTCGCTAAGGCCACGCCCACGCAGATCCACACTTATTATCCTGAACTCTTTTTGCAACCCCGCCGCCATTAGGCCGTCAAAAGCATGGGCATTGGCCGTTAGGCCATGCATCAGCACCAGGGTAGGGCCATCGCCATAAAAGTCAAGATAGTGTAGTCTTATGCCATTGGTAGTTATGTATTGCGAGGTAGATGCCATACATAAATATACACAGTAGCGCTAAATAGTGAACAGGAAGCTATGAGAAAGCGGCAACAGCAGCTTCGTTCTTTACATGCACAAAGAAATACAGGTTGGTGTTGAAAGCATACTTAGGCGTAGACTGATCTGGAAGGTTGTATATACTGCCTGTGAGGCGTTTGTAAAGTGCAGCAGCCAGCTTGCGACCATGGTGATAACTTTCGAGCCTGAAATAGTAGGTATCGCCGGCTCCATACTTATTCATAAATTCAGATTCAGACTCTTCTACATCCCCAGTGATACAAACATTGAAATTATATTGCCGGTCACTTTTGCCGCGGAAGGTATCAGGGCACATCTTATGAAGTACATCTATCAGCGTGACCATAGCAGTGTGGTTGTGATTTGAATATCCACTGCAAGTTAAAAAATGTAAAAAGCTTAATTCATTAAGAAATTATCAACTAAACGTTAAGCTATCGTTTCTTTAAAATGAAGATGGCTCTTCATCTCTTCTACCACATTATAGATAATAGGGCACCTGCCATAGTGCAATAATGTCCCCAGCAACCGCTCTTTAAAACCCGGCTTATGCAGGTGCGGAAAATCGCGGCACTCCGTAAATCGGTATTGGTATATACTGCATATGCTGCCTGCTAAAAAAGCACAGGGTACCGTATTGATAAAGTGCTTACCGGCCAGGCTGGTCTCTATATATCTTTCCTGTATCTCGGTCTGTGGCAAGTGTAGGTCATCACTAAGTTGTACCACCTCTTCATCGGTAACATTGATCACGAGTGTTTTGCAGCAATTACCACATTGGGTACAGTCAATAGCTGCACTTACCTTGTCATTAATTTCATGCGCCAGCGGGTCTGTTATTGCACTATCCTGCCGCTTCATGAAATGTAGAAAATGGTCGTTCTCTTCTTCTTTCAGCACAGCTTCAGCCGCAATAATATCCAGGTTAGTTTCGTACAAGCGTTGTTAATAAGATGGTGTTCGGCAAAAATACCATATCATACTGATAAGATCACTTACATGTTTACTCTCTTGGTATCGTCCGTTATATCAATGTTGGTTTGCTTACGGTCGTATTTCTTACCAAAATTATATGTAAAGGTAAGTCCGCAAGAGCGGGAGTGCCATTTAAAGTCGTAAGTGCCATTGATATCACTACCTAAGAACTGCTGCCCGAAACCATTTACATTAAATGGGTCGCTCACCGTCAGTTTTATATTAGCAGTATCGTGTAGCACTTTCTTGGCTATGCCTACTTCCATACCCTGGTTCGCCAGGTCGTAGGTCATTGCAGAAGAAATAGATCTTCCCGAACAGTAATACTCACCTTCTGCCGACCATCCTTTACCTAACGTGAACTGCATATCACAATTGAAATACGCGCCAGTACCAACAACAAGGGCTTTACTGATATTAGGGTCGGTATACGATGAATAATATGCTCCGCCACCCGCAGACAACTGCCACCATTTGAATAGTTGTTTATTGTAAGTAATGCTTATTCCTGCAGATGATGACCGTGCCACATTGCCCTGCGTGCGTATGGCGGCATGGGCAGCAGTATCGGTTAGTATCACGTCGCTTATTTCTTTTACGTGCCGGTTCGCATATAGTTTCGTTACCAGCTCATTTTTATATATATGCTTTAGCTCGGCATATGTAGTGAATTGGGGTTTCAGGTCAGGGTTGCCTCTGCCATAATTATATTTATCTACAATGTCCAGGAAGGGGTTCAGCGAATAGTATCCGGGTCGCTCTATGCGCCTGCCTATGTTTGCTTCCCACTGGCTCTTATCATTCATTTTATACCCCACAAAAGCTGTTGGGAATAAAGATATGCTGCTGGTGTTATTCACCTTATTACCTATGGTCTGCGTGGTATTGATATTGGTTTCCTCAGCCCTTAATCCAGCCATCACTTCCCATTTTTTATTCAGGCTTTTACGTGCACTTACATATGCAGCATTGATATTCTCCTTGTATATAAAATGATTACTCCGCGTAGTATCGTTTACCCATGCGTTGTTTTGCAGTAAAGTATACCCTGCATTATCGTCCACATCATTGATGCTGCTTTTAACACCTGCTTCCAGTTTTACATCCTTCTTTATTACGGTCGATAGGTCTGCTTTCAGCACATACAGTTGTATGGCAGTGGGCAGGTCGCCCTGCACATACAGCTCATCCAGCAACTGCCCTTGCGGGTTGTAGTCCTTGTTGTCCGCTCCCTGGTACGCCCACTTATGAAAATTCATAGTGTTCATATCCACGGTCAGGTTGGTTTGCTTGCTAAAGTCGTATTTCAGGTAAGCAGTGGTCAAAAAACTTTCCCTCAAAAAATGATAAGGTGTAGTGGCGGTGCTATAGATCACAGTGTTATTAGCCAGGTCATTGAGTTGTGTAGAACCACCTGTATTTTCATGATTAGGATGATACAGTCCTGTTGCTGATACGCCAATACTCATTTTGTCGTTCACGTTATAGTCTGCGCCCAGTTTCAGCTGCGTATGTGCAAATACTTCCTTGGCCTCACTGTGCTCGAACAATGTACTGTTGGGTGTTTGCGTGCCGGGATCAATGAGTGTTCTGCTGCTATAGGTCCTCATCCAGCCCACACCATCGTAGTGGTTGAGGTTGGCCAGCAAGTTCAGTTTTTTATGTTTGTAGTTCATCAATATATTCTCGCTGCTGTGGTTATAGAAGCCTTGTGTATAAGATGCCGTTGCCACACCATTAAAACCATTTTGGTTGCTCTTTTTCAGTTTGATATTGATGATACCCGCCGAGCCCGATGCATCGTACTTGGCCGACGGCTGGGTGATCAACTCCAACTGCGCCACCTGGTCCGATGACAACGTTTTCAGGTAGTCGGCAAGGTCTGCACCGCTCATATAGGTCTCCCTGCCATCTACCAGTACCAGCACGCCCTTCTTGCCTTGCAGTAATATATTGCTGTTGGGGTCTACAGCCACACCAGGCGCTTTTTTCAGTAGCTCCAGCACATTGGTACCTGCGCTGAGTATAGATGCATCCACATTCACAATGGTTTTGCCCAGGTCGTTCTCAATAAAAGGCTTCTTGCTGGTTACTGTTACTTCCTTTAGGGTATTGGGCTTCTTTTGAAGCACAACATCGATAGCTTTGTTATCATCAAGTGCCACTGGCTGGTAAGCCGCTACATAGTTCATTGCAGCTATATTCAGCAGGTATTTACCCGCAGCTATTTTAGCACTAAAGCGACCGCTATAGTCTGTCAGTTCAGACCGTACCCACGAAGAGTCTGCAGCTTTAAGGATAGATACCGTTGCCACACCAATAGCCTTTTTATTTTCGTCCTGTACGGTACCCGATAGTGTGAACGACTGTGCGCACAAGTGCAGAGAAAGCAATAAAGTGCACGCAAGTAGAAGCAAGGTCTTCTGCATAATGATCTTTTTAGATGATGGATACAACTGTGGACGTTCAACAATCTATCTGCAGAACTATATTCTTCTTGAAAAATTTCCAGGGTATGTGTAGGTAGACGATAAATGTAGAAACAGAGTTGGTAGCCTAAAAATGGTTTTGCACAACATTAACTTTTGTCAGAAAATTGTAAGGGCGGCCATTACTATCTACCTTATGTGGATATATTTCTTTGTCAATGTTGATCCAACTAAGCTTTAGCTGATGCGCATCCTAAAGCTACATCTGGCCGCGCACCGCCGCGCAGCCCAATAGGATACCCAAGATAATCACGCAGTAGAGCTAGCTTTAAGATCAGCGGAGCAATTGATCTTAAAGTGTCTTTTTTTCTTTGCTTCGTTTCTTTTTTGGACAGCAAAAAAGAAATGAAGGTTCTCGCGAATACGAATATCGTAGTGGTCTCGGGAATAGGAAAACGATCTAATTCAAACTCCTAAAATCAACCGGAACCAACTTACTAACACCAGGCTCCTGCATGGTAACTCCGTATATCACATCCACAGCAGCCATCGTCTGCTTGTTGTGCGTCACAATGATGAACTGCGAATTGTCGCTGAACTTGCGGATCATGTTGGTGAACTTGCCCACGTTGGCATCATCCAGCGGCGCATCCACCTCATCCAGTATACAGAATGGTGCAGGCTTTATCAGGTATATAGCAAATAGGAAAGCGGTAGACGTTAATGTCTTTTCACCCCCCGATAACTGCGTGAGTGTGCTTGGTTTTTTACCTTTGGGCTGTGCGTATATTTCTATATTGCTATCGGCTACATTGTCCGGGTCGGTAAGGCGCAGGTCGCAGCTATCTTCCGGCGTGAAGAGCGCTTTGAATACCGTCACAAAATTCTCCCTAACCAGGTCGAAGGTTTCTTTGAACTTGGTATTGGCCGTAAGCTCCACCTCTTCTATGGTCGATAGCAGGCTGTCCTTGGCGCTTACCAGGTCATCGCGCTGCTCCACAATAAAGTCGTGGCGGGCTTTTATCTCGGTATATGCTTCAATGGCGGTAGGATTTATCTCGCCCATGTTCTCCAGGCGTTTCTTCATACGGTCTGCCTCGGCGGTCAGCTCATCTACACTCTGCTCTGTTTTACGTGCTTCGTCCAGTACCTGGTCTATGTTCACTTTAAACTCTATCTGCAGCCGCTCGTTTATACCGGCCAGCTTCAGCTTCATATCGTTCAGCTTGTCCTTTATGCTGTTCAGTATCACTTCGGCCTGTTCCTTCTCGCGGCGCTTCTGGTTCAGCTGTCCTTCCTGTGCAGCTATGCCATTGCGCATAGTGTAGAAGGCCCTATCTTTTTCGTTCAGTACCTTTTCGTCTGTTTCCTTCTTTACCAGCAGTTCGTACAGTTCGTTGTCTCCCTTGTGCAGGTTCTTTTCTGTATCGGCAAGCTGACCGCCTATCTGCTGCAGTTGCTCACTGTTGGTGGCCACCTGTTTCTTCAGGTCGTTCACCTGGTTGGTGCGGAATGTAAGTTCCTGTTTCAGCCCCTCTACCTTGCTCTGCTGGCGGGTATATTGTATGTTTTGTTGGTTGTATTGCTGGGTCACAAAATTGAACTCCTGCTCCACACCTGCAAATTCATTTGTAGCGCTTTGTATGTTCTGTTGCAGCGTCTGCAGCTTTTCGGTAATGGCTTCCAGCTCGCTGCGGGTATCGCTTATGTTGTCGTGCGTGTTGTCCAGTTGTTCCTGCAGGTCGGCTATGCGTTTCTGCCCGGTCACGTTCAGCTGCTCAAAGTTCTCAGCGCGGTTGTTCAGGTTCACTACCTGATTTTGCAACTTGTTTATTTCCTGTCGGGTCTGCTCTATGGCCCTGTCGTTCAGGTCGCGATTAAAACCTGCTATCAGCGTCTGGGTATCTTCCAGGTATTGCTTCAGCTTCGTGGTCGATGCTGTCAGTTCAGCTATCTCCTTGGCCAGCCTTTCCAGGTTCTTACCACGGCCTATCTTATTCCCTTCGAACAGTCCTATGCTTCCACCTCCCAGCGTATACTTACCCCGCACCATCTTGCCGCTTTGCTCCACCAGCACAAAGCCATTTTGCAGGTCGGTATGCAGCACGCTGTTGCCATCCTTGGTGATGTACACATGCCCCAGCAGGTGCTGCGCCAGTGGCAGGTATTGCTCATCTATGGTTATCACACTCAGCGCAGGTATAGCATCAGCAGGCGCGGCATGGGTGCTCGCCTGGTAGGTAGCGAACCTATCCAGCACAAAGAAGTTGGCCTTGCCTTTTTTATTCTGCTCCAGCAGTGTCACTGCCTTGGCAGCCTCATCTATATTATCAACTATGTAGTAGTTCAGGTAGTTGTCCAGCAGGTTCTCCAGCGCGGTGCGGTATTCCTGCTGCACCACAAATACATCGCTCAGTAGCGGTGCATCGTTGTTCCACTCCTTATTCTTCTTCAGGAATTTTATACTGTCCGGGTAGCCTTCCAGGCTGTCCACCAGGCTTTTCAGCAGGTCGTGCTCGTTCTTGCGGGCATCCTTGCGGCGGTTCTCATCGGCAAGCTGTGCACGCAGGGCTTCCAGTTGCTCCTGGTTCTGCAGTATCTTGCTTTTCACCTCTTCGTGCTTGGTCACTAATGTCTGCAGGTCGTCCTGCTTTTGTTGCAGGGCATCTTCCGTATCGGCACGCTCAGTGTTTATCTGTGCTATCTGTGCATTGCGATTAGCGCCCTCGTCCTGCACCTGCTGTATGCTGCGTTGCAGGTTCATTACACTGGTATCAGCGATGGCTACTTTCTTCTCTGCTTCAAATTGGCCACGTTGCACGGTCTGGTATTCAGCACGCATGCTTTCCACCACGGCTTTCTTTTCGTCATAGGCCGCACGCTTCTCGTCTACCGTATCGCGAAGGGTCTCCAGTTGGTCGCGCAGTTCCTGCGTCAGTTCGGTCTCTTCTTCTATCTGCCTGCCTGCAAAACTGATGCTCTCTTCCAGCTGCTGCAGTTGAGTACCAGCGCCGCTCAAAAACTCGTTCAGGCTTTTCTCGCGCTCCTTCAGGTGGTCCAGGTGCTGGGCTGCCAGCTTCTTCTCGTTCTCCAGCTGGCGTATGCGGTTCTGTAGCTCGTTGAACTGTTTTTGCAGCCCGCTCAGTTCCTGCTCCTTCTCTACCAGCTTCACCTTGTCTTCTTCCACAGCTGCACTCTCTGTGGCTACTACAGCTTCCAGGTGTGCCTTGCGGTCGGTCTCTTTTTCGTTCTGCTCGTTCAGCAGTTTGTATTGATCGTTGAACTGTTCCAGGCTTGCCTTGGCCAGCTCTATGCTTATCTCTTTGTACTCTGTTTTTATCTGCAGGTATTTCTCCGCCTTCTTCGCCTGGTTCTCCAGCGTGCGCAGGTTATTGCTTATCTCGAACAGCAGGTCCTCTATACGGCTCAGGTCTTGCTCTGTACCTTCCAGTTTTTGCTTGGCTTCCTTCTTGCGGGTCTTGTATATGCTGATGCCGGCAGCCTGCTCCAGCATGCGGCGGCGGCTGCCTTCCTTGTCCTTGATGATATCATCTACCATGCCCAGCTCTATTATGGCATAGCTGTCGTTGCTCACACCCGTGTCCAGGAACAGGTTGTGGATATCCTTCAACCGGCAGTTCACATCATTCAGGCGATATTCACTCTCACCATTCT
>CBDIBP010000028.1:0-35233 GCA_965276955.1 Flavipsychrobacter sp.
TGCCTACAGTTACTGTAGCACCACCATCACAAACAGTTTGCAACGGTTCGCCAATTGCCCCGATATTGTTTACGGGTACCGTGCCGCTGACATCGTTCAACTGGACCAATACGATACCAGCCATAGGTATACCAGCTACAGGTGTCAGCAATAGCATAAGTGGAATGAATGTGTTCAACTCAGGTCCTTCTCCTGTTACAGCTATTATAACAGTGACCCTATAGCCAATGGCTGTTCGGGCGCTGCGCAAACGTCCACGATAACGGTAAATCCGTCACTAATGCCATCAGTTTCGATATCAGCAAACCCCGGCAATGTTATCTGTAACGGAACACCTGTGACTTTTACCGCCACGACGGTGAATGGCGGTACCGGCACCGTATATCAATGGAAGAAGAATGGCATAAATGTGGGTACCAACAGCAATACTTATACCGATGCAACACTGACCAACAGCAATGCAATAACAGTGACCATTACTAGCAACGCGACCTGTGCTACGCCAGCAATTGCTACCAGCACCGCTACCATTATAACAGCTGATGGAGTACCGGTAATAACTACCAACCCGACAAGCACGGCTGTGTGCGAAACAAGTACTGCTACCTTCAGTATTGCTACTGCGAATGTGCTGCCGGTAACCACCCAATGGCAGGTAAGTACTGATAACGGCGCTACATGGTCAAACATCAATGGTGCGACAAATACTACTTACAGCTTTACCACATCGCTGTCGCAAAACAATTATAAATATCGTGCAGTATGTACCGATATGTGTGGTACCACCAATACTACCGCTGCTGCACTTACAGTGAGTCAGCTGCCTGCAGTAACTACACAGCCGCAAGCAAGCACAGTGTGTGCAGGTGGCAACACACAGTTCAGCATACAAGCTATTGGCACCGGCATTAGCTACCAGTGGCAGGCGAATGCTGGAAGCGGCTTTAGCAACATCAGTAATGCTGGCTCCTACAGCGGAACTACTACCAATACCCTGGTTGTGGCCAATGCGGCACTATCATTGAACAATATACAGTATAGGTGCGTAGTATCAGGGGCATGTACGCCGGCAGCAATATCTGCTGCTGCTGTTTTCACCGTTAACCCTAACCCGGCGGCGATAGTTACTGCCAATGGCGCTGTGAATTTCTGTTCTGCAGATAGTGTTACACTCACAGTAAGCTCCGGTACAGGCTTTATGTACCAGTGGCAGCAGAATGGCGTTAGCATAAATAATGCTACTACCCCATTGTACGTGGTACATAACAGTGGCAATTATACGGTACAGGTCACTAATACATTCAATTGTAAGACCATTTCAACCATTACCCCTGTGGTGGTAACGCAGGTGCCACTGGCACAAGTATACAACATGGGCGGCTTCCTTGACCATTGCATAGGCGATAGTGTGATACTGGGAACACTGAACATAGGGCAGAACTATACCTACCAATGGCTGATGAACGGCAATAACATACAGGGTGCTACAGGTGCACAATACGCAGCTGTTGTTGCCGGCAGTTACAACGTTATAGTTACCAATGGTACGTGTATCAATACTACACCTACCATAGCAGTAACGGTAGAGCCATTGCCTGCTAACAGCACAATTAGTTATACCTCCAATATTATTTGCCCAGGCGCTGGTAGCAGTGTAGCACTTTCTATAGTGCAAGACCCAACGTTGACCTACTTGTGGTATATCAATGGACGTCCTATAATAGGCGATACCGCAGGGCAGTACAATTTTAGCATTGCAGGTTCTTACTCTGTAAGGATAACTAATAACCTCGGTTGCTCAGTATATACACCGCTTGTATCGGTCAACTATGGCACTGCGCCTGTACCGGTCATCTCAACGAATGGTACTACGGGACTGATAAGTACTGCTTTTAATACCTACCTATGGTACCTGAACGGGAACCCAATAGCTGGTGCAACACACCAGACCTATACACCTACAGTGACCGGTGGCTATACCATTTTGGTTACTGACGGTAACGGGTGCACAGGAGTGAGCGTGCCCTATTACTACAATAGTGTAGGGGTGGCTAATGTAACCACTACCACGGCAGATATAAGGATGTACCCTAATCCTGCTACCAGTATAGTAAACATAAGCGCTCCTGAAAAAGTAGATGTATCGCTTAGCAGCCTGGATGGCAGGCAATTGATGTTCGTACCGGATGCAACGGTTATAAACATCAGTTCATTGCCCAATGCCATCTATATGATAAAGGTGTATGACAAAAACAATAACCTATTGAAGGTAGAGAAGCTGGTGAAAACCGGCTGGTAAGAATATTTACATCCATATTAAAAAGAATGGGCGCCGTTTATGGTGCCCATTCTTTTTGGCTTATACCAAGACAGATCGATACTGGCATTTTATTTATACAATACAATCTGCACTACATTTGCGGTATACATGGGGCTTAAAAAAAACGGGTTCAAAAGAAACGAAAGCGGTTTGGTGAAGTATATACGGCATGTAATATGCTTTGTACCGGTATTCTTGGTATGCTCTACTGCGCGTGCACAACAATATGTATACCAGTACGATGACAATTGCCGCACAGCCTACAACGCCTATATAGCGCTGCAAATGCCGGAAGGGAATGCCGCCATACTTCGAGAAGTGAGGCAAAACCCCTACAACTTGATGGCCGCCTATATAGCAGATTATGGCGATCTGCTATCGCTACTATTTAGTGGCGATAAGAATAGCTATGAGCAGCGAAAAGGCCACCTGGATGAACGGATAGACCTCCTGGAGAAAGGTGATCACAATTCGCCTTGGTACCACTTCTGTAAGGCGGGCCTGTATCTGCACTGGGCGCTGGTGCGCATACGTTTTAATGATAATCTGGGTGCGGCATTCATTTTCCGGAAGTCTTATATGCAAAGCGATGAGAACCGCAAAGAGCACCCGGACTTTAAATACAATCAGCTATTTTATGGGCTGGAGCAGACCATTACCGGCACCATACCCGATAACTACAAGTGGATAGCGGTGCTGTTCGGATTGAAAGGGGATGTAAAAAAAGGTATTGCTAACCTGTCTGAATTCGTAAATACACATACCGATGCAGACCCGCTGAAAGCCGAAGGTGTGATATATTACCTGTACCTGCGTTTCTACCTGCTCTCGCAAAAAGCTGAAGTGTGGAACTATATAAACAGTAGTCAGCTGAACACACACAACAACCTGCTGTATGCTTTTTTGAAGGCAAATGTAGCGCTGAACTATAGAAAGGCTGATGCTGCGATACAGACCCTTACAGAAGAGCAAGGCAATAGATACTACAGTCAGTATCCTATTTTCGATTATGAGATGGGTTGCGCACTGCTGAATAAACTGGATGGCAATTGCATCACTTATTTTGAGCGGTTCCTGAAGAACTATACCGGCAAGCCGTATGTAAAAGATGCCTGGCAAAAGATGGCGCTCTACTACTATGCCCACGGCTATGAAAAACAAGGAAACTATAGCCGGGAACATATAAGCAACGCAGGCAATGCCAGTACAGATGCAGATAAGCAGGCACAACGGTTCAGCGAAAATGGTACTATACCTAATGCAAGCATCCTACAGGCGCGCCTACTCATAGATGGTGGTTATTACAACCAGGCCTTTGAGATATTACAAAAAATAAATGAAAAAAAGCTGGCGATACAAGATCAGCTGGAATACTACTTCAGGATGGGTAGAGTATATGACGAACTGGGGAATAGAGAAAAGGCCATCAACCTGTACCAAACAACTATAAACATGGGTAGGGACCGTCACGAACATTTTGCTGCAAGGGCAGCACTGCAAATGGGCTTCCTGTATGAAAAAGAAGGGAAGCCGGCCGAAGCCGTAAAACGATTTAACGAAGCGCTGAGCATGCGCGATCATGATTTCCAGACCTCTATAGACCAGCAGGCAAAGGCGGGTGTGAACAGGCTTACGAAAAATTAAGCACTTATTATTTTGATCACGCTATATCAATAAAAAAGCCGCCCCTCAGGGCGGCTTTTTAAACAGGTCTTACAACATGCTATTTTAAAACAGAAAGCTTTTGTGAAGTGACCGTTTTGTTGGTTTGCATAATAACATTGTAAATACCGGAAGGAAGTGTGCTGGTAGGTATCTCGATACTGTGATACCCTGCAGATAACTGACCCTGTAATGGGGTAGCTACCGTGCGGCCTGCAACATCTACCACTTTTACCTCAACATGGTCTGCATCAGCAAGTGTGAACGTTAAGTAAGAAACATCAGATGCCGGATTGGGAGCCAGTTTTTCATCGGTAACGCTCTTTGTTGTTTGTGTTACAGATGTGTTGTGGGGTTGCTTTGCCTGTACACAGCTACTCACCAGCTGCATAGGACATGTAAGGGTACCAGAATATCCACTTGGTGAATATGGACGACTATAATCAAACTCTATGGTAAGGCCACTTATAGGTGCTCCGGTGTATGTATGAGACTGAACATAATAAGGATATTGCCCAAGCGTTGATGCTGTGAAAGTTGGATCAGGATAGTTCTGCGGGGTAGTACCTGGAGCCCATATTATCTGTGCATTGGCGCCCGCTACATTCACATCAGCAGAAATAGTTACCGTCTCATTGTTCTCAAAAGTTGTTGTGAAACTATAATCACCACATACATTGTTACTGATCACATCTGCCAGGGTCGGTGCATCGGCCGGTGATAGAGAGGGTGTGACAGTCAATGAAGGAAGACATATTATCTGATCATCGTTCTGGCAAACGTTTATTATAGGTGAAGATGGTACGCCAGGAAATATCTGTATGATCTCATTGTAATTTAGATTATATGTATGAGGTGCGGAAGGGTATTTGTGCGTAACTTCTATTACATGGTCAACTCCGCTACCGGCGTAAGTGCCATCACCAAAGTCCCAAACACCTCCGGTACCATTTGTAAAATGAACTGTCTCAGGTCCGCCAACGCCTGTTGGCGGAACATCCTTACTATTTATAGAGTACACAACTTTATCTTCACGTGTACCGCAACCGGTACCGCAACAAGGACCAGCCACGATGGAATTAGCGAATTTTTCAGGCTCTACTTCTGGAGGTCCTCCTGCAGGATTAGACCAATATGATGCATTATAATAATATATTTGGTAAGCTGTGCATGCATTTATCCATGCAAGATCGGTTTCGAGCGCAGAAAATACATAGACGGAATGCAGCCCATCAGCACTTAAACCGCCTGTTGCCGAAGTAATAGGCGCAGAAGAACCTGGAGCAAATATGTACATTGTTGGGTCGACTATATATTCATTAGCGTCAAAGTATAGCGTAATGGTCAAATTACCCGATCCATCATCGTATATGCAACCAGAAGTGGCCATAGGAGTGCAGGCGCATATGGAAGATTGCAGGAATGACAAACTTGGACTGGAGATTGGATCAGATACATTTTGACCAGACCAATAGACTTGATTTGATATACAGGGCGGCTGAGGGAACCGGGTATCATAATAGTTGAAACGTGTAGGGAAACTAAAAGGTGAACCCAAGTATGAACTAAAGCCCGGTAACGCCCATAAGATATCTATACTTTTCCCATTGGGGTCTGTAAAGTAATTTGAGGCTGATACAAAGCCGGTAGCGCTCGTCCATAGATAACTTGAAGTGGGGTCGCTACCATTACCCAGAACACCTTTTACCCAAATATTCCCGGATGCATCTGTATAATAACAGAGGTCGTTAGGTTGTTGGGCAAAACCCTGAAAACCGGCAAACAATGATACTACTGTAAGTATCAGAACTGATAATTTCTTCATTTTAAAGGTTTAAATAGTTAATAAAAGAAATAAGTAAACTAAAGTGCAGGATAGGTCTCCTATATGCTGTGATAAACCTATAGTAGTAAAAAAGTCCTTCTTTTAACTACATGTAGTAGCCGGGTTTAAAAGTTAATATTAAACTAAAGTATAACAATATTTTAAAAAACAAATACTATTAATATTATTTTTTAGAAGTTTATTGATAAAATTTATATTAAATAGGAATGGGGTTATTAACGGTCTAAAAAATTGTCTTTATAAAATATAAGTGATATATTTGAATTATATGTAGATCTTTATCTAAAAAAAAACTGTAAGCCCCGATGCATTATGTGTGACCAAAACTATTTAGTTGTTGTAAAATGGCTCATTATTGCCCTATTAGCTGTTCCAGCACAATTTGCTGAAGGACGTACCGCGTCACAACCTAATGACGTACATATGCATGCAGCGGCCAACCTGCTATTTGCAGAGAACCGCGGGCAGGTTATAGATGATAATGGCAACCACCGCGCCGATATTTTGTTCACTGCCCATAGTGGCGGCACGCAAGTGTTCCTTACTGCTACCGGCATTAGCTACCAGTTCACCAAGGTCACGTATCCTGATGGGTACGACCCGCACAAAGCACAAGACCTTTTGCAGCCTGCAGCTGCTATAAAAAATGTAAAAAAAGAGACCTATCGCTTTTCATTGTCACTGGCTGGGGCAAATGCACATCCTGCCATTCGTAAAGAGTTGAAAAATGCATACACGGAAAACTATTATACAACAGGATGCCCCGAGGGCATTACAATTGTTGGCGCTTATGAGCGGCTGGTTTATGAGAATGTATATCCCCACATAGACTGGGTGGTGTATCGCAATGGTAGTGGATTGAAATATGACTTTGTGGTACACAAAGGTGGCGACCCCAAGCAGATAAAACTACAAATAGATGATGCGGAAAGTGTGCAGATAACCAACATGGGAGAACTATTGATGAAGACCACCCTGGGAGAGATAAGGGAGCAAGCACCGGTGAGCTATGACATGGGCAACAAAGCGCTAAAGACAACGTTTAAAAAAAATAGTGATGGAACGATTGGATTTGAAGTAGATGCACCTACGGGCAAGGAGTTACGTATAGATCCCAGTGTGGCATGGGCCACTTACTATGGTGGCAGTGGGGATGACATATTTGGAAGTTGTGCGACAGACAAATTTGGAAATGTTTATGTAGCAGGCTTCACGTCATCAACAAATAGTATTGCAGTGAACGGCTACCAGCTTACATATGGCGGAGGGACCTACGATGCCATGTTGATAAAGTTCAGCCCTGCAGGCAGCCCTATATGGGCTACTTACTATGGGGGCAGCAATGATGACCTCGGCTGGTCTTGCGCCACCGACACCACGGGCAGTGTGTACCTGGCAGGAAGTACCCAAAGCGCGGGGTTGGCAACCGCCGGGGCATACCAACAGGTCTTTCAGCCAGGTACCGTTAATGCGTATAGCTCTTTACTTGTTAAGTTCAACTCATCCGGCACTCGTCTTTGGGCAACCTATTACGGCATCAGCAATGCGATCGTTTGCAGAACAGATGCACAAAACAACGTGTACATGGCAGGCAATACCAACGGTGGCGGAAGTATTTCCTTAACAGGGGCAAGCCAACCTGCCCCGGGTGGTGGGGTCGATGCATATATAGCAAAATTCGACTCCTTGGGTGTGCCTGTATGGGGCACCTACTATGGAGGGTCAGGGCCGGACAACTGCATAGATCTTGCTTTAGATGCTTCAGGAGATCTATATGCATTGGGCACTACAAGTTCTACCAACAATATTGCCACCCCCGGCACTTATCAGCAGTTTTATTCAGGAACTACAGGCAATTATGCTCTTTTTCTGGTCAAATTCAGTCCTGCGGGCACGCGGTCGTGGGGTACTTATTTGGGGAACTTCCCAATGGGAACTGGTGTTGGTGGTTCATTGGCCGTTGATAAAAGCAACAATATATATGTTGCGAGTGGCACTACAAGCACATCAACGGCAGCCAGCCCTGGGGCTTACCAAAGTGTATACGGCGGAGGCACTTACGATGCATTCCTGGCCAAATTCAATACGAACGGCAGCAGGCTGTGGGAAACCTATTATGGTGGCAGTGGCAATGATTATACATCAGGCATTGCAATAGATAACGCTGACCATATTTTCATGACCGGAGGTACATCTTCTGCCACAGGCATAGCTACATATTGTGCTGACCGGTACGTATACAACGGCGGCTCCGATGGTTTTATGGCACAATTTGATACCGCAGGCATCCGCACCTGGGCATCTTACACTGGCTATCCCGGCGTCATGGCGTTAGACCACAACGGCAATATCTACATGGCAGGAGGCACCAATTCCGCATTTGGCCTTGCCACTCCGGGCGCTTACCAAACAACCTCCGGTGGCGGGTATGATGGCCTGCTGGTGAAATTCTCCACGCCGCCAATAGTTACACCCACGCTCAGTACCGGTACTGTAGCCAACCCACTGTGTAAAGGATATGCAGTTGGGGTACCTTTTACGGTAAGTGGCACCATTAATAGTTGCAATGTGTTCACTGCTCAGCTTTCTGATGCATCGGGCTCCTTTGCCGCGCCTGTTACCATTGGTACAGATACAGGTACTGCATCGGGCACCATACAAGCCATAATACCGACTAATACCCCATCAGGCACGGGTTACCGCATACGGGTGGTGAGCAGCAACATAGCAGCTACAGGCAGCGACAATGGAATGAACCTAACCATTGCCATATCTATAGGCCAGCCCACCTTTGCCCCGGGTGCCACATCGGCACGTTGCCAGGGCATGGCAAGTACGGCGTTCCCGGCCACGGCCACTAATGCCCCGACCATCGCTTACTCACTAGATAGTACAACGGCTGCATTTTCAGGCAATAGTATAGATACGCTGACCGGAACAGTAACGTATGCTGCAGGGTGGACCGGTATAGCAACCATCAAAGCCAGGGTCAACGGTTGCAATGGCGTACTTACCGTACTGCATACCGATACCACTAAACCAACACCCGCACAGCCGGGGGCATTCATAGCAGCTACCAACCCCGTATGTCAGGGGCAGGCGCTAACTTATAGTGTACCTGCCACTGCCGGCGTTAGCTACCTGTGGGCCTACACCGGGGCAGGGATTACCCTTGCAGGCACAGGCAGCAGTATACAGGCTACATTTGACAATACAGCCACCGCGGGCACACTACAGGTGGCTGCCCTGCTGAATGGCTGTGCAAGCGCACCACGAGCCATAGGCATAACCGTGAACCCTGCTCCGCAAGTCGCCATCACCGCATCGTTAAGTCACCCCTTCTGCCCGGCAGATTCTGTAGTGCTTACAGCCGGCGCTGCCACCGGCCTGGTCTACCAGTGGCTGATGAACAACACCGCTATACCGGGCGAAGTGGGTAATGTTTTTACAGCATACATTACCGGCGCATATGCTGTGGCCGCCACCAATGCATACAACTGCACTACGGTATCTAACATCATACCCGTCAGCAGCACTCCTGCTGTACCCACCATTACCCCACAGGGCCCTACTACTCTGTGCCTCGGCGATTCCATATTGCTACAGGCCAATACGTTGCCGGGCATCATTTACTACTGGAAGCTGAATGGTATATACATCAGCGCGGCTACGCAGCCGGCTTATATGGCACGGGTAACTGGTACCTACACCGTATATGAATCGGATGGCACCTGTGTGGCTACGGATACCCCTTCGCAGCGCATCACCGTAAATATACTGCCACCCGCTATCATCACTACCGCAGGGCCGGCATTCTTCTGCCTGGGCAGCAGCGTCACCCTGCATACCGATAGTGGTGCCACAGTGCCCTTTAGCTATCAATATATGCTGGATGGCACGCCTATACCCGGCGCTACTACGCAATACTATACCACCACTACCATAGGCAACTACACTGTAAAAGTGACCACCGCTGTTGGGTGCTCGCTTACGTCGTCTATATATCCTGTAGCCTACTTGCCACAACCTGTGGCCACGGCTACGCCGCAGGCATCCACCTCCATTTGCAGTGGAGATAGCCTGGTCATAGATGCCAATGCCGGTGCAGGTTTCTCTTACCAATGGCTGCAAAATGACACTATCATTCCCGGCGCTATAGCCATCTCTTATAAGGCAACAACGCAGGCCAGTTATGCAGTACAGGTAAAAGACCCCAATGGGTGTTTCGATACATCGGCAGCTGTGCTGGTGAATGTAACCGCTGCACCTTTGGCCACTACAACACCGGCAGGAAGTGTTTCACTTTGTGCACCCAACAGCATTACGCTCACCGCTGATACAGGCACCGGTCTTTCGTATCAATGGCAGCAAAATGGAGCAGCTATTAATGGCGCTACGAACGTTGCACTCACCGCAAGCACTACGGGCAGCTATGCTGTAAAAGTGTTTAATGGTTCGTGCACTGTTAACTCCTTGCCTGTGCAGGTGACCATCAACCCGCTGCCTGTAGATACACTTATCGTTTACGCACCCGGCGTTATTTGCGGTAGTGGCACAGTTCTGCTGCAAACTACTATGAACCCAGGCTATCAATATCAATGGCTGCTCAATAGCAACAACATTACAGGCGCTACTACTGCCTTTTACAATGCAGCTGCGCCTGGCACTTATTCCGTGCGCGTCACATCTGCAGCAGGATGTGCTGTAACCACACTGCAGTCAACTATAGGTACCGGAACAGTGCCTACACCCATCATTACTTACGATGGATATTACTTATGCGCCAATGGGTATGCTGCTTATCAATGGTACTTCGATGGCCAACCTATACCGGGCGATACTACGGCCTGCATCACGCATACACGGGGTGGCGGGTATACGGTAGTGGTCGCCAACAGTACCGGGTGCTCTGCTACAAGTCCTTTATTCAGCCTAAGCACTGGTATCGCCAATATTGCACCAGAGCTGGTGAAGCTATACCCTAACCCGGCCACCAATATGGTATATATCTCTGCACCGGAAAAGGTCAACGCTGCGCTAAGCACTATAGATGGCAGACAGCTCGACTATCTTGTGGATGCCACCTCTATAGATATCAGTACCCTTGCCAATGCAGTTTACCTGATAAGGATATATGATAAAAATGATATCCTCCTTAAAGTAGAAAAATTGGTGAAGGCGGCGTGGTAGCAGCCATGTGCCTCATATACTTTTACCATTCACAGCGCAAACGATGCCAGTAAAAGCTTGGTTAAATGATGGTCATTTAAAATGATTTATTAGGTTCTTGCATTAATTTGTCGTCATAATAATAACTACAAATATTATGACGGCCATACACACAGAACAGCACCCAGTCATCAACCCCTACGAGTCTATGCTGGAACGCTTTAATGTAGCAGCAGATATACTGGGCCTGAGTACAGCAAAACGAAAAAGCCTTAGCACACCTGCCAAGCAGATCATTCTGAACTTCTCCATCATAATGGACAATGGCGAGGAGCGCAATTTTGACGGCTACCGGGTGATACACTCTACTGTGCTTGGCCCATCAAAGGGCGGGATTCGTTTTGATAAAGATGTGAACATCGATGAGGTAAAAGCATTGGCCGCATGGATGACGTGGAAGTCGGCAGTGGTAGGCTTACCATTTGGCGGGGCAAAGGGAGGCATTATCTGCAACCCCAAGACCATGTCTAAAACAGAACTGGAAAAGCTGACCCGCGCGTATACCAAGGCCCTTATAGATACTTTTGGTCCCAATAAAGATGTACCTGCACCTGATATGGGTACAGGCGCTGATGAAATGGGGTGGCTAATGGACGAATACAGCCAGGTACACGGCAAGAAAATATATAGTGTGGTAACAGGCAAGCACCTGGAGGCGGGCGGCTCGCTGGGCCGCACAGAGGCTACAGGGCGTGGGGTGAGCATAATAACCATGCTGGCGCTAAAACGCCTGGGCCTGCAGCCGGAAGGCGCTACAGTGGCCATACAGGGATTTGGCAATGTAGGCATGCACTCTGCATTGTTCCTGCATGAGCATGGCTTAAAAATAGTAGCGGTGAGCGATATACATGAAACGTTATATTGCCCGGCCGGTTTCAACATACACCACCTTATTGCTTACAGCAAAAAGAACAATAATTCTATAAAAGGTTTCCCTGATGCCACCCCTATAGAAAGTGGCGAATTGCTGGCGCTACCTGTAGATGTACTGATACCTGCCGCTAAAGAAGATGTGATAACAGCTGCTAACGCAGATGATATAAAAGCCAGGCTGATAGTAGAAGGAGCTAATGGCCCTACATCGGCTGATGCGGATGAGGTGATACAGCAAAAAGGTATAGTGGTGGTACCCGATATACTGGCTAATGCAGGTGGGGTCACCGTATCTTATTTTGAGTGGCTGCAGAACCGCCTGGATGAAAAGTGGGAGATAGCCAAAATAGACCGGTTGCTGGAAGAGATACTGGAGCGATCTTTTGGTGAGGTGTATGATGCTTCAGAACAGTATAAGGTATCATTGCGTATAGCTGCCTACGTAATAGCAATGAAGCGGGTAGCCGATGCCCAAGACAGGGATACTAAAACACTAAATAGCAATAGTTAATACCTGCCTTAAAAATACATCTGTAAAAACATAGCCTATTTTGACCGCTTAGCTGATATGAGCTGTAGCTTTGCGGTTGTTTTACGAGGCTATAGTTAGTTGCCTGCGTCATTCTTCCAGACTTGGACAATATAGGTACCACACTCAGAAATTTATTTGGCCGGTTGCGCAACGATAAGTTACGCATGCACCTACTGCAGGCATTCCCATATTGGATAGCGTCGCTGATAACGGGACTTGTAGCTGTGTTTTACGCACGCCTGTTCGCCTGGGCAGAAAATATGGGCATCTCTATCATTCACGACCATCGGTGGCTCATATTCATTGTTACCCCAGTATGCTTTGTTAGTGCCTGGTGGCTGGTCAGCAAGTTCAGCCCATATGCCAGGGGGAGTGGTATACCACAAGTAATGGCCGCTATAGAGCTGGCTAATCCTAAGGATAACGATAAGGTAAAAAAACTGCTTAACATCAAGGTCATCATTTTCAAGGTCATATCCAGCATGCTTATGGTATTGGGTGGTGGGGCCATTGGTAGAGAAGGGCCTACCATACAGATAGCTGGTACCGTATTCCGAAAGATAAACGAATGGCTGCCAGCATCGTGGCCCAAGATCTCTAAAAAGAATATGATACTTACCGGGGCAGCAGCCGGCCTTGCCGCTGCGTTCAACACACCTTTGGGTGGTATCGTATTCGCCGTAGAAGAACTTGCAAAGACACACATCAGCTATTTTAAAACAGCCATTTTTACCGCGGTCATTATTGCGGGGCTTACTGCACAGGCTTTTCTGGGACCATATTTATACCTGGGGTATCCTGATGTGAGTCATTTATCGGGTTATATTCTTTTCGCAGTGATATTGGTTGCTGTTGTAGCGGGATTAGGTGGTGCGTACATGAGCAAGCTGATACTGCAGTTAATGAGCTGGAAGAAGTCAAGAAAAGGAAAATATGCCGGTCTGCTTTATGTGTTGGCATGTGCAGTTGTTATGAGCCTGGTAGCCTACTTCATCAACGGTGGCATATTGGGTTCGGGCAAAGAAGAGATGGCAAAGATACTCTTCACTGCCAATAAAGATGCCGGCTGGCAACTGCCCCTGGTACGTATGCTGGGCCCTGTCTTGTCTTTTTCTACCGGCGCTGCGGGTGGCATATTTGCACCAGCACTGGGTGCCGGGGCTACCATTGGCTCGTGCATAGCAGGCTGGCTGCACTTTGCTGCAGGCAATGCTAATATACTGGTGCTTGCAGGCATGGTAGCCTTCCTTACGGGTGTTACCCGCTCCCCTTTTACATCTGCTATACTAGTGTTGGAGATGACCGACCGTCATAACGTTATATTGCATCTCATGCTTGCTGGCATAGTGGCCAGCCTGGCAGCCAATATCATCAGCAAACACTCTTTTTACGATCATCTAAAACACCAATACATAGTAGAGCTACAGGAAGAGGAGACCAGTGAAAAAAATACTGATCATACAGATGCAGGGGAGGATGCCAACAAGCCTGCTGCAGCGTTACCGCAAGGTTAGCTTCTTAGTATTATCTCCTACTACAGGCAGTTCTATACAAGTGGCATAGCGCTTGGTATGATAAATACTTTGTGTGGCCTTGATAAAATCTTTATTTGTGGCAGTAAAAATATCGGGCACGTACTTTTGCGGGTTCCTGTCGAATATAGGGAACCACGAGCTTTGTATCTGCACCATGATGCGGTGCCCTTTTTTGAATACGTGGTTTATCTCGTGCAGCTTTATCTTATATTCTTCTACTTTGCCCGGCACTATAGGCTGTGGGGTGGTATAGCTATTGCGAAAACGCCCTCTGAAAATATCGCCTGCTATCATTAGCTCATACTGGCTCATAGCGGGTTCTTTTTTATAATAGTCAGGGTATTGGTCTATAACCTTTACCACCCAGTCTGCATCACTGCCTGTGGTACTTGCAAAAAGGTCAGCAATTACATTTCCGGTCACTGTGATGTCTGTATCAAGTGGTTCGGTCTTGTAGGTTATCACATCGGGCCGGTGGTCTACCTGTCGCTGATCTTCGGTAAGCCAGAAGTCCCAGTTAGAGCTATCAGAATACGTTAATTCAATGGGCCGTTTACGATAACATACCGGGTTGGCAGGGTCGCTGATGTAAGTATCAGCTCCGGCATCGGCATCCGTTGGTCTTTGTGTTGATATGCTATGGTCTGCAGCCAGGTATAGCTTGGTGAGCCTGGTATCTTGTTGGGGCCAGTGTGCATACCGCTTCCAGACATTGGACCCTGTTTGGAAACATATGGCCTCTGGAAATGCACCTTCACCTACCCCTTTTAGCCAATGGTCGAACCATTCTTTTTGTATTATCCTGAAATCATTGGCTGTGTTGCGCCCCATTTTATAGTCGCCGATGACCGATGCATCAGAGTCTGACCATTGCCCGTGGCACCAGGGGCCCAGCACTATATAGTTTAGGTTGCCGCGGTCATATCGCTCCATTTTGGAGTATAGCATTTCCGGGCCATTCATATTTTCCTGGTCCCAATAGCCGCCCACATGCAGTATAGGTATTGTAGGGGTATCAGTATAGTTCACCGGGGCCTTGCACGCCCAGTATTTATCGTAATTGGGGTGCGCTACAAAGTCATTCCATGTAGGTATCTGGTCATGAAAATATTTCTTGTTCACATTGCCCAGCGAGCCAAGGTTCAGGTACCAGTCGTACAGGTCATACTGCTTGAAGGGAAATGAAGTATCGCCACGTGCTGCCTCCTCGCTATATACATACTCAAAAGCGAAAGCAAGACGAAATGCACCATTGTGAAAATAATCATCTCCCAGGAAAAAATCGCCTACTGTACCTTGTGGCGATACCGTTCTTAACGCCGGGTGGGGGTTCTTTACTGCACTGATAAGGGCCAGCTCCCCTGGATATGAGATACCCAACTGGCCTACCTTGCCATTGCTGGGTATGTTTTTCACCAGCCAGTCCACCAGGTCGTAAGTATCTGATGCCTCGTCAACAAGTGCTTTATTCTTTTTATCGAAAGCGCCTTCCATCTGAAATTCGCCTTCACTCTTTTGTTTGCCTCTTATGTTCTGGTATACAAATGTGTAGCCGCCCTGTGCCAGCTCTTTTACGTAGCTGTCCTTATCCGGGCTTACAAGGCCCATGTTCCAATCGCTGTATGGCGAGCGCATGATGAGTATAGGTAGTGTATCGCCTTGCCCTTCAGGTGTATATATGCGGGTAAACAGCTTCACACCGTCGCGCATAGGTACCATTATCTCTTTTTTTGTATACTTAATAGGAGGGGGTGCAGGTTGTGCATGTACTACAGATAGGGCATTGCAGCACACAGCACAAAACAATAAAAGGAAACTTCTCATCTGCACGAAACTTTTTCAGGCGTTGGGTTGCGCAACTGTTATATATTATTGGATAACGCAAATTTACAAATTGCATTTGTCATTATTATATAGCAATACACGTGCCTGTTTTATTGCTGGTAGGCAATACCCACTTCCTGCCAAAAGGATGTAGTACGGTACAGTTGGTCATTTATAGCTCCGCCGCCTCTGCCACCCCCACCGGTATTTAAGCCCATACCCATACCTCCCATGCCCATACCGCCACCTAAACCAAAGCCTACGCGGGGCGCACCACCGCCATTGCCCATACCTTCAGGCTTTTCCATACCCAGTATGTCAAAGCAAATGTCAATAGGTTTCCCTGCATCGCGGCTATCTATCTGTGCTTTAGGGTAAAATGTTTTAAAAGGTATCACCGCTTCCCATATCAGCTGGTCGTATTCATCCAGGCCTACGCCTACACTTATGCCGCAGGTGTCACCATCTTTAAGGCTAAACTTGCCATGGCATCCTTTAAAGCCGTTCAGGAAAAATTCATTTGTGCTGGCCATAGCTTCATCTATCTGCTTTATAAGGTCGCGGCCTGGTGCTATCCTTAATTGTCCATGTTCATTGTCAGACGGGAAACATACAGATGTTCTCTGGGTCTTGGTAGCGCTCCTGTCCACCCATACCACCAGGCCCCTGCGCAGTATCTTCAACTCAGTGGCCGGGTCGCCGGTCTCTAAAGAAATGTACAGGTTATCTTTATCGTTGGTGATAGCATAGGTCACCTGTGCCTTACTATTATCGAAGGGGTAAGGTATTGGCCAGTCGTTACGTTTGCCATCCACTACTATGGGTGTTGCCTGCCACGCCCCGGGCAATCTTTTTGTTGACCGGGGCGTTTCTCTTTCGCTCTTACAGCCCAATACAAATACTAATAAGAACACCCCTACTATAACTCTTTGCATATTATTTATGAATACATGGCAAGCTAATGCACTTCGACTACAAAATAATGCTAAAGTTTAAGTGTTTATCATCGTGCAACTTTTGCGATTGATCACTCATAGATGAGTTGACAATTATGACAATAGAAGGTTCTGCGCTTAGTTTTACCCATCACTTCTTTTATTACCGGTATGTGGCATCGTGGGCACAGCTTTTTGCTGTACACAGACCAGTGCTTACGCAGTACATATTGCTTTTTCCATTCCAGAAAATCAAAGGCGTAGTTGCGTGTTTCTTTTATCAGCTCATTCAGCTTTGCTGTTGGCAAGTTACCTATATGGGTAAGGGGATGCAGACGTACCCGCCAAAGTACCTCGCATTTTATGATATTGCCTGAGCCCGAAAATATATGTTGGTCCAGCAATGCATCGCATGTAAGCGTATCCGGTAGCGCCTTTAGCTTTTTTCTTGCAGCTGCGGCATCCCATTCATCAGACATGATATCGGCACCCCAGTCATATACATCATCAAGCGGCTCTTCTATTAGTTTCACAGAGCATGCATAAAAGTTGAGTTCACCTTTGCTGAACTTCAAACTCAACCTTGGCTTTGCTTCCCGCTCCTCATTTATCCTGTACGATCCGAAAAGCATTAAATGTATACGGATGGTAAGGTCTTTTAAGCAAATGAGGTAATGCTTACCCCAGGTCTTTATAGCAATGATCTTCTGGCCGTCTAACTTTGCCATATCAATTTTGGCATTGCCACCTGCCTCCAGTATCTTCTTCCCTGCAAACTGCTCTGTAAGCTCTTTTAGTATTGCTATCGATGGTCCTTCAGGCATAAAATAAAAATTAAAAAAAGGGCTGCATGGTCTATGCAGCCCCTGTAAACAATGTTTACCACTATTCTTGTTCTTCGCTCGCTTCGTAGTTGATGTCGTTCTCGGCTATTTGCGTTAAAAGACTATCTGCTTCTTTTTCTTCATTCAGTGTTTCTTCCAACAATCCGGCAACGTCATTGAGGCCAAGGGAACGAGCCAGTTGTGCCAGGCCACCGTAAGTAGATATCTCATAGTGCTCCACCTTTTGCCCTGCAAGTATAAGACCTACGTCACGCGTAGCTGTTCCTTTCTCGGTTTCTTCAATAATGCCTTCGCCTTCTTCTGTTATACCCGCCATCGCGTCGCATTTTTTGGCCTGTGGTTTTTTACCCATCAGCTCAAAAGCTTGTTCCAGGCGCTGCACATGTACTTTTGTTGTTTCAAGGTGATCAGCAAATGCTTGCTTTAATGCTGGCGATGTTGCCGCCTTTTGCATTTTAGGTAATACTTTGGTAAGGTGTTTCTCGGCCCAGTAGATATCTTTCAATTCATCGCCAAAAAATTCTTCCAGCATGTTTTTGCCGTTCTTTGTCCTTGTTGCAGGTCCTGATGATCTGGAGGCTGATGAAGCACCAGATGACCTTGGAGCGCTTGGTTTTGGCGCGGCGGCTTTTTTAGCCGGGGCATTTTTTACTACTGCTTTAGCAGCCGGGGCATTTTTAACTGCCGCTTTTGATGTTTTTGCCATGATGGTTTGGTTAAGTTAACATTCATAAAAAGGAGCGCCACCTTTCAATAGCGCTCCTTTTAAAATTTTATAGGAGTTTTATTTCAGTTTATCCTGCAATTGTTTCATCATATCCAGATGCGAGTGCAAGGTGGGTAGTGTGTTGGTTATAAGGGCTTTCAAGTCTGCATCTTTTACGTTGTTCTGTCCTTTCTCAAAAAGGTCTATAGCGTCGTTGTGCTTGTCTACCATCATGCTTGCCCAGGCCTTATCCCAGTCTGCACCTTTGCTATTCTTGTTCAGCTTATCCATATCATCTGCCGATTTTCCATTGTCATTATCGGGCAGTGTGTAGTGCTTGCCTGCTGAGTATGCTTTTACCTTGGCTGCAAGTCCTTTATGGTCGGTCATCATCATTTTAGCGTGCATCTTCAGTTCCTTGCTTGTACCCATGTCCATCCCGGCTTTTATGAGCGCTATCTCTTCCATGTTGGCTGCTGTAGCTTTTACCACAAAGTTGGAATCCGGGTTGCCGTTATCCCCTTTTACATCGTTCACCGCATTTTGCGCAGCTTGTTTAGTATCCTGCATTGCAGTGTCTACTCGTGTGGTCACAGTATCCGCAACATTTGTCGTTTTGTCGTTCGCGGAATTATTGCACGCTGTTACTGAGAGTAAAGCGGACAATGATAACATGTTTAAAAGTGTGATGATTTTTTTCATACGATTATTTTTATGTAATAATGTTATATAAATATTATGCCTACGATCGTTTAAAGCCAGGTTTTTCATACAACAACCACATTTATCATTTCAATTTTTAGGATAGCGCTTTTATCAGTTCGCTGTTAAATGCTTCAAGATCAGCAGGTTTACGACTTGTAATAAGATTCGTATCGTGTACCATCTCTTCATCTACCCATTGCACACCTGCATTTTTCAGGTCGGTCTGCAGGGATGGGAATGAGGTCATTTTTTTCCCATTCAGCATTCCGGTCTCTATAAGGGTTTGGGGACCATGGCATATGGCTGCCACAGTTTTGCCAGATTCCAGGAAGGTTTTTACAAATTGTACAGCATCTTTATTCTGGCGCAGTTTATCAGGATTCATTACACCACCAGGCAGTACCAGTGCATCATAGTCATTCACATCGGCAGTAGTGAGCACACGGTCCACATTCACTTCTTTGCCCCAGTCGGTCTTATCCCACCCCTTTATCTTTCCTGCATTGGGCGATATTACTTCTACTATTGCGCCAGCCTCTTCCAGGGCAGCCTTGGGGCTGGTAAGTTCTATTTCTTCAAATCCACTTTCACTAAGGATAGCTACTTTCTTGTTCATTAATTTTTCCATGATATAGTTTTTTATAGCGGCCAATGAGCAATAACCATGCCTTGCCAAATGCCATATTCCAGTCATCAGCACGATTTTTTTATAGCTATAAAAAAATTGTTTCATGCGCGTTTTAGGAATAGTATTATTGATAGCAGGTATCTTAATGATGGTCTTTTCAGGCATCAACTTCCAAACCACGAAAAAGGTAGTGGACCTGGGCCCTATACAGGTAGATAAGAAGGAAGACAAACATGTTGGGTGGCCGGTGTATACGGGTGCTATTGTTTCGGTGCTGGGTGTGGTGCTGGTAGTTGCCGGCAAAAAGAAGTAGTACAGCTCAAATAGCAACAGGTGAAAAAGATAACTATACTCATACTATTTGCGGCTATATGCACATGTGCAGTGGCACAGCAACCATATCCTTACCCGGTACACTACATGCAGGTACATGTAGAAGGCAAGGATGTAAAAATGGCCTACATGGATGTGCAGCCAGTACGGCCTAATGGCAAAGCTGTGTTATTGCTGCACGGCAAAAATTTCAATGGCTATTACTGGAAGGATGTCATTGCATTTTTAAATACAAAGGGGTACCGGGTAATAGTGCCAGACCAGGTGGGTTGGGGAAGATCTGATAAGCCAGATATTCATTATAGCTTTCACGGGCTGGCAGTCAATAACAAAGCCCTGCTCGATTCTTTGGGGATAACCAATATCATACTTGTAGGGCACTCTATGGGTGGTATGCTGGCCACAAGGTTCACATTAATGTACCCTGCGGTGGTTACCCAATTGGTACTGGAAAACCCTATAGGGTTTGAGGACTATCGCACGTTCGTGCCTTATACACCATTGGACAGCGCCTATAGCACAGAGTTGAAAGCCACTTTTGCATCTTATAAGAAGTATATGCAAAGCTACTTCCCGGTATGGGAGCCCGAATATGACGAACTGGTACAACAACAGGCTGGTGCCCTCAAGGAGCCTAACTTTGATCAAGTGGCCTGGGCAAACGCAGTTACTTACGAAATGATATACGAACAGCCTGTGTGCTATGAATTTAAATACATACATACACCTACTTTACTCATCATTGGTCAGGCCGACCGGACAATTGTAGGAAAGGATAAGCTGCCAAAAGAGGTAGCTGATGTCCATGGGCAATACAAGGTATTGGGGGAACAAGTGCACCAGCAAATAAAAGGGAGCTACCTGGTAAAACTACCTGGAGGAGGACATATACCACATATACAGGACCTCGCCGCATTCGAGGCAGCACTGAGTAACTTCCTGCAATAAAGTTTATCAATTTATTTCAGCGGGAGAAAATGCCGAAACGAGCTTCAAAAATGTCAACAATAAAACCACCTTCACAAAAGTCAATTTCTGATACATAATACTATTTTATTACAATAGTGACAGTTATAATAAAATAATGCCAGCAAACCTTTTTACCAAAGCACGGCATTGCGTATGAAAGAATGTGATATTAAACAGGCAAAATGTTTTTGATATGCTCTTTTATCCAGAACCCTGAATATGGCCCTTCTGAGAACAACAGGTCCAGCACGCTCATATTAGGCAGAAAGCCATTGCGGTCACCAAAAAGTTGATAATAAGAAGGGAAGGTAGTAAGGGTCACCTTTTCCGTTCTGGGTTTTAGATTCCTCAAGTCTATGATGTCTTCCCCATATTGGTTCTCATACTTTTGAGTAGTAGTGACCTCGAACGAGAAGGAAAGTTGTGCTTGCAACCATTGTACGGTAGCAAGGTTAAACTGGATGAGTGAATGGAACGGCTGTTGAAAAAGACCATGTATTGCCTGTTCATAATGCTCAAAATATGGGGCTCTGCGGTATACCGAAGTTATAGTGCGCCAATGCGTCACCTGCCATTGTTCTCTGTCGCTTATCAGCACATCTCTCATTATTGCACGTTGGTTGCGTCCATGCACCAGGGGTACGCTTAGTTGCACCACGCCGTTGGCCCCTGCCAGGTAGTAACGGTTGCGGTAGCTCATTTTCTCAAAATGCTCAGCTTCATCAAAACACACAGCAGTAGCCTGTGCTGCATGTGCCCACCAGGCAATATTGGGAAATGGTAAAAAAGAGCTAATAATTTCAGGCATGTCCGGCGTAAGGTTTTACTTTAGTAATTTGCGAAAAATAGTGCAATGACGCGATCGCTACAGTTATTTATCCTTATTTTATTTTCTTCCCTGCATGCGCAGGCAATAGAAGCTGTAGTTTCGCATACCGTTTTTTATATACCTGATACTGGTAAAACCGCCACCCTGAGGCCATATGTAGAACTGGTATGGGAAATAGACCCCAAGTCGCTGCACTATGTGCGTTCTGCCAAGAATACCTTATCGTCCATGATACTGACCGACATTGTATTCAAGAACGATACGGGTATAGTGAGGGAAGACCGCTATACCTTGCAAACAGCCCCTAAAAATACAGAAAAAGAACTGCTGGCTACCAACCTGATGAAACTGCACAGATATGGCCTGCCCTACGGCCATTTTACCATTAGTGTGAAGATGCAGGATATAACGGATACCACCAACCGCTTTGTATATACAGATAGTATCACAATTGCAGAGCCAGGATATACCCCGCTATACAGCGATATGCAATTGCTGGATACGGTCTATGATGCCAAGAGCGAAAGTGTGTATAGCAGGAATGATAAGATACAAGTACCACTGCCTACCAACTTCCTGGACAATGACCATCATTTTTTGCGTTATTATTTTGAGTTGTATAAGACCCTTGATGTGCCCAAGGCAGAGTATCCGCTGGTGCAGCATACCTTTATATCGCAACGGGAGAACGAATCAGCCTTTCCCCGTTTTTCAAGGTTCGATACTATTAAGGCGGAGAAAGTAGTGCCCACATTGGGTGCATTTAAGATAACATCATTGGCATCTGGTAATTATTATGTGAACACAGTACTGCTCAATGGCCTGCATAGGGTGGTAGCCAGTAAGGCACTTTTCTTCCAGATACTTAATACGAACCCGGAAAAGCTGCCTGAGGATACTGTTATAGCATCTGTACCCGACCTTGAAAATGTTACCGTGCTTGATCTGAATAAGACCTTCCTGTCGAAGTATTCTTATGCACAGGTACGGGCCATTTTAAAAATGCTGATACCCGTGGTCGATCAAAATGGGTACCAGACCATAAAGGGTTTCCTGAAAAAACCAGACGACCTGTACATGCGGTACTTTATATACAATTATTTCTCTGCTCTTAATAAAAAAGACCCTAAAGCCGCCTGGGAAGCTTATACAGTGAAAGTGCGGGAAGTAAATAAACTTTTTGGCACATCTACCATGACGGGGTATGAAACAGATAGAGGCATCATATACATCAGGCACGGGAAACCAGCCCAGCGCCTGCGCATAGATAATGAGATAGGTACCCTTCCTTACGAATTATGGGTATATGATGGGTCAGGGCAGCCGGGTGTGAATAAAAAAGTAGATGCGGGCGTGTTCCTGTTCTATAGAACATCTGAATCTATCTCAGATTATACCTTGCTGCACTCTACAGTGCCGGGAGAAATAAAGAACCCGCAGTGGCGCAATTACTTGTATACCAACTCCAATAACCTTATCAGCGCTCCAACAAAAGCAGAAGAGTACATTAATAATAAGTAACACACAGATACATGCACATTCCTTTTTTTAAATACCAGGGCACTGGCAACGACTTTGTACTTATTGATAACCGTGGTGGTACCATAGCGCTATCGCGCGAGCAAGTGGCCATGATGTGCCACAGGCGGTATGGCATTGGCGCCGATGGATTGATGCTGCTGGAAAGTGCAGAAGGTCACGATTTTAAAATGGTGTATTATAATGCTGACGGGGGCGAGAGCACTATGTGCGGCAATGGAGGCAGGTGCATTGTGGCATTTGCAGCCGCTCTGGGTATCATAAAGGATAAGGCCAGCTTTATTGCTATTGATGGCCCACATACCGCGATCATAAATGCCAACTTCACGGTGAGCCTGCACATGATGGATGTCGTGGGTATCGAGCATAATGAGGGGCACAGCATACTGAACACCGGCTCACCACACTACGTGGCCTGGGTAGATGATGTACGCCAGGTACCTGTGTATACTGAAGGCAAGCGCATACGCCACCTGCCAAAGTTTGCCCCTGGTGGTACCAATGTGAATTTTGCACATAGCGAAGGGGGCGACCTTTGGGTACGCACCTATGAGCGCGGGGTAGAGGACGAGACGCTAAGCTGTGGTACGGGCGTGACCGCGGCTGCTATAGCTGCAACTGCACACAACACAGGCAACTTTGAAACAACAGTATACACGCCGGGCGGTATTTTAAAAGTATCTTTCACAAAACCTATAGCATCCACAGCAACCAATGTAGTGTTGTCTGGGGCCGCGGTATTTGTGTATAATGGGGCATGGGAGGTATAGCGCATCCGTCGCCCCCTTTCTGCCACAATTCTTTTACATTATAGTATTACCGCATTGTCACATTACCGCATTATCATACATTTGCACAAAATTTTACATCAATGTCTTTACTGGTAGTAGGAACCATGGCGTTCGACGCGCTGGAAACACCCTTTGGGAAAGTAGATCGTATAATAGGTGGCTCGGGAACTTACCTGGCATGGGCAGCGTCCAACTTTACTAACGATATCGATATGGTATCTATTGTAGGCGGCGATTTCCCTCCAGAAGAGATAGAGGCCCTTGAAGCGCGTGGTGTGAACTTTGACGGGCTGGAAATAGTACCGGATGGTAAAAGCTTTTTCTGGAGCGGGCGCTATCACATGGACATGAACACGCGCGACACGCTGGTCACTGACCTGAATGTACTGGCCCAATTTGACCCCAAACTACCTGAGAGCTATACGGAGTGTGAATACCTGATGCTGGGCAATCTGGCACCTTCTGTGCAGATAAGCGTTATCAACCAGATGAAAAAACGCCCGAAGCTGATAGTGATGGACACTATGAACTTCTGGATGTCTGTAGCTATGGACGACCTGAGAACGGTGCTAGGCATGGTAGATGTAATAATGGTGAACGATAGCGAAGCACGCGAACTAAGTGGTGAATACAGCATTGTTAAAGCTGCAGCCAAAATACAGGCAATGGGCCCTAAATACGTTATCATTAAGAAAGGCGAACATGGTGCATTGCTGTTTCACGATAAAAATGTATTCTTCGCACCAGCATTACCACTCGAAGATGTGTTTGACCCTACAGGCGCAGGCGATACTTTCGCAGGTGGCTTCATAGGCCACATTGCCCGCACCGGCGACATTTCTTTCAGCAACATGAAGACCGCTATCATAGTAGGTTCTGCATTGGCTTCTTATTGTGTTGAAAAATTTGGCCCTTCCCGCCTCAAAGAAATAACGAAGGATGACATTCAAGCCCGTATGGATGAATTCGTGGAGCTGGTGCAGTTCGACATTGCATTGGTAGGAGCTTAGTAGATATTATCACACATACATAATGCAAATGGCCCGGTACATGTACCGGGCCATTGCTTTATGTTCTGATTTTACGCGGCAGGCCTTATATCCAGCACCTTTACCTGCAATCTTGTTGTGCCATTAAATTCGTTCTCGTCTATAGAAAATACCATGTCAAACGGCCCCTCGGTCACGTAGTGGTATTTGTCGGCCAGGTTAAACCCAAAGCCGTCTACAATATAGCCGTTGTGCTGGTGTACCCGTAGCTTCAGGTGCAGATCCTTTACCACGTGCGAGCTGCCCTGATAGTCGTACACCCTGCGGCTTACAAATACCGGCCTCAGATTCGTGGGGCCAAAAGGCTCGAACCTATCCAGTGTGTTATAGAACGACTGGCGGATGTTGGACAGGTTGATCTCTGCATCTATCTCTATTTCTGGTATCAGCAACTGAGGTTGAATAGTTTTCGATACCACCTCCTCGAACCGTGCCTGGAATAATGGTACATTAGCTTCTGCCATGGTCATACCGGCAGCATAAAAGTGACCGCCGTAGCTTTCCAGCAGGTCGCGGCATGCATGTACTGCCTCATAAATATTAAAGCCCGATACTGATCGTGCAGAGCCTGTTGCTTTGCCATTAGCAGAAGTAAGCACTATGGTAGGCCGGTAATAATGGTCTATCAATCGGCTGGCTACGATACCCACTACACCTTTGTGCCAGTGCGACTGGTACAGCACTGTAGTTTTGCGTTGCTGTAGTTCAGGGCTATTATCTATCAGTTCCAGTGCCTCCTGGGTTATGGTCTTGTCCACCTCCTTGCGCTCATAATTGTCAGAGTGCAGGGCAGCAGCAAGCTCACCGATCTTATGCGGGTCATGTTCAATAAAAAATTCCACTGCTTTGCGGGCATCATCCATGCGACCCGCAGCATTTACACGCGGTCCTATCACAAATACGAGGTCACTTATGGCCAGCGGCTTGCTCACCCCGGCCAGTTCTTTCAATGTATCTATTGCCAGGCAGGGAGACCCGTTTATTTTCTTTAAGCCGTAGTAAGCCAGCACCCTGTTCTCGCCATCCATAGGCACTATGTCGGCAGCTATACTGGTAGCCACCAGGTCCAGGTATTCATACGCTTCGTCAGCTGGTAGCTTCCAGTGTTGCAGGAGTGCCTGTACCAGTTTAAATCCTATACCACAACCACTCAATTCATTGTATGGATAAGTACATCCCGGCTGCTTGGGGTTCAGTATAGCTACAGCAGGTGGCAGCGTAGCATCGGGAAGGTGGGTGATCGCATATGATCACATCTATACCCAATGTTTTGGCATAGGTGATCAGCTCTATTGATTTGATACCACAGTCCAGCGTTATCATCAGTGTATACCCATTGGCATGGGCAAAGTCTATTCCCGCACGCGATATACCGTAGCCCTCGCGGTACCTGTGGGGTATGTAAAAAGAAAGTGGCCCTTCATAATGTTTTTTCAAAAAAGAATATACTACCGATACAGCCGTTGTGCCATCCACATCATAATCGCCATATACCATTATACGCTCGTGCCACTCTATAGCTTCACTAATGCGCACTACAGCTTTCTCCATGTCCTTCATCAGGAAGGGGTCATGCAAATGTTCCAGTTCTGGTTTAAAAAAAGACCGGGCTAAATCAAGGTCATTGATACCGCGTACCGACAACAACCTGCATAAGGGCGCGCTTACTTTCAGCGTTTCACAAAGGTCTTTTACATGCTCTTCATTTGCTGTTTTTAGGGTCCATCTTTTCTGCGGCCTCATTTTCCTGCTTCCAGTTGTTGTATCGATCTGTGGTAATCCGTCATCCATGTATCCAGCTTTTCATTAAATGTTGTGTCCTCCAGGTTTGCAAAAATATCTCCTTCGCTCATTATGCGTTGCAGCAAGGCATCCTGGTTTTGTATGCATTGCAGGGCAGTGCTATAAGGGGTGTGGCTGAAAGATACCATTTCGTATACAGAAACGAACTGTTCTGGATAACGGCGGCCCAATTCTTTTTCTATTTGCTTGCGTTGCAGGAAGGCAGGGTCGGCCACCTTGTCCCTCATCTCCGTAAAGTTAAGTAATGCAAGTTGTGCTACAGCGTCGCCATTTGCTTTTCTGCGGTGTTCATATTCTTTCAGTATGGTAGGCCAGTCCTCTTTATATTCTTCCAGCAGGGCATCCAGTACCGAGCAGTCCTCAAAACCAGCATTCATACCCTGTCCATAAAATGGCACAATGGCATGTGCGGCATCGCCTATTAGTGCGCTCTTATCTGCATAGTGCCATGGGAAAATGTGAGTTGTGATAAGCGAAGCGGTAGGGTTACCAAAAAAGTCATCGAGTAGGGTAGGCATCAATGGTACCGCATCTGCAAAGTGCAGGTTGAAGAACGCCGTTACCTGTTCCTTGGTTTGCAAATGCTCAAAAGAGTTCTCCCCTTCAAATGGCATGAACAGTGTGCAGGTGAATGTACCATCCGTATTCGGCAGCGCTATCATCATGTACTTGCCTCGTGGCCATATGTGCAGTGCGTTCTTTTCCATTACCCACTTGCCATCAGCACCGGGCAGTATGGTCAGTTCTTTGTAGCCATATTCCAGGTAGTTCTGTGCACTGTTCACGCGCTCCATTTGTGCATAGCTGCTGCGCAGCGCGCTAAAGGCACCATCGGCACCAAACAGCAGGTCGGCATCCACGCTTTTTTCTGTATGATCGGGCAGCTGAAAGTTGATATGGTTACGCACTACATCTACCTTGGTGCACCTATGGTCAAAATGAATAGTTACACCTTCTTTTTCTGCAAGGGTCATCAGCTTCTTGTTCAGCTCACCACGGCTCACAGAGTATATAGCTTCATTGTTCTTGCTATAGGGCTGGAATGCCGTTTGCCCATCGGGTTGGTGTAGGAAGCGGCCGTACATGGGTATCGCTATCTGTTCCATTTCGCTTCTCAGTCCTGCAAGCTCCAGCGCCTTCCAGCCCCGGGTACTCATGGCCAGGTTTATAGAGCGGCCTGCTGCAATGGTCGCACTGCGCATATCGGGCCTGCGTTCATAAATATTTACATCATATCCGCGCTTACGCAGCATTACCGATAACAGAGAGCCTACAAGGCCAGCACCTAATATCGTTACTTCACGGGCCATAAAAACAATTTTGAAGCAAATTAGTAATAATGCGCCAATTGCACCCCGATGTTTGTGTTTATACCACTTGTCAGATCTTTATATCTCTTCTACACAGTGGTTTAAATAATAAATTAGTTAAAATTTACAAATAGAAATTGACGAAGCAATAAAAAGACGACGAAGTAGTTATTTTGACACCGCAACATATACTATATACAAAATGGCTGCTATAACTACTGAAGAAAAGAACGCAAAGAAAAAAAATAAAAAGCCGGTATGGCGCGAGTGGCTCGATGCTGCTTTGTTCGCTATAGTAGCAGCTACGCTTATCCGCACCTTCTTGTTCGAGGCTTATACCATACCTTCCGGGTCTATGGAGGGCAGCCTACTCATCAATGATTATCTTTTTGTAAGCAAGCTGGCCTATGGCCCGCGCATACCCATGACGCCGCTTGCCGTGCCACTGGTGCACAACACATTGCCCGTAACAGGCGGCAAGTCATACACAGACGCCGTGCAGTGGAAGTACCACCGCTGGCCAGGCCTTGGGCATATTGAGCGCAATGACATTGTTGTTTTCAATGGCCCTGCCGGGGATACTGCCCTATATGGCGAAGCAGAAAAAGATTACCAGTCCACCTTGCGTAGCGAATATCATAACGACAGGGAGCAACTGAACAATAATTATAAGGTCATCACCCGCCCGGTAGACAAAGAGGAGAACCTGATAAAACGTTGTGTAGGCTTGCCCGGCGATGTGCTGGAAGTAAAGGCAGGTGTGCTTTTTGTGAATGGTCAGCAGGCAAAGCTTTTCCCGCACCAGAAAAGAATGTATGTAGTAACAGTGAAAGGATTCGGTATATCGCAGGACTTTCTCGACGATAATGATATTGACATGGTACAGAATGAGGGCTCAACTGCAGTGCTTAACCTTGCGAACGACCAGCTGGACCTCGTGAAAAAATTACCACAAGTAGTGTCCATTGCTCCAAGTGTATATCCTACTGGGGTTACGGAGAACGGAGCTACATTCCCTAATGATACGGTCAATTTTAAATGGAGTAGGGACAATTATGGGCCTATAACCATCCCCAAGGCTGGGGTTACCGTGCAACTGACCCCGCAAAACATAGCCCTATATCGCAGGGTCATACGCAATTATGAAGGGAATACCTTAGAAGAGCATAACGGCACCATCCTTATTAATGGACAACAAGCTACCAGCTATACCTTTAAGATGGACCACTACTGGATGATGGGGGACAACCGCCACAATTCATTAGACAGCCGCTACTGGGGCTTTGTGCCTATAGACCATGTGGTGGGCAAGGCGTGGTTCGTTTGGCTCAGTTATGGTAAGCATGGCATACGCTGGAGCAGGCTGCTGCGAGGCATACATACGCTGGAACAATAGCGCTCATACCGCTATCTTAACCTAATATTTGTAAATACATATCATAAAATGAGTGGGAAGTTGTTACTTTTGACGCCATTACACACAATATCATAATGGCTGCAACAACCTCTAAGAACAAGGATATAAAAAACAAAAAGAAGAAGCCGGTATGGCGCGAGTGGCTGGATGCTGCTTTGTTTGCCATTGTAGCGGCCACACTTATACGCACCTTCTTGTTCGAGGCATATACCATTCCTACCGGGTCTATGGAAGGCAGCCTCCTTATCAATGACTACCTTTTTGTAAGTAAACTGGCCTATGGTCCGCGTGTGCCTATGACCCCACTTGCTGTGCCACTGGTACACAACACACTACCCATAACAGGGGGCAAGTCGTACACCGAGGCTGTGCAGTGGAAATACCACCGCTGGCCGGGTTTTGGACATGTAGAACGCAATGACGTGGTGGTATTCAACTACCCCGGTGGCGATACCGTACTTGCAGAAATGCCGGAGGGCGACTATTACTCTTCGCTTAGAAACGAATTCAACAACGATAGGGAAATGTTGAAGAGCCGGTATACTGTTATCACACGGCCGGTGGATAAGGAAGAGAACTATATAAAACGTTGTGTGGGCGTACCGGGCGATATACTTGCAGTGAAGGATGGCGTGCTGTTCATCAACAACCAGCCGGGCAATGTGTACCCGCATCAGAAACGCTCTTACCAGGTGCAGGCCAAAGGTTTTGGGATACCAGAGGACTTTATGGAGGAGAACGATATTGATGTGATGCGGAACGATGGAGCAACTGCCATACTGAACCTGGCAAATGACCAGGTGGATCTGGTAAAAAAACTGCCACAGATCATTTCTGTTAACCCCATGATATATCCTTATGGCTATACAGAGAATGGCTCTACATTCCCTAACGATACGGTTAACTTCAAATGGAGCAGAGACAATTTCGGTCCGCTCACTATACCAAAAGCTGGCACTACCGTGCAATTGACACCTCAGAATATTGCACTCTACCGCAGGGTCATTCGCAACTACGAAGGCAACACGCTGGTGGAGAATAATGGCACTTATGTAATAAATGGCCAGCCAGCCACCAGCTATACCTTCAAAATGGATTATTACTGGATGATGGGTGATAACCGCCATAACTCTGCTGATAGTCGCTACTGGGGCTTTGTACCTGCCGATCATATTGTGGGTAAGGCATGGTTCGTATGGCTCAGCTACGGCAAGCACGGTATCCGCTGGAAGCGCTTATTGCATGGCATACACTCACTGGAACAATAACTTGGGATAGCTCTGTAGCTCTGGTATTTAGTGGGAATGCATATTCCTCCACACAATTTCATTTGAAAAATATTTTTGTCATTCCAGATGAAAAAGAAAGTTATTTTATTTTTTGTATCGGCTCTGCTGCTTACAGCCTGTGGGCAGAGTGTCAATAACACCACTGCAGGTACAGGCACTACTACAGCAATATCGCAACCTGCTGGCCAGGGTAAACAATTATTTGCCAGCAACTGCGCACGCTGCCATGCCATGAAGACCGATAACCTTGGGCCTAAACTGGAGGGTGTCTTCAACCGCTGGAGCGACAGTACCCAAGTAGCCGATTTCGTAAAGAACAGTAGTGCAGTGATACAAAGCGGCAAGAATACATATGCCACTGCATTGTACCACAAATGGAGCGATATGCCCATGCCTGCATTCACCAACCTGAAAGATGAGGAGATACAGCAGATACTCACTTACATACACACGGGTGTAGAGTAGTGTTTTGGGGTCTATACTTGCTTAAGGTTACTGTCGTTGATAACAGCAAGACCATCAAGTTCACTATACAGTAAGTGTGCCATCTATAAATTAAAGAGTCCCGCACCTGCGGGACTCTTAATTTATGTTGCTTACTGCCTTATATCATTCCCCGTATAGTAGTCTATCACTTTCTTCTGCAACATCATATTCACAGATGCCTGCACTTTATTTTGCGCGGCCTGCAATAATACTTGCTGTGCGTTGGTCTCTGTGATGAAATCGCTTGCGCCTTCCTGGTAGCGTCCGTTCACGGCCTCGTAGGCCTTCTGTGCTGCTGTAAGGCCGGCATTTACAGTTTCCATTTGCTGCACGGCATTTATATAATCATTGTGGGCGCGCTTCACGTCCGATACTATACTAATCACGGTATCCTGCTGGTCAATGCGCGCGTTCTCGGCCTGTAGCTTAGCTATCGCTACATTCGACCTCGTGTAGAATTTATCAAAGATATACCAGCTTGCATTTATCCCTATCAATCCATAAGACTGGTTGCCCAACTGATTGAATACTGGTGCCTGGGTTGCGCCCGCAAGTTCATTTTGCCCGTTTATGTTCAGCGTATTAAAATATGCACCGTTATTATACAATCCCGCAGTAAGCCCAACCTTCGGCAGATAACCACTTTTATATTTTATGATGTTGTAGTCAGCCGACCGGGCATTCAGGTCTGCGGTCCTCAGGTCTACCCTGTCTTGTAGTGCCTGGGCTATCAGCGCATCGCGGTTGCCATACTTATCGGCTGCGGCATTGTCGTCAATTACTATATCAGCAAATTCATAATTGTCTGTTGAGTCTATACGCAGTTTTTGCAGCAGCGTTATTTTGTCACTGCGCAGCCTGTTTTGCGCATTTATAAGCAGTAGCTTGTCGCTGCTGGTCTGTGCTTGTTGCTGGTACAGGTCGGTCTTTGCTTTTCGGCCCACTTCTGTAAGCATGGCCAGTTGCGCTTCCCGTTTTTCTGATGTTACCAGGTTATTGCTATCCAGCAAAACTATCTTCCGGTCCAGTATCAGCTGCAGGTACGTCTGCGTCACGTCCAGTTCTATCTGCTGCCGGGCACGTGTCAGGGTCAGGGTACTTGCCTCCTGGTTCAGCTTAGCGGCTTTCCAATTGGCATAGTTATAAAAGCCGCTGAAGATATTCAGCGTACTCACCAACTGATAGTTGAATGCGCTGCGGCTCACGTTCACTTCGGTGGGCCCCGTAGAGGAATAAAAGTTATTCCCCCTATCATAGTTATACCCCGCACCGGCAGCAAGATCGGGCAGGAACTGGCCATAGGCGCCCAGCAGCTGCGCGCCGGTATATGCCACATAGTTATTGCTCTTCAGTACTATTGCCGCCTTGTCGTATGCAATATTCAGGCAGTCCTGCAGGGTCAATATCTTCACCTGGCTTTGCGCGCTATTGCAAAGCAGAAGGAGGTTTGCCAGGCAAAAAATAAATATTTTCTTCATTGTATCAGATTAAAATGAAACGTTTTATTTCGATCCTTGTATACGCACCTTCTGGCCTTCGGTCAGGTTATCGCCTACATTCAGCGCTACTACATCACCCGCGCTTACGCCACTCACTACTGCCAGTTGCACGCCGTCATTGTTGCCGGCTACAATGGGCCTGTAGTGTATGGTGCTGTCTTTGTCTATTACCGCAATATAGTATCCCGCCTTCCGTACCACCAGCGCTTCCGATGGCAGGGTCAGCTTATCACTTTTAGGTGCCTGTAAGGTCACCTGCACATAGCTGCCTGGTATTATCGCATTGTCTTTGTTCGCAAGGTCTATCTCTACCAGCTCCATACGTGTCTTAGGGTCCAGTTCACCGGAAATACGGGTTATGGTCGCACTGATCTTTACATCAGGCCGTTCAGCCATAGTGATGGTAACAGGATAGTTTTCCGTCAGGTGCTCTGCATTGGCCTGCGGTACATAAATGTATATGCGTATCTTATCCAGTTGAGACAAGGTAACTACCGGCTGTGCACTGGTTTGCGAATTGGTAGCGTTCTGCACCAATGCTCCGGCATCAGCATAGCGGGCAGTGATAGTTCCAGAGAATGGCGCTGTCAGATTTTTGTACTGCTGTTGTTCCTTCAGCGAGCGCACTTGCGCCTCTGCTACCTTCACAGCTGTTGCGGTAGCTTCCGCATCTTCTTTCGATATGTATTCTTTCTGCACCAGTTTCTGGTCGCGCTCGCTTATCTTTCTTTTGTTGTTCAGATCGGCAAGTGCTGCTTCGTAGGACTGGTCTATTTCAGGTGTTACTATGGTAGCCAGCAGTTGTCCCTGCTTCACTTTGTCGCCTTTATCTACCAGTATCTTGTTCATGTATCCACTGGTCTTTGCATACAGCGTCACAGACTGGAAAGGGCGTGCTTCGCCTATGAACACCAGGCCTTTGTCTCCGGCTTTTCCTCCGGCAGTTATTACTTTTACAATTGGTCCTTTTTTGCCCTCGTCCTGCCGCTTGTCAGTTTCTTTTGCCAGCGCGTTCTTCTGCCGTATGGCCATGGTGAGGAAACCTATCAGGGCAATGGCCACAATGATGCCACCTCCTATCCATATCCTCTTTGTTGCGTTCTCGTTTTTTGCTGTCATAATATATCTTTTAGTTTTTTACAGGTCGTTTACAATTGATTCGCTATCCAGCCCTTCTACACCATGGCTATGGTCACCATGCAGGTCTTTATGATAAGCACTCCCATCTTCATTACGGCGGGTCTCATATTCATATTGTTCATCCATCTTGTGCCGTTGTGGACCATTTTTGCGCAGCAGGCTGTATACTACAGGCACTACGAAAAGTGTTACTACTGTAGCTACCAGCAAGCCTCCCATTACAGCCCTGCCCAGTGGTGCGTTCTGCTCACCACCGGCACCTGTGCCCAGCGACATTGGTATCATACCCAGTACCATGGCAAGCGCTGTCATAAGTACAGGTCTCAGGCGTGTTTTACCTGCTTCCAGTGCAGCATCTATAGCATTCAGCCCCATGGTTATGCGCACCTCGTTGGCAAAGCTCACCATCAGTATAGAGTTAGATACCGCTATACCTACTGCCACTATCGATCCCATGAGCGATACTGTATTGATGGTCGTTCCTGTTATGGCCAGCATCCACAGTATACCCACAAATGCGCCGGGCACTGCAAATAATATAATGAAAGGATCTATCCACGATTGGAACAATACCACCATCAGCAGGTACACCAGCACTATAGAAAGTATCAGTCCCAGTCCCAGTGTTTTGAAGGTACTGTTCATCACCTCGGGCTGCCCATGCAGGAAGATGTGCATGCCCGCAGGCAGTTGCCCTATATGAGCTATCTTCTTTTCTATATCATTCGCCACGCCACCCATATCACGGCCATCTACATTGGCGGTAATGTCTATTACACGTTGCACCGTGTAGTGGCTTATCAGGTCATATTGGTTCTCAAAACTTACGGTCGCCAGGTTCCCCAGGGTTTGTGTTTGCGAGCCTGGTAGGTCCAGTGGCGCAGCTGCTATCGTTTGCGCACTCAGCGCCTTGCCATTGGTCACAGGCATGTTCAGCAAGTTGTTTACCGAATTCAGTTGTGCATATGGTACTTTTACTGCCACCTGGTAGTTCACATTATTTACCGGATTGATGTAGAACGATGGCGATACCGTTGTGCTCGATGACAGTGCCACAAGCATAGCACTTGCTACGTCATTCTGGGTCACTCCCAGCTGGCTGGCCCGCACACGGTCCACATTGAATTTTATGGCCGGGT
>CBDIBP010000029.1:0-12500 GCA_965276955.1 Flavipsychrobacter sp.
TTTTGAAAGCGGATTTGCACATTAAGGATACACATAAATATACTTGAACCTAAAGATCAATGCGAACAATGAGGGCTTCCGTTTTAATGTTGTTTATTATCTGCGTTATCAGTTGTGTAGCGTCTGCTCAAACATTTATTAAAAGGCCGGCAGAAAGTAATATGGACTTTGTAAAACGAAATGTGCCAGGCGGGTTGAGTTTGCCAGAAAATGGTAACGATCTGTATAAGCAAATGTTTGGTACAACAGAATGGACCGCAGATACATCGGTCTTTGATTTTTACATACGCACATATACATTACAGGGCGATGATCAGGAGTATGAGGATGTGTTGGGCTACTTGTATGTACCTGTAAGTAAAGGGATGTATAAAAGAGTTTTCATCGACACATTTGAGAATGAAGGTGGTACGGCAAATATTGCATCCATCTTTTTCGCGAATGCTGATAAGGATAGTGCGCGGGAGTTGGTGGTCATGTTGCAGTGGCCTTCTCGGCATTATCAGATATGGGGTACTGTTTATGAAACACGTATCTATGATGATCTGTTAACGGGCCAATACCCACCTAAGCTTACTTACCTGGAAAAAGTCAGTAAAAAAGTATCCGGTGATTTCGATGGGGATAGAGAGGGAGAGAAGTTAGTATCTAAGTATAAGAGTTCAAAAGAAGTACGAGCGGAATTGAAACGTTTGGGTTATTAACCTTAAGGAATTGATATTAGGGCTCATTTTATACATTAACAGTTTTAATTTCATAGCGTTTATTAACTTTATTGCATGAGCTACGCTGTTGCAAGTGAACAACAAAGTATCAATATCAAAGCCCTGGTGTGGACAATAGGGGTGCACATACTGTTGTTCCTTTTGTTCTTGCTGTGGAAATACCAGTTGCCGATAGTAACGCCCCCGGTAGAAATGGGCATGGAGGTCAATCTTGGTACCAGCGATAATGGTAGCGGCACAGACCAACCTATGTCCACCGAAGACCCATCTGCAAATACTACTACTGTAAATTACAACCGCACCTCAGCATCCAGCAATGCTGCCAAAGACTTGATGCAGAGCAACGATGTAAATGCACCCGCCATCATTCCTGCAAACAATACTAAAAATACCAACCGGGCAGATGTACTCACCAACAATGAGCGCAAGCGTACCACTACCGAGCAGGCCGATGATAAGAACAAAAAACATGTGCAGCAACAGCCCCGCTATGTGTACAACGGCGGCACAGGCAAGGGCGGGAATAGCGCCATGCAAAATATAAAGGGTACCAGCGAAGGCAATACTACCGGCCCCGGCGATAGGGGAGTACCGGGTGGTACTCCGGGTAGCACAAACTATACTGGCAGTCCGGGCAATGGTAAGGGCGGTATCAGTACCACACTTTCCGGCAGGCAAATATCTCCCGATCGTTTTGAGGCTTCTTTTCATGAAGGAGGAACTGTAAAAATAGCCGTAACGGTAGATAGGCAAGGTAATATAGTGAACACACGTGTATCAAGTTCACCCAGTCAGGAATTGAGCAGGCTCGCATTACAGAAATTGAGTCAGGCAAAATTTAGCCCCAGTACCGATGCCCAGCCGCAACAATTTGGAACAGTAACTATAGTATTTAAAACCGGCGCAAACTAATATGCCTGATAAAGCATACCAGCAAACGCTCGATTATCTATACAGCCGCCTCCCCATGTTCAGCAAACTGGGCAAGGACGCCATAAAGGCTGACCTCACCAATATACGTAAGCTATGCACAGCATTTGGCGATCCGCAATTGTCGTTTAAATGTATACATATTGCGGGTACCAATGGCAAGGGCAGCACCAGCCACATGCTGGCGGCAGTATTGCAGCAGAACGGCTACAAAACAGGACTATATACATCACCACACATACTTGATTTTACTGAGCGCATAAGAGTAAATGGTATATCAGCCCACAAGAAATGGATAGTATCATTTACCGAACGTTGCAAAGAAATAATAGAAGAGATCAGCCCCTCTTTTTTCGAGATAACGGTCATCATGGCCTTTGTCTACTTTAAGGAGCATGGAGTAGATGTTGCAGTGATAGAGACAGGTTTGGGGGGCAGATTGGATAGTACCAATATCATCACACCCATACTGTCGGTCATCACCAATATCAGCTACGATCATAAGGACATATTGGGCAATACGCTTACTGAGATAGCGGCAGAAAAGGCAGGTATTATAAAGCACGGTGTACCGGTAGTGGTAGGGGAGCAGCAAACCGAAACAGAACAGGTGTTTTTTGAGCATGCATTCAGGAACAAAGCCACATTATTCTACGCTGAATCGTTGTGGGACCTGGTGCGCATAAAACAGGATGCCAAGTACCAGTACTTTAAAGCAGTGAACCGCGCGCAGCAGGAAATGTATGATCTCAAGACCGATCTGCTCGGCACGTATCAGCGGCATAATATCATCACAGTGCTGGCCGCTTGCCATGTACTGGCAAGCATAGGACTACAATTGCCTTTTGATAATACCTTAAAAGCCCTTAGTTCTGTGAAGCAGATAACCGGCCTGCGCGGCAGGTGGGAGCAGTTACAGCAACACCCCACTATCATTGCCGATGTAGGGCACAACGAGGCTGGTGTAGGCGAAGTGGTAAAGCAATGGGCTCAGGTGGCCGCAAAGTGGAAACACGTAGTAATAGGCTTTGTAAAAGATAAAGAGATAACCAATGTATTGGCACTCCTGCCAAAGGATAATGTGTATTACTTCTGCAATGCACAGATACCCCGCGCACTGCCCGCAGCACAGCTGCAAGAGCAGGCAAATGCAATAGGTCTCAAAGGCAAGGCATACCCCACAGTACAGGATGCAGTAAAAGCTGCCCTGCACGAAATGAGCAAAGAAGATGCCTTGCTGATAACAGGTAGTTTCTTTATGGTAGCAGAAGCATTAGAGGCAATGGCTTTGTAACGGATGTCCAGGTAAACAACATCAGAAAGGTCTCTAAATAAGAACGGGCTGCTGAATGATGTCATCCAGCAGCCCGTTGGTAACAGATGTATCTTATGCTTTCTTTGTTTTTACTGCCGCTATAGTTGCTGCAAAGTCTTTACCCGCTTTAAATTTAGGAGACTTGCTTGCTTTTATCTTGATGGTCTCACCAGTTTGTGGGTTACGGCCATTACGGGCTGCACGCTCAGTTACAGAGAATGTACCGAAACCAACAAGAGTTACAGTGTCACCTTTTTTCAGCGCCATTATGATGCTGTCCATCAAAGAATCCAATGCGTCGTTGGCGACTGCTTTAGTAAGTCCTGCGTCTTTAGAGATCTGATCAATGAGGTCTGCTTTGTTCATAAATATGTTTTTTGATTTTTGGGTGTGATAAATATGAACGGGAAATTACTTTATATAATTCAATACCGAACTTTTAATCGAACTTTTTTTTGCTGGATGCCCTTTCTATATTGAATTACAGGCTATTGGAACCAGGAAAATGACAAAATATCATTATTATATGTAGAAAGTCACGAGTATGAATATTATATAAGGCTATCAGTTAAAAAAGATGTGGCCGCCTCTGCACCATCTCGGCGGCTAACTTTTGTGCATCTGCATCAGCAGACGAGCCAAGGTGATGAACAATATTTTTGTAGCTGGTATCATCCCGGTTTTGGCTCAGTTTAAATATGGGATAAATGCTGGTCACCTTTATCTCAAGTCCGGCGATCGCTTTTATGTGAGCAGGCATATAGCCGTACGGTAGTTGCTCAGTATATAAAGGTGTTTCCTGCCCGGCTTCAAAACGTGCTGTAAGTTCGGTAAGCAACTGCATCGTTTCCTCATCGGTCATTATGCTGCAGTTACCACGCACATGTACGGTCTGGTAATTCCAGGTAGCGCCTATTTTTTCTGTATACCAGCTGGAGCTTACATAGCATTGCGGTCCCTGGAATAGAAGTAAGACCTCTTGGTGTTCAATAATAGCTTTGTAATGGTCTGTTGCTCTCATTATGTGGCAGGATAGAATAAGTTCTCCATCCTTTTCATGCATCATTACCGGAATTTGCGTAGCTACGCTTGAATTATTATGAACACCAATAAGTGTAACAAATGGATGAGCTTCCATAAAGGCTTTCACCTCCATATCATCAGCCGTAGTAAAGTGGGGAATTTTGTACATAATGTTCTGATCATTGGCCATAAAAATAACCAACAATGTTCAGTAGGCAGGCACATTAACTCTATTTAAAAGGTATTATCTTCTTTTCGCCTTCAAATTATTATCCATATATAGGCCTTTTAAACCTCCAAAAACAATAAAAGCGACCATCATCAGCACGCAGATACCTGCAAACCATTTTAATATCTCTTGTGTAATTGTAACTTGTTCCATGTGGTAGGGGTGTTTACTAATAGTATATATAAAACTGTGCTAACAAAACTTTATAGCTCTATTGCTCAGGTCGGTGTAAAAAATACATAAATACCTCGGTAATACGCTTTTGCGGTTTGGTGTAATTTATGGTGAATAGCTGGCCATAGTCAATTATGCGTAGGGTATCACATTACATTAACACACAAAAAATAAGGTTGAATGGGAAAAACGGTAAATTTGAAGGTCATGAAAGTTCTGTTCTCACTTTTGCTTCCATTTATTCTGCTGCTTACCAGTTGTGGTGATAATGTGAACATACACCAAGGAAGAGAGCGGGAACTGGAAATGCAAATAACTAATAAGAACCACAGAATAACTGAGCTACAGGATAGCCTGGCGCAGTGTATGGGGTTGGCAGACTCCAATTCCAGCTCACGTATGAGCATTGTTTCGAAGAGCAAGGCGAACAAGAATGCCGAGAATGACGTGTCTGACCTAAACGAGCCAGGACTATATAAGAACATTGTTTTTAAACATGTACATGTACGTCAGGCCGGTACGAACACACCGGGCCTTTTTCCGGAAGGATCAGACAGGTTACTGTTCATAAAAGATGTTCAGTTCCTTTCAGAATGGGGCTTGCTCATCATGCTGAACGAGATATATGCACGGCACGGGCTCATATTTCAAAATATAAAACTGAGTAACCATTTTAATGCCCAGCGCTGGTACCATGGTACCAGCAACAATGTGGGTAGCAAACTGACCACTACTGAGATAAGGAACATTGAATTTATAAAGACCTATAAATACACACCTGAACCTCAAACTAATAATAGAAATCTTAATACTACTCTACCTCCGGTAGAGTAGCAAAATTTATTTCACTTTTATATCTTTCGAAAAAAAACATGAAAAAAGTATTCTCTGCCCTCATGGGTATCTTGCTGATGGGGTCTGTAGCATTTGGACAAAGCACAAAGCCGGCTGAAAAGAAAATGACGCCACCCAAAGCTACGGCGACCAAGAATGTATCGGCCAAGGCTGCAACACCTGGAGATGTTGCTACGCCTGCGCCTACAGGTGCACGTATGAAAAAAGATGGTACCCCTGATATGCGCTATAAAGAGAACCAACGCTTAAAAAAGGATGGTGCACCAGACATGCGCTATAAAGCCAATAAAGCTAAAGCTAAGTAAGCGACAAAATGACCATATAGATGCAATAATGGCTCCTTTTTGGGAGCCATTATCTTTGGAACGGTTTTCATGCATTGTATATAAAGCAGAACCGATGAATTCATTCAATGAAGCAATAAAAGCAGACAAGCCGGTATTGGTAGATTTTTTTGCTACCTGGTGCGGCCCTTGCAAAATGATGGCTCCTATACTACAGGATGTGAAGGCTACAATGGGGGATAAGGTGACCATTATAAAGGTGGATGTGGATAAGAACACCGAAGTATCTGCACACTACCAGGTGCAGGGTGTGCCTACATTGATGCTGTTCCGAAAAGGGGAGCTAAAATGGCGCCAGAGTGGAGTTATGCAATCTAAGCAAATACAGGAAATAGTGACGAAGTTTGGAAGTATGTAATCGATATCCATACTTCTAACAGAAAATAGCTACAAAAGTAAAAAGCCGGTAGTAAGTCACCCGAATGGTTACATTACTATCGACTTACAGGTTATGACCTTACGGCCATACTAATATCCTCTTCCTTCCTTGTGCTCCATGTAGTTCATGAATGCTCTGTTTGATACACGGTTGCCGCCCGGTGTGGGGTAGTTACCGGTAAAGTACCAATCGCCAGTATTATTAGGGCAAGCATCGTGCAGGCCTTCCAGCGTTTGATATATAATGGTAACAGGTATCTTCACTTCGGTCGGTGTTAGCATCTCTGCTATTTTGTTGCTGATATCCTCATCTGTGAACGATGCATAAATATTTTTTACAAAATTCTGCTCGTGTAGTTTTCCACTATCCTCGGCTTCTTTACAGCGCAGGTGCACTTCTTTCATCAGGTCGTCCTGTCCACGGTCTTTCAGGAGCTCTACTGCGGCCCTGAACGCTATAAAATCGCTCATACGGCTCATATCTATACCATAGCAATCGGGATAGCGTATTTGCGGTGCAGATGATACAACAATGATACGCTTAGGCTCCAGCCTTGAGAGCATTTTTATGATGCTTTCTTTAAGTGTGGTGCCACGTACTATAGAGTCGTCTATCACAACTACATTGTCTACGTTCTTCTTTACAGTACCGTAGGTGATGTCGTATACGTGCTGCACCATCTCATTGCGCGAAGAATCTTCGGTAATGAAGGTGCGCATCTTAACATCCTTGATGGCTATTTTTTCTATTCTTACCCGCCGGCTGATCATCTCGTGCAGTTCTTCCTCGCTCATGCTGTGACGCCGGTTCACTATGCGCTCCAGCTTCACGCTTGTCAGGTAGTCTTCAAGGCCTTTAATGAGGCCATAGAAAGCGGTTTCCGCAGTATTTGGTATGAAGGATACTATGGTGTTTTTCAGGTCATTATTCAGTGTGTCCAGTATCTTGCTACTCAGGTTGCTGCCCAGTTTCATACGTTCACGATATATATCCGGGTCACTGCCGCGGCTAAAGTATATGCGTTCGAAACTGCAGGCTGTTACTTTTCGCTGAGGTAATATTTGCGGGGTGCTAACGGTGCCATCCTGCTTTACTATTATAGCTTGCCCAGGTTCCAGTGCCAGCACCTCTTCCTGTGTCACGTTGAAAGCCGTCATGATAGCTGCCCGCTCGGATGCAGCCACTACCACTTCATCGTTCTTGTAGTAAAAAGCCGGACGGATACCATTAGGGTCGCGCATTACAAAACTATCGCCGTTGCCCACCAGGCCGCTAAATACATAACCCCCATCAAAGTGAGTGGTAGCCTGTTTCAGCACACCTTCCAGATCCAGTTCATTAGGGTTCAGGTCATCAGCCATGCACAGGTAGTAGTGTACCACCTCTATCATTGCCCCAAGGTCACTTTCGCGTATGGTAGTGGTAGGCCGCTGGTCCAGCATGGCAAACAACTCATCTGTATTCACCAGGTTGAAGTTACCTGCCATTACCAGATTGCGTGTAGGATTGATATTCGATTTCAGGAACGGGTGGCAAAACTCCACATTGTTCCGGCCCTGCGTTCCGTAGCGCAGGTGCCCCAGCAATACCTCACCCATGAACCGAAGGTATCCCTTCAGCATAGTGGGGTGTTGCAATATATCAGGGTACATTTTTTCAATTTCGGCTACTTCCTGCTGTATACTTTGGAATATCTGCGCTATGGCCTGGGGGCCGCTTATGCGCATACGGTTCACGAACTGGTGTCCCGGTTCTATATTCAGTTTTACAGATGCTATACCGGCACCGTCCTGCCCACGGTTATGTTGTTTTTCCATAAGCAGGTACAGCTTGTTAAGGCCGTAAAAGGCAGTTCCGTAGGTGCGGTGGTAATGAGCAGGTGCTTTAAGCAGGCGTACAAAGGCTAAGCCGCATTCGTGGCGTATCGCGTCAGACATGAGGTTGCAAAGATACTAAGCTTTACATTATGATAATGTGGAAGAAATAAAGCAATGTGGAAGAAATGTGGATGAAAAGAGTTGGTATCCTAAAATGAATGACCGTATGCTTGAAATGAATGACCGTATGCTTGCCATCAAGAAAGATTTACTTTATTTATCCTTATCGCTACTGTAGTTTTTTTGGTCTCTTTAGCGCCGATATTAAAGTATGTGGAGACTGCTAAAGCAAGCCCTATGCCTAGTATGCACAGTGCAGATATTTTTTGCAATATGAGTATTCTCTTTGCATTTAGCTGCCTTCTGATCCTATCTGCAAGGAATACTTTAAGAAAATCTATGGATAATATAAGCCCCAAACAACTGGTGAAAAAAATAATACGATAAAAGATGGTCATTGATGCAATGGCGGTAACCGCCCCCAGCCAGGTAATGAACACGCCAGGGTTGAGGGTATTGATGAGAAAACCACTAAGCCATATCTTAAAATAATGACCGCCGGTTATCACCTTGGGTTCTTTACCAGGATCTTGCTGCTTGTTTTTACTCAGCAAGCCTACTAAGCCTACTATCACCAGTGCAACAGCGCCACCGTAGGATATTAATTTTTTATACTCTTCAAGGTACATTAGCCAAACAGCTGCCAGGTTGGCTATCACCACATAAGATATATCGCTGAAGGATACCCCCAGCACAAATGCAAGGCCTGCCTTATAACTATTGGTAAGGCTATACCTGATAACGGCAAACAGTGTAGGCCCTACAGATATGGCCAGGAACAGACCCAGCAGTAACCCTTGTAGTATGGCAGCTATAATGTGTATATGCATATTCGTAGACAGGGGCAGGCGGTATCATATACGCATGCCAAGGTTAGTTTATAAATTTTATGCCCATCTCTCTTTCGGTGAGTGATAATATACTGATATCGACCCATGCGTAAGAGCGAGGCAGTAATTGTATAGCAATTTCGGGCCACTCTACCAGGCATATGGCATCGGGCTGCTGCAGGCAGTCTTCCACACCCGCATTTATAGCTTCATCAGCATCTTTAAGACGGTACCAGTCCATATGATAAATGATCTTGCTGCCATATTGCGAATGCGAAAAATGATACTCGTTGATAAGTGCATAGGTGGGGCTACTCACATTATCCTTTACCCCTAAATGATCGCAGAGGGCATGTATAAAAGTGGTCTTACCAGCGCCCATGTCACCATTAAAGGCTATTATCCTGTACCCTTTTACCAGGTCCCACAATTGGGTCGCAGCCACCTGTATAGTGTCCAGCGTATATTTAATATTTGTATCCTCAGGCATATGGGGTGCTAAGATACAGGGAAAAGTTCAAGCATAAAGTGAAGTATTACACTGAGTTTACGTGTCACCAAATAGTTGTAATATGATTATTCCGTAACTTTAATAGCAGTATGTACATGTAGTTTATTGTTGCCATCATATACATGCCAGATACCACATAGTTTTACAGGTTTGAAATGGAGTTCTAATTTGATTTTATAAATTATTTTATGAAAAAACTGTTTACGTGCATCGTCCTTTTTATTTCCCTACAGGCACATGCATACAATGATATATGGCAGCAGGTGAGTACCCGGAATGTGCCTGCTAAAGGCACACCATTGATACGCACAACCGACTATGCGGTCTTTAGCCTTAATGTCACATATTTTAAAGGCATGCTGCAGGCACTACCATTTAGTGCAGATCAGGCACAAATAATAGAATTGCCGCAGCCGGATGGCACCTATCGTGCTTTTAAGGTATGGCAAACATCAATGATGGAAAAGGGTCTGGCAGCAGGTTATCCCGGAATAAAGACATTTACTGGGGTAGCGGTAGATGATGCCTGGGTAACTGCAAAACTGGACTACACACTTCGTGGATTTCATGCTATGATATTTGATGGCAGCAACACCTTTTTTATAGATCCATACAGCAATAAAGATGACAACTACTACATAGTACACTACAAAAAGAAAGAATTTCGTTATCCAAATGAAACTGGCATATGCCAGGTAAAAGGCCACGATGAGAACGGGCCGGCTGGGAATGCGACCATTGTAACGCAGACAGGCATGCCGCAGTTATCGAAAATAAGTAACGGCTACCAATCGCGCACCTACAGGCTGGCACTTGCTTGTAGCAACCAGTATGCTACTACTGCTACTGGCATGGCTACCCCTACAATTGCAGATGTGCTCAGTGCCATGACCACCAGTATGAACCGCATAAATGGCGTGTATGAAAGGGAGTTCTCTATTACTATGGTGTTGGTGGCTAATGATACGAGTATCATTTTTACTTCGGCCACTAATGATCCTTATAATACTATCAATACAAATCCAGCTGCACTTTGTTCGCAAAACCAAAAAACTTGTGATACGGTCATCGGCAACGCTAACTACGATATAGGGCATGTGTTCACCACGAATGGTGGTGGATTGTCTGACTTGGGATGTGTATGTGATCCGGGTAGAAAAGCCTCAAGTGAGACAGGTTTTTCTACACCAGTAGGAGACGGGTTCGATATTGACTATGTGGCCCATGAAATGGGGCATGAATTTGGTGCAGAGCACCCTTTTAATAATGGAAGTGACGGGAGCTGCAACAGCAATATGTATAGGCCTGCTGCCTATGAGCCTGGAAGCGGTTCTACTATAATGGCCTATGCTGGTATTTGCGCTCCTGATGATCTTCAGGCCCATAGCGATCCATATTTCCATGCGATAAGCCTTAAGGAAATATATACTTATAGTATATTGGGGACTGGCAATACCTGTGCGGTACAGGCGCCTACCAACAATACCCCGGCAGGCCTGCCATCCTTCGCAGCCACATATAGCATACCTTATAAAACACCTTTTGAGCTAACAGCTCCTGTAGCTGTAGATACTGCTGCTGACAGTGTGAACAGGTATTGCTGGGAGCAGTGGAACTTAGGTGATGCAGGCAAGAGGCTGGTAGACACTCACTTGGCAGGACCTATATTTCGTTCTTTCAATCCTGACACATCGCGTACACGTGTTTTCCCTAAGATAGATTCTATATTAAAAGGTACATATAGCTATGTAAGCACGGGTAGCGGATCGCATTACGAAAACCATGAGGGAGAAAAAGTGCCGGATACGGCCCGTTTCCTGACATTCAAACTTACTGAGCGCGCCATTTTTCAAGGTTATGGTAGTTTCCTATTCCCTGATGACTCTATACATCTTAACGTAATGAATACAGGTGCAGCATTTGCAGTTACCAGCCAGGATAGGGGATATATATACTGGCAGGCAGGCGGTACAGATACTGTGACCTGGAATGTGGTGGGCACTAACGCAGCCCCTATCAATTGCGATAGTGTGAACATCTATCTTTCTACAGACGGAGGGTATACATGGCCTTATCTTTTGGGTGAATACCCCAATAATGGCTCAGCCTCTGTGGTGATACCTTCTGCCGCCATCACAAATACTGCAAGGTTAAAAGTAAAAGGTACGAACAACGTATTCTTTAATGTGAACAAAGTGCCTATGTAATTGGAACTGCTGTGCCTAATCGTGTTGCTAACATACTTGCCAGCCAGGTAAAGGTGTACCCATCACCCGCCACTGACGTGGTGCATATTGAAAGCAGCACTACTGGCCTTAATGCGGTCATATACAACGTATTGGGGCAAATGGTATATAGTAACACAGTGAGCGGGCACTTGAGTGTTCCTGTTGCTGGCTGGGCGAAAGGAATTTACTATGTGCAGCTTACTGATAGTGCCAATGGCCATCGTGTAGTGAAGCCCGTGGTGGTGAACTAAAATTGCTATTGGCAGCATTTTGGTATCGAGTCTTTAAAAAAGATATGCAGCGCTTTGCGCAACTTATAGACGAACTGGTAAGCACTACCCGTACCAATGACAAGAGGATGCACTTGTGGCCTACCTGGCAGATGTGCCCGATGCTGATAAGGTGTGGCTGGTAGCTTTGTTTACTGGTCGTCGCCCTAAGCGTATCATCAATAGTACCATTCTTGCCGGTTGGTGTATGGAAGTGGCTGGCATTATTCCCTGGCTATTTTACGAAAGCTACCATACCGTTGGCGACCTGGCAGAAACGATGTCGCTGATATTGCCACCTCCTGCAAATACAGCAGGGGTGCACACTCTCGATGATACCATGCAGGTAATGAAGCAACTGCAAACAGCCAGTGAGGAAGCCAAAAAAGAATTGTGGTGACCCGGTGGAAAGAACAGACCAGCAGTATCAATCTTGTTTTTAATAAGCTGATAACCGGTGGCTTCAGGATAGGGGTAAGCGACAACCTGGTGATGCAGGCGTTGGCTGCATATACGCATAAGGAAGTGCAGGAAGTAGCCCACCTTATCAGTGGCAATTGGGATCCATATACTACAACATTTGCAGCGCTGATACATGAAAGCGAGGTGGTTGTTGACGACTCCAAACCATATCCATTCTTCCTGGCATATCCTGTGGAGGGAGGCGTTGAGAAATTGGGTGTACCTGACGAGTGGCAGGTGGAGTGGAAATGGGATGGTATAGGGGGCAACTGATAAGGAGGGTGGTGGA
>CBDIBP010000030.1:0-19373 GCA_965276955.1 Flavipsychrobacter sp.
ATTGGCGATAAGGGAACCTTCATATATCCCAAACTCGACCTTATAGCTACAGCGCTTGTAATAAAAGATATAGGAATATTAAGTAACGCTGACCATGAAGAAAGGACGCAGATATTTTCATTGATAGAAAATCCTATTAGCTTTACAAAAGAATCCGGGCCCAAAGGTGAGATCGAAGTGGAGTACAATATAACACTGCCTAAATACGAACCTATCTCATGAGATATTTTTATTGCAAGTTTGCCCTAATTGTTTTATTTGTTTTTGGTCTGTCTAATTGCTATGGTCAGGCTGTAGATGGTCAGATCGTATTTCATAATGATGAAGCCGCTGAGTTTCTGCATGGAGGAATATATATTCTACAGGATTCCACTAATAAGCTCACATTAAATGATGTGATCAATGGTCCGGCATTCAAACCATCTCCGGTAGCTATCCCCAATCTGAACGTTACCAGCAACACCATATGGTTAAGATTAACTATAAATAATAAGAGCAACACAGAAAAAATGTTGCTCGAAATAGATAATCCGTTGTTGAATAATGTATCGATATACATCCCTGTCGGTTCTGGCAAATACCTTTCTAAGACTGTAAGCAAAGCACTACCTTTTTATCACCGCGAAAATCATAGTGAGAATTACTTGTTTGAACTTGACCAGAGAACAGGTGTTACCGAAACGTACTACCTGAAGATCAACAGTTATACTCAGCTTATTATACCTATTAAAATAGGCAGAGTAGAAAGCATCAATGAAGGCGACCTCAATAGGGATCTGTTAAGAGCCATATATTTTGGTATCATGCTCGTTTATGTTCTTATACAACTTCTTTGTGTATGTGAGCGTGAAAGACAAAAGCTACCTCTACTATATTGTATACCTTTTAAGCGTTACACTTGTACAGCTAAATATTACCGGTCTTGGTTTTTAAATATTTGTGGCCCGACTTCCCTTCTTTTGAGCAGTTTAGTGTTTACCTGTTCTCTGCACTTACGGCTTTTGCGTCAATAGCATTTATCAGGCAATTCCTGAATACAAAAAGTTTTACACCCAGGCTCCATAAGTGGTTCTGGCTGTTTATCGTTGCCTATATTTTTACAGCCGTAAATGCCATATTTGGCAATAAGCAACTTAGCTACAATTTATTGAACGCCATAGGCTTGCCATTGGCGCTGTATATGATATACACAGCTGCTGTCATAAGGGTAAAGCATAAATATAAACCGGCATCTTATTTCCTCATAGCATGGTCTGTATTTTTAGCCAGCATCATACTTTTTGTACTCAAAGATTACAGTGTTCTGCCTTACAATATAGTAACAGCATCAGTATTGCAGATAGGCTCGGCGATAGAGGTGGTATTACTATCCATAGCGCTTGCAGACAGGATAAACACATTAAAAAGGGAAAAAGAACAATCGCAGGCACAGGCACTGGAAGCACTGCTGGAGAATGAAAAAATAATTCGGGAACAGAACGTAGTGCTGGAAGCCAAAGTAGATGAACGGACAAAAGAACTAAAAGCATCGAACGCAGACCTGAACCAGGCTATGAAAGACCTTCAGGAAGCAGAAATGCAATTGGTGGAGTCTGAGAAAATGGCATCTCTCGGTCAGCTTACTGCTGGTATAGCCCATGAAATAAATAATCCTATCAATTTCGTTACATCTAATGTGAAGCCCTTAAAAAGGGATGTACAAATACTTTTGGATACGGTAGACATAATTGAAAAAATAGGACTCGAAGGAAATACTGCGGATGAAAAGATCAAACAAATAGAAGATTACAAACAAGACATAGATTTTGACTACCTTAAGGTCGAAATAGACCATTTGCTGAATGGGATAGGTGAGGGTGCCACACGTACAGCAGAGATAGTAAAAGGTCTCAGAATATTCTCTCGTTTGGATGAGGACGACCTGAAAAAGGCTGATATCAATGAAGGCTTGGAGTCAACGCTTATCATTATCAATAATTTGCTGAACAATAGGATAGAAGTAATAAAAAATTATGGCAACCTGCCATTGGTAGAATGCTACCCAGGCAAGTTGAACCAGGTGTTTTTAAATATACTTACAAATGGCATATACGCCATCAATAAGCAACATGGAGACAAAAATGATGGGAAGTTAACAATAACGACAAGCACTGATGGTAAAAATGTATTGATAAAGATGGCAGACAATGGTACCGGTATGGATGAACAAACAAAGAAAAAATTGTTTGAGCCGTTCTTTACTACAAAAGATGTAGGGGAGGGTACAGGTCTTGGTATGTCTATCGCTTATAATACCATAAATAAACACAACGGTCACATTTATGTGAACACAAAACCGAACGAAGGGACAGAATTTATTCTGGAGATACCTATACTTCATTAACATTTGTAATTTTTATTTGTAAATTAGTATTGCTTGGAGAGGCCGGAAAAAATAAAGATCCTTTACATTGACGATGAGGTCAATAACCTTAACGGGTTTAAAGCCTCATTCAGAATGGATTATAATGTACTGATCTCAAGCGACACCATGGATGCCTTAGCACAGTTGCAAAAGCACCCTGACATACGTGTTATACTTTGCGACCAGCGCATGCCTAACCAAACAGGGGCACAGTTCTTCGAACAGATCAGGAACGATTATCCTTTACCTATAAGGGTATTGATAACCGGGTATACTGATATTGAGTCTGTTATCGATGCTATCAACAAAGGCAATATATTCCGGTACATCAAGAAGCCGTGGACCGATACAGATGTGAAGTCTGCAATAGAAGAGTCCAATAAGTTTTACATTACTAATTCCATGCTTGCATTGAAAAATGAAGAATTGGAAAAAGCATATATAGAGCTCGATAAGTTTGCCTACAGTGTCACACATGATATGCGTGGGCCGCTTGTGAGTCTATTGGGAGCAATAGATGTTTCGCGGCAGATGGACGATGTCAATGAGGTGAAAGGGATGATGGATATGATGGAAAAATCGGTCCAGAAATTAGATAGCTTTATAACCAGCATACACGAATATTACAGCCTGAAACGAGGGCAGTTGCAAATAGCAGAGGTCGATTTTAATGAAATGGTAAAAGACCTTTATGATATCTACAGCGTTGCTGGCAAGTTGGAGCATATAACCTTCCATGTCAATGTATCGCAGGAAGATATGTTCAGGTCAGACACTGTATTTTTAAAGATCATTTTGAACAATTTGGTATCCAACGCGTTTAAGTTCCAACGTCCAGATGCGGAGCATAAAGCTGTAGATCTGGACATACAGGTGGTAAAAGGTGTAGCGACATTAACAATAAAAGATAACGGGATAGGTATTAAGAACGACTATATGAAGGATATATTTAAAATGTTTTACAGGGCTACTTCAAATGAAGTTGGTTCTGGCTTTGGTTTATATAATGTAAAGGACGCGCTTTCAAAATTGAACGGTGAGATATCGGTAACATCAAACCCGGGCGAGGGTACTACTTTTAATGTAATTATACCAAGCAAATAACATGGCACCTGTAAATTTGAACTTTATAGTTATCGACGACAGTAAGCTGGATTGTTTTATTGCAGAAAAGATCATCCGCAATACAGGGCGGGGAGAGACCGTAAAGTCATTCATTATGGCGCCTGATGCTCTTGAGTACATCACAAATGATCCCGGTCCCGAAAATGGCCTTAAAACAGTGATGCTGGTAGATATACAAATGCCCATAATGAACGGTTTTGAGTTTATTGAAGCTTTTGAAAAACTCCCTAAAGAAAAGATCGATAACTACATTATTTATGTTTTGTCTTCTTCCATCAATGAAAATGACATCAACAGGGTCAGGTATCATACCTCTGTAAAGCAATTCTTGAATAAACCACTTACCAGCAATACATTATCCACCATATTGGAGCTGATAGTATAATGGATGCTAATGGACAGGGGTAACCATATAGCCAGCCTTGCGTAGTAGTGATATTACACCATTAGTACCCCATAGGTGGCCAGCGCCGGTAGCAAAGAACACTCTTTGTTTTTTCATTATAGTGGTCATTCGGGGTATCCATTTTTTATTTCGCTCATCAAGAAAATAGTTGAGGTCGCCAATATCACCTTTGCTGTCCTTTATCATCAGGTATAGCGCAGGCAGGTCTTGTGCTGTGTATAGTGCCACCATTTTGGTATACTCATCGGTGCTCTCTGCCTTCCCGTTCACAATTTCCAATATGTCATGTATTATACTGTCGGTAGGTATAGTGTTAAGTAATGCTATTTGCTCTTCAGGCTGTTCCAGTCCCATTATCGGCTTATTACTGCTATGTGCTGCGCTAATTATTTTCTCTTCATAAGAGACGGCATCCTTGCATCCCGCAGTTCCTACAGACATCATTGTTTCCAGCCCTATAGGTTTCAACCGCATTAGTAAACTAATGTCCATATCCTGGCTGTCTTTTAAATAATTTGTCAGTTTGGCCAACTGCTCCTGGGTAAAGTATGCGCTTAGTGTAGTACCGTCGGTGTTTATCATAGCTGTAGCGGCCTTGGTCATTACCGTAGGGTCATCTATATTCATTTCAAGGCACACAGCTTCACTGCTGTCCAGGCTTTTTGCCATAGCGGTGGTCCACAGGTATTCCGTGCTGCATATTAGGTGCATGGTGCCAAAGAGGTAAGATGGTTTTGTTAGTCCATTGCCACTGATGCGCCAGAGTAGCGACTTATTGCTATTCGTTGGCTTTGAGGGCTGTGCGGTACAAAAATGAGCTAACAGAAAAAAAAGAGGTAGCAATATCTTTTTCATAAGTTAAAGATACTGTATGTCAATACGATATCAGAAAACCAATTCCCTTATTTTACAGTATATAGTTAATGTCCCGTATAGGCTTTTTTATTTTTTATGCTGCCGGGGGCACAGATTTTTAAATAGGCTTTTTAGACATAAATTGCAGACGTCATGAACTTCATAGATCTGAAACAACCCAAAACGGAGATACCGCCCACAGCAGGTAAGTTGCTTATAGCAGAGCCGTTCCTTGCAGACCCAAACTTTTCGCGCTCAGTGATACTCTTGTGCAGTCACGATGAAGAAGGTGACATGGGCTTTATCCTCAACCAGGATACAGAATTGATATTGGGTGAATTATTGCCGGATTTCCCAGGCGATATACATATACGGCAAGGCGGCCCTGTGCAGGTAGATACTATGCAGATGCTGCACCGCATACCGGCGCTTGGTGGCAAAGAGATATGCAAGGGTATGTACTGGGGAGGATCGTACGAACTGCTGCAGCAAATGCTTGCTGCTGACGAGGTAGACCCTAAAGATGTGCAGCTCTTCTTAGGCTATGCTGGCTGGCGCCCTGGCCAACTGGATAAAGAACTGGAAGAAGGCTCATGGATGGTGTCTGATAAGGCCGCTGAATGGCTTTTTGATACAAAACCAGCACAGGTATGGCCCAAAGCGGTAAAAGCGCTGGGTAAAGATTACGAGTATATAGCAAATATGCCGTTAGACCCATTGTTAAATTAATTGTGTTGTAATTACGCTACTTTATTAATTTTATCCCGTGAGTATGCAAACACGCTTTTCCGGGATATTATTATGTGGCCTTCTCCTATGCTCGGCCTGCAGCAACAAAACGGAGGAAAACGCAGCAGCAGACAAATTTAAAAATGTCAAAGGCACTTATTTTTCCCTGCGGCAATTTCTGTTAGATCAGTTTCACACTTATCATGGTGCCCCCTACACTTTTAATAAATACACCACTACCAACGGGGTTAGAGATTCTGCTTTAGAGAACATATATACTGTGGATTGGGGCTACATCTTCAAAACCTTCCTTGAGGCCGATATTGGCTATAAAAAGTTCCTGGGCAAGTACAACTTTACCCAATTTGGAGACGATGCTACCCATACCGTCAATTTTCTTTATGAGGCTAAAGACCCTTCATTGTTCACACAAAAGCTACAGGTCACTGCCGATAACACTACCAACCGTATACGCAGTATTTATATAGAGACCCAAAAGAGTTCATCCTTCAAAGAAGAGACGCAGAAACTGTATTACAGCCCTATAAAAGTGATACAGATACAGCAATTTGAAAAAAGCACTGGCGGCAAGTCTGAAAGTGTGATGACGGAGTACCGTTTTATGTAATTTTGCATGGTAGATGACGAAAGAGGAATTTAGCAAGTTAGCACAGTCCATACCGCACAGCCCCGGCTGCTATAAGTATTACGATCTGCACAACGAACTGCTTTATGTGGGCAAGGCCAAAGACTTGCGCAAACGCGTAAGTTCCTACTTCAACAAAACGGTTGACAACTACAAGACACGTAAATTGGTCAGCATTATTGCTACTATAGACTTTACGGTCACCAACTCAGAGCATGATGCCTTCCTGCTCGAGAATTCACTGATAAAGCACTACCAGCCGCGGTTCAATATCGATCTTAAGGACGATAAGTCTTACCCATATATCGTTATCAAGAAAGAACCTTTCTCCCGCGTGTTCCTTACCCGCAGGGTCATAAGGGATGGCTCTGAATACCTGGGTCCATTTACCGGTCTGGGCCGCGTGCGCGAGTTGCTCGACATCATCAAGCAAAACATACCATTGCGTACCTGCAACCTGGCCTTGACCCCGCAGAATATTGCCAAGGGCAAGTTCAAGGTGTGCCTGGAGTACCACCTGGGCAATTGCAAGGGACCGTGCGAGGGGCTGCAGACCGAGGAAGACTACCGGGAGAACATGCAGCAGGTGCGCCATGTACTAAAGGGCAATATTGGCGAAGTGATCCGCTACCTGAAGAACGAAATGCAAGGCTACGCCGATGCTATGAAGTTCGAGAAGGCCGAGGTCATTAAGAAAAAGATAGACTCGCTGCTTACCTATCAGAGCAAGAGCACTATAGTGAACAACCACCTGGGCAATGCAGATGTCATCTCCATGCTCTCTGACGATAATAACTTCTTCATCAACTACATGATGGTGAGCAAGGGTACCATCATCTATGCCAAGACCATACAGATAACCAAGAAACTGGATGAGATGGAGGCCGATGTGATGGCCTTGGCGCTGGACAAACTACGCGAGACCTTCCAGAGCAATGCGATGGAGGTGATAGCGCCATTCGAGATAGATGTGACCGACCCCAACGTAAAGATAACCATACCCAAAGCCGGCGATAAAAAGCAACTGCTGGACCTGAGCATAAAGAATGCCGAAGTGTTCAAAGAAGAAGTGCGCCGCAAGGACACCCTGATGGTGGGCAAGGACACCGCCGACCAGACCTGGAAGGTGCTGGAAGAGATGCGCGATGCACTAAGCCTCGGTGTGGTACCCGACCACATTGAGTGCTTCGATAACTCTAACTTCCAAGGCTCGTACCCTGTAGCCGCCATGGTGTGTTTTAAAAATGGCGTACCTTCTAAAAAAGACTACCGCCACTTCCACATCAAGACCGTAGAGGGCATCAACGACTTTGCATCTATGACAGAGATAGTGTACAGGCGCTACAAGCGTCTGGTAGAAGAAGAACAGCCTTTGCCCAAGCTGGTTATCATTGATGGTGGAAAGGGGCAACTAAGTGCCGCGCTGGAAAGTATACAGAAACTGGAGCTTACCGGGCGCATGACCATTATAGGCCTGGCCAAGCGCGAAGAATCTATTTTCTTCCCTGGCGATAGTGAACCCCTGCAACTTCCGTACGATAGTGCGGCTCATCTGCTCATACGCCGCATACGCGATGAGGTGCATCGCTTTGGTATCACCTTTCACCGCGATACCCGCAGCAAAGGCACTATAAAGACCGGCCTCGAGGACATACAAGGCATAGGCGAAAAGACAGCCACACAACTGCTAAAAGCCTTCCGCTCTGTAAAGAACATACAAACCCTTACCGAGCGTGAACTCACCAAGGAAATAGGTCAATCCAAGGCCGCCATTGTATGGTCTTACTTTCATCCTGATGAAGGGGAGGGTGAGGAGGAGAAGTTGTAGGTTTTTCTCTTGCGCATACTGAGATCATTCATCGTAAATTTAACGTCATTCACTGCTACTATTACTGATCCATAAAGTTACACCCACTGACACATCGTACATGGCACACGAAAATAAAATTATAGAGTACGTAAGCAGGTACGTCAGTTTATCGGCCAGAGAAGAAGAGCAGTTGAGTGCCTGCTTCAAAGAAGTAAAGGTGAAGAAAAGGCAGTTCATAGTACAGCCCAACTTTGTTGCACAACACCGGTATTATGTCTTGAACGGGGCATTCAGGGCATATGTGGTTGATGATAATGGGCAAGACCATACTATAGCATTTGCTATAGAGGACTGGTGGGTAACGGACTACAACAGCTATATTTTACAGCAACCTGCTACTATGTTCGTAGTAGCGCTCGAGGATAGTACGGTACTGCAAATGGACCATAAAAACGAACAGGAGCTAAAAAGCAGTAACCATAAATTTGAAACATTTTTCAGAATAAGGGCAGAGCGTACAGCAGCCTTTATGCAACAAAGGATCATATCTAACCTCACACAAACTGCCGAAGAGCGTTTTGACAACTATATGCAAAAGTACCCTTTGATAGTGCAGCGGGTACCGCAGTATGCATTGGCATCGTACCTGGGTATGACCACTGAATTTTTATCGCGGATAAGAAATAAACGTACACCCAAAAAAGGTTGAACTACATCAACCGAATTTCCTAAACCAGTTCATTTTCTACGTTTAGAGGTCGCGGCATCTTTGCTGTGTCGATAACGACTACATAAACTTAAAGAAAAGAAAATGACAACTACAGAAAAAAGGACGTTCACAGTGCCCACAAAAGCAGATGTTTCAGAACCCAACCAAGCCATTTTTGATAACCTGCACAAAATGATAGGTTTTGTACCCAACCTGTATGCTTATTTTGCCAAGAACGAAACTGCGCTGGCCGATTACCTGGCGCTGCAAAACCGCAAAAGCACACTAAGGGCAAAAGAAAGGGAAATAATAAATTTAGTCACCAGCCAGGTAAATGATTGCCGGTACTGCCAGTCGGCCCACACCGTTTTTGGGAAAATGAATGGTTTTACAGAAGAAGAAGTTCTGGAGATCCGTAAAGGTTCAGCCGCATTCGACAGCAAGCTGGATGCACTGGTAAAGTTCACATTTTCTGTGGTAGAGAACAGGGGCAGAGCAACTGAAGAAAGTAAGGAAGCCTTTTTTGCAGCAGGGTATACCGAGGCGAACATGATAGATGTAGTAATTGTTGTAGGCGATAAAAGCATCAGCAACTATATCCATAACCTGACACATTTTGAAATTGACTGGCCATTGGCAGAGCAGATATAAGGCGGCATCAGATGATGAAGTAGTAAGACAAAAGGAAGTACAGGTGGTCTGTACTTCCTTTTTGCCATTGTAAAATTTACTGTGCTGTTCCCGCTGGTCGAAGCGTCCGCTTTGTCCCCACTAACAGGAAGCGTCCGCTTCCGAAAAAACACTATTTTCACAATGACACAAATATGCATTCATGGGGCTAAAATATCGCATTCGAAACCAGTCAGATCTCTACTTCGTAACCTTTACTGCAATTAATTGGGTAGACATTTTTATTCGTGAAAGTTACAGACAGATATTTATTGACAGTGTAAAATACTGCCAGCAAAATAAAGGACTGGTGGTAGGTGCCTATGTTATCATGACCAGCCATGTGCATATGATAATTGGGACGAATGATCCGAATACTCTTACATCAGCAAGCGGACGCTTCCTGGCGTGTGGGACGAAGCGGATGCTTCGACAGTGGGGGAATATATTTTTATATCTCAGGGCGTATTTCACTTTGTCTATGATTTTCAAACCATGTACCAATTGCGAGACACGAACCATTAATAACTAAATTTTTTTGTTCATCTTCAAGGACGCTTCTGACAAAAATTATTGGAACTGCGACTCTATGTCCAGTCAAAGCATCATAACGTCCTGAAGAGCTTGTGCATTCCCAAGCGTCAAATACAAATTCTATTTTTATTGAGTTCTTTTGGTAATATGCCCTTCGTAATTGACTTTTTGATTTTTCATATTTATCTATATCAGAAAAGTAGAATCCAACTTGGGCTGTAATTATTGAGCCTATCTTAACGACGGATTTTATGAAAGATAGATTAAGATTGTTTGTTAAATCAATTACAGGTAATCGAGTTACTATTCGACCAACAATAGTTTTTAGATAATGTGTATAGTATATGCCTTCTCCAAAATCTAATAAATAGCTTGTTGGCAAGCCACTAACTTTCCAATTTTGCTTTGGTCGAGGTATTCCTCTTTCATCAACGATTTCTAAGTTTAGTAGTTTTAAATAAGATTGGATATCGTCGTATTTAATATCTAAGTCCAGGAATAATTCAAACAACCTCTTTATATTGATATAGTCCCACCTGGAATGCGGAATCATAAGTCCTAGAATTGCTCTTGCATCTTCGGTTTTGATATATGATAGCCATGTTTGCTTAGAGGTAAGTATTTGTTTAGCAGAAAGATTTATACTCAACGATTTCTTTGTGTGTGCTTCGTCGTGGTGTCGAAGACAAAGGACTACCAGATTACTTTCTGAATTATTTTTGGAGATATGCCACTCTTCAATATGGTGAATTATTATTGGTTGTGTATTGTCACGACAAACACAACAAGTTCTTTTAGATTCGTACAGTAACTTGATTACAGTTTCAGAAGGTATTTGAGGACGAGTTTCTCTTTGTATTGTGTTTATTACTTCATCTGAAATATTAAGCTTTCTAATGCTGCTTAAATCAAGTTGCTTTAGTGATGAGATAGTAAACCCTTCACTTATTAGTTGTTGTGCTTTTGTACTATCAATTCCTCTAGCCATTAATGCATTGAATGTAGAAATATTCATTTACTTGAGTTTTGATAAGCAATTACTCAAATATAATCTAAGTGTGTATATTTTCAGTTGCCGGTATGTCTCAATGAATCATTTACCTTTAGAAAAATGGTTCTTAATACTCATTCCTCTCCACTTCCCCTCTTCCCACACTTACCAACTCCCAACTACTTTCCTTAATTTAGCCCCATGCATAAAATACTGGTTGCCAATCGTGGCGAAATAGCAATGCGTGTGATGCGCACTGCCCGGGAAATGGGTATCAAAACAGTAGCAGTTTTTTCTGAGGCCGACAGGGATATGCCCTTTGTGCGCTATGCCGATGAAGCGGTATGTATAGGGCCTGCGCTAAGCGCACAGAGCTACCTGCGTGCCGATAAGATAATAGAAGTAGCCCTGCGCCTGGGTGCAGATGGCATACATCCCGGTTATGGGTTTTTGAGCGAGAATGCATCTTTCAGCAAAGCGGTGAGCGATGCCGGTATCACGTTCATCGGTCCGTCCGCGCACTCTATAGAGATCATGGGCAGCAAGCTGGGTGCCAAGCAGGCCGCAGCCAAGTTCAATGTACCCATGGTGCCCGGTACTGATGAGCCGGTAAAAGATATAGAGGTGGCCCGCACGATAGCAGGAAAGATAGGTTACCCGATACTTATCAAAGCCTCAGCTGGCGGTGGCGGCAAAGGCATGCGCGTAGTGAACAACGCTGCAGAGCTGGACGAGCAGGTGCGCACCGCCAAGAGCGAAGCGCTGAACGCATTCGGTAACGACGATGTTTTTATAGAAAAATACGTGGCAAGTCCCAAGCATATAGAGATACAACTGATGGGCGACCAGCATGGCAACTATGCCTACCTGTTCGAGCGCGAGTGCAGCATACAGCGCCGCCACCAGAAGCTGATAGAAGAAGCGCCAAGCAGCTGCCTTACAGCAGAGGTGCGCAAGGCAATGGGGGAGTGCGCAGTAGCAGTGGCCCGCAGTTGCAACTACTACGGTGCAGGCACAGTAGAGTTCCTGGTAGATGAGGACCTGAGTTTTTACTTCCTGGAGATGAATACCCGCCTGCAGGTGGAGCATTGTGTAACGGAAATGATAACGGGCATAGACCTGGTGAAAGAGCAGATAAACGTGGCGCGCGGCAACAAACTTTCCTTTACGCAAGATGACCTAAAAATAACCGGCCACGCGCTGGAACTGCGTGTATGTGCGGAAGATCCACTGAACAACTTTTTGCCCGATACCGGTAAGCTGGATATATACCTGGTGCCTAAAGGTCCAGGCGTGCGTGTAGACGATGGTTTTGAGCAGGGGCAGGAGATACCCGTGTTCTATGATAGTATGCTGGCCAAGCTGGTAGCCTATGCGCCCACCCGCGATGAGGCCATAGGCCGCCTGTGCAGGGCCATAGACGAATACCATATACAAGGTGTGCAGACAACGCTTGAATTTGGCAAGTGGGCGGTGCAGACAGAGCCATTCCGCACAGGCAAGTTCGATACCAAGTTCATAGAAAAATATTTTAAACCTGAATACCTGCAGCAGCCCGATGCGGAACTGGAAGAAGTAGCTGCGCTACTGGCGGGCAATATATGGAACAGTAAAAAGCAGGCACCTGAGCTAAAGCAGCAACATAGCACTGCCAGCGGCTGGAAGACAAGGCGCAAGTAGGAGGTAGTTATAATTAGCACATAAAGTTATAGGCTATGAAAAGAAAAGTAATGTTAGTTTGCTTATTGGTGGTGGTGGTGTTATCGTTAGGCACATCCTGTGCTTTAGCCCAGGAAGAAGTACCGCTGCATCACCATCATTATCACAACGGCAGGTACAAAGGTCGCTACCATCATCATTACGATCCCCGCCCTCCCCGTCATTACTGGCGGCACGGGCATCGGCATAGGGAGAGGCATTAGTATTTGATTGGTGTATTTAATACAGCAAAAGATGTTGTGCCTGCCATGGCAGCATTTTTGCAATGCTACAGCAAAATCAACTCATGAAAACGAAGATCTTGTTTGTGTTCGCATTTATTACAGTCTTCATTACTGCTACTGTTCAAAATACTTTTGCTGCCGATCGTCATTATCACCATCGTCATCATACACCACGTCATCAGCCGCATCATCACTATCACCATGGGCACCATGGCATGTAGTTGCTGATGACCAAAAGATATAAGGGTTGCCATTGGCAACCCTTATTGTTATTACATTACAAATATTCTGTTCTTTTTTTACTATATTAAAACTACTTTATGACAAAGAAAATATTGCTTGCAAGTGCAGTTTGTGCAGCACTGATACTGGGAAACATGCAAGGCGCTATTGCCCAGCCGCGTCCGCCTATGCCACCGCATCATGGCCCATATCGCCATCATTATCATCATGGGCCACGCAGGCCATTACCGCCATCTCCCCATCGTTCATTGCGCATACCGTTGCCGCCCGCGCCGCCACATCCACATCATATACCTGCACCGCCACATCCTTAGCATAGTACGTGTTAAGAATATGGCTCAAACTTATATAAAATGGGTTGCCTTAATGGCAACCCATTTTATATATGCTGTTTATATCTTTGTATCTTTAATAGAGATAAATTCCAGCGCTATGAAAAAGATGGTCATTGTATTTGCAGGTATCATGTTCTTTGCTGTTGATGCACAGGCACAACCCAAGCCAAAGCCCAGGGCGCCGCACAGGCATGTAACAGTGCCGTCTCCCCGCACATCTGGCCAGGTGAAGGCCGTACCTGTGCACCCAATAACCGCACGCCCGGTAAGAATGCCACTGCCGCCTTCTCCGCCACCCCCACCGCTGCCACCACAGCCATAAGCGTTGTAACAGTTTTAACACTTAGGGTCTTCTAAAACATGCACATGCCAATAAACTGGCAGGCTAATTGCATTATACCTAATTACAAAAACGAAACATTATGAAACTTAGGATCGTTGCAACCGCGTTATTGATAACAGTATTTAGTGTGGGTGTCGTTAGCAATGCTAATGCTCATCCTTGGGGTTGGGGACATCGTGGCGGATGGTACGGGCCACGTGTTGGTATTAGGGTAGGTATCCCCGTGCCTCCTCCTGTAGTTGTTGGTGGTTATTGTGCATCAGAGTACTATGGTGGTGGCGGTTACGCTTACGGCGGCCCTGCTTATTATGGACGCGGTTACTACGGTGGCGATCGTTATTACGGCAGGGGCTATGCCCGTGGCGGTTACTACAGAGGCGGTGGTTATGGTCATGAAGGTGGTTATGGTCGTGGTTACGGTCACGAAGGTGGCTATGGTCGCGGTGGTGGTTACGGTCATGAAGGTGGCAGAGGCGGATACCGCAGGTAAAATAGAAGTCCCACTCAGTTGTATATATGAAAAAAGCATCCCGCAATAGCGCGGATGCTTTTTTTGTGGGTATACGTGTCTGTTGGCAATGAGTAGCAATGTAAATATTGTTGACGGGCGAGCCAGGACATTATACTATTGCCAACCTTTTTTCAGGCATCACATGCCTAATGCATCATCCATATCTCATTATGCATTACCATACTTTTAACAGTGCATATATACGATATGGCATCCCATTTGCATTATACCTAAGTACAAAAGCGAAGTATATGAAACATAAATTTGTTGCAAGCGCGTTATTGGTTTTGTTAGTTACTGTAGGTACCGTTGGTCAGGCAAGTGCAAGACCTTGGGGTTGCAGGGAAGGATGGAATGGTCCACGTTTTGGTTATAGGGCAGAAGTGCCTGTAGTGGTAGGTGGTTACGGTGGTGCATATGGTAGCCGTGGTGGTTTTAATTATGGTAGCCAACGTTATTATGAACATCGTGAATTTGAGCGTAACTATAACAATGGGCGTACAGACCGTGGCCCACGTGGCAGCGAACGCGGATGGAGAAGGTAAGGAATTTCAAGTCGATATATAAAACAGAAAAGCCCGGACATCCGGGCTTTTCTGTTTTTACTGTCTTTTTGGTTGGTTATTGCTCTATTGCCTTTATCACCTCTTCATTATCAGGTGTTGTACCGGGGTCAAATACCGCTACCAGGTCGCCTTTTTCATTTATCAGGTATTTCTGGAAATTCCATTTTATAGAACTTTCTTTGAAGTTGTTATATTTTTTAATGGTGAGCCATTGGTATATAGGCGCCATGTTCTTACCCTTTACTGATATTTTTGCTGCCATAGGGAAGGTGACACCATAATTCTTCTGGCAGAAGGTGGATATCTCTGAATTGCTGCCCGGCTCCTGGAAAAGGAAATTATTGGCAGGAAATCCTATGATGACCAATTTATCCTTATACTTTTCATATACTTTTTCAAGAGCGGCATATTGTGGGGTATATCCGCATTTAGATGCAGTGTTCACTATCATTATCTTTTTGCCTTTGTACTTCGATAGATCTATTGTCGTACCATCCAGTGCAGCTACTTTAAAATCATAAATGCTCGCAGGTATGTCCTTGTTATCAGCATGGGGTGCGAATAGGAAGTTAAAGAATAGCAGCATATTCAATAATTGTATCATGAAAGATGATTTTTAAATGGAATGTTATGCAAACCTAATGTAAAATGAATATAAAATCAAAGGTCGTATATTCAGCTTATATGCTATTTTTGGGCGTAAATGAATGCAAACACCATCCGCCTGTTTTTTATTATTGCTTTTATTTTTACCTGTGCGGGTTGTGCCAGTATACAAGCGCCTACCGGGGGCAAAAAAGACGTTACACCACCCAAGTTATTATCTGTATCCCCGGCCGACTCCTTATTGAATACAAAAGTAAGCCGCATTCAGTTGCGTTTCGATGAATATGTTACCATAAATGACGTAGGTAAAGAAGTGCAGATATCGCCGATACTTGCAGTGCCGCCTACAGTAACAGGGGTAAACAAAAGAGTTAATGTAAAGATAGTAGACTCATTGCTGGAGGACAATACTACTTATCGTATCTCTTTTGGCCGTGCCATTAAAGACCTGCATGAGGGCAATGTTTTTGCCAATTATAATTATACTTTCAGCACGGGTGGTTATTTCGACTCTTTGCAGTTATCGGGTAACGTTATTATTGCAGCTACCGGTATGCCGGATACAGGTGATGTGTACGTGATGCTCTACTATGCATCGCGCTCAGATAGCGCTGTAGTGCGCGAAAAGCCTAAGTATGTAGCCAAGACCGACAGGAATGGCAATTTTTCATTAAAAGGATTACCATCACGCAAGTTCAGGATGTATGCATTGAAAGATGCCAATAGCAACATGATATACGATGGTCCACCCGAACTTATAGGGTTTTACGATGGTATCATTCGCCCTGGTGATACTGTACTTCAGCCGTTTACCTTAAAGGTATTCAAGGAGATCGATACGGCCAGGAGCACCAATGATACTTTAGATCTGAAGAAGTCTTTCTTTGGTAATTCTAAGTCAGCCGCCAAGCAGGGATTATCTTATACGGTACCTGTAGATACATCAGATGCAAAGAAAAGGACGTTCGATATCAATTTACCGCTGAACATTACTTTCAGCAGGCCTCCCGGCCCCATTGCCGCCAACAGGATACACCTCGAGCATGACAGTGAAGGGGTAAAAGTGGAAGTGCCCATATCTGTGGTGCTCGATACTGCTAAGAAAAATATAGTGCACATCAACGCGCAGTGGAAAGAGAACACTGTATATAACCTACGGTTACAAAAAGGATTTGCGAAAGACACATCAGGTAGCGATGTTTTACCGTCGCGCTACACCTTCCGTACCAGGCGCGATGAGGATTATGGTAAGATACAGGTGCACTTACCGTCATCGTACCAGGGCAGGCAGCACGTGCTTATGGTGTGTGTGGACCAGGATACGCTGTACCAGAAGCCTGTACTTGATACCATTGTGAACCTCACCAGGCTGAGACCGGGTACCTATACCTTCAGGGTAATTATAGATAAAAATGAGAACGGTAAGTGGGATCCGGGAAACTTATTCCTGAAGATACAGCCGGAAGAGGTGATACCTTACAGCAATGCGCTAATGCTAAAAGCGGGCTGGGAGCACATCATTGATTTTGAGCAGAAGAAAAAACCAGGTGGGGGCATAGGCCAGTCAAAAACGGGGTCCAAATAAATTCGAGTTTTAATAGTAATTTGATCATACATATGAAACGTACCATTCTCAGTTCATTACTGCTTGCCGCGTTTGCCATGGCACATGCGCAAGACCACATGACACCCGAATTGCTGTGGAGCCTGAAACGTGTGAGCGTTGACGGTATGAGCCCCGATAAAAAACATGTTTACTTCTCCTCACGTAAGATAGATTGGCAAACCGAAAAAAGTACCACTACACACTATCGCATCAACCTTGCTGATGGTGAGCAAAGCAAAGTGGAATACCCAGACGGTAAAAAAGTAATACAGAGAACCGACGGTGTATGGTACGCTACCAGCAGTAATACACTTTATAAAAGCGAGGACAGGGGAGACACCTGGCAGTCAGTATACGATGGGCTTGAAGATGCGGACAATGTTATAGTATCGCCAAACGGTAAATATATCGCTTTCTCGAAAGAGATATTGATAAAGCCAGAACTTGGTAAAGATATATATGCCGACCTGCCTAAGACAACGGCGCAGGTATATACCGACCTTAACTATCGCCACTGGGATACCTGGGAAGACGGTAAGTTCTCGCATGTGTTTGTAGCGGCACTGAATGGCGGCACTGCAAAAGATATTATGGCTGGCGAACCTTTTGATAGCCCCCAGAAACCATTTGGTGGTACTGAGGATATGGTATGGACACCAGACAGCAAGGGCATAGTATACGTATGCAAGAAAAAATATGGCAAGGAATATGCTCAGAGCACAAATACCGATATCTACCACTACAGCCTGGCAACAGGACATACCACCAACTATACAGCAGGTATGATGGGCTACGATACTCAACCCGTGTTTAGCCCCGATGGTACCCGCATAGCCTGGACCAGTATGGCTCACGATGGCTTTGAGGCCGATAAGATAGACCTGTATGTAATGGATCTTGGTCGCCCCGGAGTATCTAAGGTAAATGTGACCGAAGACTGGGATGGCACTGTAGGCAGCTTTATATGGAGCAACAACAGCTCCACGCTGTATTTCACTGCTGCATGGAAAGGTACCGAGCAATTGTTTGAAGTTGCGGCTTCTGATGCAAAACACAAAAAAGGTACGACTGGCTCTACAGTAAAGCAGGTAACCAATGGCAAGTTCGATATTACAGGTATCGCCGGCCAATACCATAACGAACTGGTGGTCACCCGCACCGACATGAACCACGCCGCAGAACTGTATGCGGTGAATGACGAGAGCGGCAAAATGAAGCAACTGACCCACGAGAACGACGACACCTACAGCAACATAAAGCTGAGCAAGACCGAGCTGCGCACCGTTATGACCACCGATGGCAAGAAAATGGGTGTATGGGTGATATACCCGCCCGACTTTGATGCTACTAAAAAATACCCAACGCTGTTGTATTGCCAGGGTGGGCCGCAATCGGCATTGTCCCAGTTCTATAGCGTGCGCTGGAATTTTCAGTTGATGGCTGCGCAGGGCTACATTATTGTAGCGCCAAACCGCCGGGGCATGCCGGGCTGGGGGGCTAAAGTGGAATGCTGACATCAGCAAGGACTGGGGCGGACAACCTATGCGCGACTACCTATCAGCTATTGACGACATGTAAGCAGGGAAAGCTATGTAGACAATAGACCGCCTGGGCTGCATAGGCGCCAGCTATGGCGGCTACAGTGTATATCATGCTGGCGGGTATGCACAATAACCGCTTCAAGACTTTTATAGCACACGATGGGTTGTTTGACCTGAAGAGCTGGTATGGCACTACCGAAGAAATATGGTTCCCTAACTGGGATATAAGCGGGGCCTACTGGAAGAATCCGCAACACGTGTCCCCGAGTTATGAAAAATATCAACCCGTCGAACTTTGTGAATAAGTGGACGGCGCCTATAATGATAGTGCAGGGCGGGCTTGACTACCGTGTGCCTGTGGAACAGGGTTTAGAAGCCTTCCAGGCGGCGCAACTGCATGGTATAAAGAGCAAGCTGCTTGTACCTGCCTAACGAGAACCACTGGGTACTACACGCGCAGAATGGTATAGCCTGGCAGCGCGAATTCTTCAAATGGCTTGATGAAACTTTAAAATAGAATATTCAAAAAACACCACCATGATAAAGAAGATTCTCCTTGCACTGCTGATTGTATTCGTCATAATACAGTTCGTGCGGCCTGCACACAACACTGCAGAGGCCATCGGTCCTAACGACATAACACGCGTATATCCTGTGCCCGATAGCGTGCATGCCATACTCGCAAAGGCTTGTCTCGACTGCCATAGCAACAATACCCGCTACCCGTGGTATAACGATATGGCGCCCGTATCGTGGTTCCTGAACAGCCATGTTATAGACGCTAAGAAGGAATTGAACTTT
>CBDIBP010000031.1:0-205881 GCA_965276955.1 Flavipsychrobacter sp.
TTTAATACCGGGAACTCTTCGTGTATCAGTTCCATCAACTGTGCTATGCCCATGCATTCGCCTGTATCAGTGATACCCATTTTACCCAGGTACCAATCGGGGTCGATATTGAAATTGCGCCACTGTATCATCTTCAGGTTGGTGGTCTTTATCAGTTCGCGCAGGGCCTCGTATTCGGCCACGCTATCCGTCATACCCGGGAACACAAAGTAATTGATAGACGACCAACCACCGTAGCGGTTGACTACCCGCAAGCTTTCTATTATGTCGTCAAACTTATAGTTATTAGGCTGGTAGTATTTTGTATAAATATCGGCACGGGCACTGTTGTGCTCACACGTATGCTGTTGAGGCCCACCTTCATCAACTCTTCTACAGCAGCTGGTTTGCTGCCATTGGTATTGATGTTGATGCTGCCTTTTTGAGTGTGCTTACGTATCTCTATTATGGAATTCTTTATGGTCTCCCACATCAGCAAAGGCTCGCCTTCGCAGCCCCTGCCCGAAAACTAATAATGGGGTATGGCGCTGACTCTAAATGCGGCACGGTAAACTCAACGATCTCTTCTGCGGTTCGGTTTGAACTGTAACCTGTCTTGGGTAGATACTATGGTCTCTTCCTCTGGCTGGAATGATATGCAACCAATGCAATTGGCATTGCATGCCGGGCTGCTGGGCACCGGACATTCCCACCTGCCTATAAAGTAGTTGCGCGCTGCCGGGCAGTGATAGGTAAGTGCGCAATTATTTGCCAGGTGCTGCACCAGCCGGTTTTGAGGATAATGTGTCAGCATGTCCTTTACACCACTCTTCACTTTTGCATCATCAAAGCCTGCACTCTCCTGGCGTATATCCTGCTCTATGCGCACGGCAGGCACATAGAACTTTTCGTTGAGCCAACTTGCTGCTGTGTAGCAAAACAGTGGTAGTGTGGGTGCATCGGGTTGTGTTTCGTAAGCAGCTATGTACAGGCCAGTGTGCGCTGGGGGTATAAAAGCAGCTACGGCCCAACCCTTATCGCACAGTCGCATCTCGCCAGTTGCCACATCTATACCAATACCTTTGCGGCCAGGCAGCTCGTAAAGGCTACCTCCCTCAGGCAATTCTATCCACTCATCCTCGGGAACCGGAACGGCATCCCAGCCTATACGGCCTACGGCATACAAGCTGATATCCTCAAAAATATTCCCCTTCTCCGTCACTGTACAGTATGTATGGCGATGTATCTAACATGTTATATCAAAAGTCAATTTCACAAATATTATTTCTTCGGCAGCAGTGCTACCAATCCTTCTCCCGCTTATCTATACTGGCTGTTATGTTGGTATTGCAGTATTCTTCAAAGAGGTCTTTATCCACACCTTCCGGCAGCACTTTGTATTGGAACAGCCGGTTATCAAAACAGTCGATAGTGAGCACACCATAGCGCAGGAGTACCTGCTCAACCTCGTACCAGTGCACAAAACGGCGGCGACTGGTGAGCGGTAATTTTATACCTTCTTTGCTAACCAGGATCTGTAGTGTGTCGGCACCGTTTTCCCAAAACAACGCAAACAAAACAGCGATGGCCAAGCTGCCCGGCACTAAAGTTGGTATCCACTTATGCTGCAGACCCGTATATAGGGCTGCACTTACCAATACCAGTAATTCGACTATACGGAGTACCCGGGTAGTAGCTGGTCTTACAAGCCACTTGTTGCGAAAGAGCGCCAGAATCAGTAACAAAGCACCAACACCCATCATGGCTGCACCCGCTGGGCGCGACGAAGGATACAACAAGTAAAACAAGGTACCTGTACCACCAATAACGAATGCGCTCAGCAAATGAAGACCCGTGACCTGGTGGGGTTTTACTTTTTCCTCGGCAACCGGCAACTGAAATGTCATAGCCTGCAAAGTTACGTTTATTGTTTCATGTGTAAACTGTTGTGCCTTTTTCAAAATTTCCGGTTGGGCGAGAAAAAAGGAAATCGGTAAAAATTGGAAATATGCTTATTCAAATGCTTTACAGTGGCTCGTATTGGTTAAAAAATAAATTTCTGTTCTTACCGGTTTTTACCGATATCGGAAATTTTATTTGGTTATCAATGTTTGCGAGCGCCTTGCAATGAGGGAAAACTTGACTACCGCATCCGGAGCGAAAGTTTCGGCATTACAGAACCCATTCACAATAGCCGTAAAAGGGTAAAAAAAGGGCAAGTTACGATGTGCGGGATAGCATATCCAAAACAAGATATGCACAGTTTCATGCGTGGAACAAATCAAAGCATAGCTGATCTAACGAGTTGTTCTCAAGCAAGTGTTATGGGATATAAAATGTGTCCTTTTTATGATCGTCCATGGAATTTAGTTCCAGGCAGGTGCAGTCGGTCTGCATCAGAAGTTCGTGCCAGGTATATGGGGGTATCTCTAACTTTACGGGGCCTATAAGCGTGCTGGTGTGCATTTCAGTTTCATTGACATTGCGCCAGTTGAGTATACACTCCCCGTGCAGCAGGTAAAAGATCTCTGGCGCTTTAGTGAGCGATAAGCCTTTATGATAATGGCGGCCACTTACAGTACCTGCCTTGCGAAAAACGATGAGGCTATGCCCTATACGCTCGTGATAATACTCGACGGTGTAGCCGCGATCGTCGGAGCCTGTGATGGGCAACCTGGTAATGGTTATCATGGATAGGTTTTAAGTCGTTTGCGGTTGTTCTGCATCGTTACCTGGTAGTTTCACTTCCAGATCTTTTATCCCTTTATTCTCGTCACCTTTCAATTGTAATTGTCCCTTGGCGGCCATTTGTCGCAGACGCCAGCCCAGGTACAGGTCGCCAGTGGGTATGCCATACTTACCCAGCGCAAGGCCCACCAGCTTTGTGGCTTTCTGGTATTGCTGGGAGCAGAAACTGAGCAACTGGCTATCATAATGATCCTCGTTGCGTGAGGTGAGCTTTTTGCCACCCTCATGCGTGCGGATGCCCTTGTTTTCTTGTATCAACTTTTGCCATTCATCAGTATCTATCTCTACTTCAGCAGGAGTGACCGGGCGAGCCAGCTTGCGCGCCTTTATAAGTTCTTTGGGGATGATATCGGCGATGCTTTTAGGATAGAAGACCTTACCCTGCGCATCTAAGAACGGCAGGTTTGCAATGTTCACTATAAAGAAACGCTCTTTGTGTTTGGATAAATAGGGCAGTACCCAGTGATAGGCACAAACATCGGCAGGAAGAGGCGCCATCCAGAACCAGGCTATGATGTCATTGTTCTTGTACATGGCGTGCGACAGATCGAGTATGCGCTCCATATCATCTACCTGCAACTTGTCTTTCTCGGCAGGCACTACCTGGTGCCAAAAGGTCGTACGGGTATTGCTGATAGGAGTACCATCTTCCTTGAGGATAGGGCCTACGTTGAGTATATCCTTTAGCACAAGCACCTGGCCCTGCATAGAGGGTTCGGCAGCAATAGCTTCGGCAAGGGGGGTGGCGGCAAGATCGCCAACAACTATATGATAGATCATTATTTATATTGTGGTTAGGCAAAAATAGGTGGGTTTTTATGATTTTGGTAGTTATAGCTGCCAACCCGATATGTTTTGTTCTATGGAGCCACTAACGGATAAAGAAAATCAGCTGTAAACTGACCGGCCTCGTTCCAACGCCTGTGTGTGGCATGGCCGGCAAAAAGCGGATTGAAGATGCGCTGCAGCTCGTGGGCGGAGTTGGGATATATTTTAAGGGTGTTGGGTATACCTAACTTGTCTGCGGCGGCGTGGATGGGGATACTACCATAGAGTGGCGCTTTGCCCTCTGCCGGTACTATATGGTCTTTGGCACCATGTACGCAAACGATAGGCACATGGGCACTGGCCAGCCAATCGATATTAAAAATAGCACCCCAGTAGCTGACCACGGCGGCCACCTGCTGGTATGGCTGACCTTTTGCTATTTCAGCTTCGGGTATCTTGGCCATTTGGCCCAACTGCGTGTTATTGCTGTATACGGTCTGTAAGGCAAGGATAGCGCCTGCTGAATTGCCGGCTAAAACTATCCTGTCTGGATCAATGTGATATTGTGCAGCGTGGGCTTTGAAGTAGGCTATGGCCATGCGGACCTCCTGCACATCGGTATAGCAGGTCCTGAGCAATTCATCGAAGTGGGAAACCGGGTTCTTATGGCTGAGCGTATAATTTATAGAGGCGCATACATACCCCTTGCGGGCATAGAGCTTGTTCCAGAAACGCATACTATGAACTCTTTTGGAACCGAACCTGAAGCCACCACCATGCATCCAGATAATTAGCGGACGGAGTGTGGCAGTATCATCAGCAGGTTGATACAGATCAAAGTGGTTTGCTTTCTTTTGGACATCACATGGGTTGTAGGAAAGATCCTTTTGTACAGCAACATGGGTAAAAACATCTGACCTATAGCGCTGCATGGGCTGGGCATAAGCATTGGTGACCATGCATAAAAGTAAACAGTATATAGTGTATTTGAACATGGCTAAAGTATTGTACTATATGTACGCGGTAAACAGTAATAACAGATGTGCCAACGATATGTTCATGGTATTGAGCTCAATTTACTAAATTTGGCATGTAAGACATATGACCACTTATACTGAATCAAAAAATTACCGGCAACAAACCCTGCCCGACCTGCTGCAATATGTATCGGTCCATTCTCCCTATTACAGCAGGTTGTTCGCTGAACATAGCATTGACATAGCTAAAATAACAACAGCCGCAGACCTGGCAATGATACCGCCCACAACAAAAGAAGACCTGCAACAAAACAACATGGATTTCCTTTGCGTAGACAAAGACCAGGTGATAGAGTATGCAGCAACATCGGGTACGTTAGGATCGCCCGTGACAATAGCGCTTACAGAGAACGACCTGCAACGCCTGGCCTATAATGAGTACAATTCTTTTATAACGGCAGATGGCAGTAAGGATGATATATACCAACTGATGCTGACGCTGGATCGCCAGTTCATGGCCGGCATTGCCTACTACTCGGGTTTGCGGATGCTTGGTGCAGGTACTATACGCCTGGGGCCAGGAGTACCCTCACTGCAATGGGAGACCATACAGCGATTGAAACCTACGGCTATAATTGCGGTCCCTTCTTTTATACTAAAACTCATCAAGTACGCAGAAGATAACCATATAGACATACATGCTTCTTCAGTAAAGAAGGCGATTTGTATTGGGGAGAATATCCGCAACGCAGATCTGAGCCTTAATATACTGGGTAAGAAGATAACCGATGCATGGCCCATACAATTATATTCTACCTATGCATCTACTGAGATGCAAACGGCATTTACCGAGTGTAGTGCAGGTGTAGGCGGGCATTATGTACCTGAACTGCTGATAATAGAACTACTGGACGACGAGAACCAACAGGTGGCGCCACACACACCCGGCGAGCTTACCATAACCACACTGGGGGTAGAGGGCATGCCGCTGCTACGCTACAAGACCGGCGATATATGCATGTATTATGACGCACCATGTACCTGTGGCAGGCAAACGCTACGACTATCACCTATACTGGGCAGGAAGAAGCAAATGATAAAATTCAAGGGTACCACTCTTTACCCCCCTGCCCTATTCGACATACTGAATGAGCGGGAGGAAATAAAAGACTACGTGGTAGAAGTATACACCAACGATGTAGGACTTGACGAAGTGCTGATACATATAGTGCCTGCAGAAGAAACAGAAGACTGCGACCGCAGCATAAGAGCTTACCTGCAGGCAAGGCTGCGTGTGAGCCCGCACATAAAGTATGTAGCTGCGCCGGACATGCAAAAAATGCAGTTCCCTGAAAATGCACGGAAGGCCATAAAATTCATAGATAAACGCAGCAACCAACTTTGATGAGCGAACCGTATGTGAAGCGCAAGGATGTATTTGTGATAGGGGATAATATTACATCGCCCATAGGAGATACCACAGCTGAAAATATGCATGGCCTGATGAATAACAAAACAGGCGTGCGACAGTACGATGATGAGCAAATAATATCGCAACCATTTGCTGCTTCTTTATTTGCAACAGGACGCTCTTTTATAGCAGGCGATCATCAATACACAAAGTTTGAACAACTACTTATTGCCTCTATAACAGATGCAATAATGGACCTTCCAAATATAGCGACCAACCCCAGAACAGTACTCATCATTTCATCTACCAAAGGAAATATAAGCCTGCTGGAAACCGAAGCGCGTGATGCTGTTCTTTATGAACGTATAGCATTGCACACTTCAGCGAAGATGGTAGCAGACCACTTTGGTTTTGTACATGCACCCGTCATCATCTCCAATGCCTGCATATCTGGCATATGGGCTACGATAGCGGGGATGCGATACCTGCAAACAGGTGCTTACGATCATGCTGTAGTTGTTGGTGCCGATGTAATTTCTAAGTTCGTGCTATCAGGGTTTGGTTCCTTCCAGGCGCTGAGTGCAACTATTTGTAAGCCCTTTGATAAAAGCAGGACAGGTATCAACCTTGGTGAGGCCGCAGCCACAATGGTACTATCTGTGGCCGCGCAAAACGAGCATAACATCAGGATACTTAGTGGGGCTGTGAGCAATGATGCGAACCACATATCAGGACCATCGCGCACTGGCGAAGAATTGGCATTTGCCATTAAAAGATCGATGAATGATGCAGGGCTAAGTAAGGACGATATTAGTTTTATATCGGCACATGGAACCGCCACATTGTATAACGATGAGATGGAAGCCAATGCGATAAATATAGCAGGCTTGCAGGCAGTACCCGTGAATAGCCTGAAGGGCTATTATGGACATACACTTGGCGCAGCGGGCCTTGTAGAGGCTGTGGTATCGCTGCACAGCCTGCAACAAGACCTGGTACTGCCCACACCGGGCTTTGAAACTATGGGGGTGACCCAGCCCATAAATGTAGCAGCTACTTCCCTACACAAACCACTGCAATATTGTTTAAAAACAGCATCGGGCTTTGGAGGCTGTAATGCTGCATTAATAATAGGTAAATAACGACCATCTTGAATACAGAAAAATACATAACCGCGTCGTGCACCATAGCTTGCAACAAACTGATAAAAAATGGCAAGCCATTGTTTGAAGATAGCAGTGCCAACATGCAGGAATTTTTTGCTGCTGTATATAAATACCTGGAGGTGCAATATCCTAAGTTTTACAAGATGGATAACATTAGCAAGCTGGGCTGGCTGGCCGCAGAAGCGTTGCTGAAAGACACTTTTGATAAAGACAAGTATAAAGCAGAAGAGGTAGGTGTAGTACTATCAAACGCTAATGCCAGCCTTGATAGCGATATAAAATACATGGATTCACTGAAGGGGGTTCCGAGCCCGGCTTTATTCGTATATACCCTGCCTAATATAGTAATAGGGGAGATCAGTATCAGGAATGGTTTTAAAGGAGAAAATGCATTTTATATCACTCCGAAATTTGATGCTACACTGATCTATGACCAGGTGGTAACTGCTATGGAAACAAGTGGCCTGCAAGCTTGTATTTGCGGATGGGTAGATGTACTGAAAAATGAATATAAAGCAACTTTGTACCTTGTAGAGATGGGTGTAACATTAAACGGGATCCTTTTCTCTGCAGCTAACATGAACAGTCTGTTTTAGCACAATATCAAGCCCTGCCAATGAGGATAAGACTGTGTTGTATTCCCTTGTAATTATTGTAGATAAGAATGTGGTCGTATTGCTTAGCCGCGCCTTGTTTTTTGATGGCATGTACAGGTAATTCTATACTTCCATCAAGCAACATTGCACTAAACCAGACCGCAAAAGATATAGCAGTAGGATACTCTCCTGTCATGTGTTTGAAACGTGCTACTGTGGTGGTTGACGATAATGTGGTCTCGCACAAGTCGTAATAATGTTGCAGTCGGCTGTCGCCATTTTCACCACTCAAGAACAGTACTCTTTTATCATTCAGTGCATGCGTACTAATAAACCGATAGAGCCTTTGTTTTACTAACTGTTCATCGGCAGTGTGTACCTGATCTGTAGCATGCACTTTTGCCTTTGCACCTTCAGCCTTATTATTTACCAGGAACATTGCAGCACCCTCACCCGGTATACTGCCAGGTGTTTGGACATCGTAAAGTGTTGCAGCAGTTACAGACTCCTTTTTATGCCAGTTAGAAAGTGTATCTATATTGTAGTTGTAGCCAGCTATCTCATCAACTGCGCCAAGCAGGTAGGTATTGCCGGGGTGTTCGCGTAGCAGCATAGCGGCATCTATAAGGGCATTCTCAAACGCCAATGCCCTGTGCACATGTGTGACGTTGTAGTTGGTATTGTTGGTGAGGATACTCAACTGCGAACCTGAATTGTTAGGGGTGCTCTGTACGAAATTTGCAGGCGATAGCGTGTCTTCGTCAAACTCAACTATCTGGTCCAGAAACTTGCCGCTCTCTATCATACTGCCATTTGCAGTGCCTATTATTATGCCATCGGGTTTGCCGGCATCCGCCAATGACAGAGCAGCGCCCGTAGCCATGCGTACCGTTTTGCTCATGCGGCGCGCCATGTTAGCAGGCATGTTGTAGGCTGGTTCTATAGCCATCATCTTATTGGCTGTACAGTCTACTAAAGTATAGAGGTCTGGCGCAAAAAAAGAATTTTGCGCAGATATACATGCTACGTTATGGATGTAGAACATACTCATGCCTTAGAGAAAATTAAAGATGTGCAATTGCCACCGAAACCGAACGAATTGGACATAACATGCTTTATATTTTTTTTACTGTACGTAAGCACCGGCACCAAGTTAGTTACTGGTATCGCGGTATCAAAATTGAGGCTGGCGTATACTTCGTTATTCGTCAAGTTTAGTATGGCGCATACTGCCTCTATAGCACTTGCAGCGCCAAGCGTGTGACCGGTATATGATTTAGTAGATTGGAACGGCGGTATCTCATCGAATAAGCGCAGCATGGCTTTGCTTTCTACCTCATCATTATTCTCCGTACCGGTCCCGTGTACATTTATGAAGTCTATATCACCTGGTGCGAGCCCTGCATGCTGCAGTGCACCTTTCATGGATAAGTATGGCCCTTCCCCCTGGTCTGATAACGCTGATGGATGATAGGCATCATTAGCATTGAAATAGCCAGACAGTACTGCATACGCCTTTCTTTCTTTCACATCCTCTTCCTTCTCCAGTACCAGGAAGGCTGACCCCTCGCCCAGGTTGAGGCCCTGGCGACCAGCATCGAACGGACGGCAGGGCTGCGGTGATAATATGCGCAGCGCATTAAAGCCGTTGATGATAAATTTAGAAAGGCTTTCTGCGCCACCTACAATGGCACGCTTTGCAAAGCCATTCTGTATCAGCCGTGCGCCATACATTATGGCATTTGCCGATGAAGAGCAAGCGGTATTTATAGTGTTCACAATACCAGTCATGTTGTTGTGCTGCTGGAGGAACATACTCACCGATGCAAAGTCGTAAGACGATAAATATATACTGGGGGTTCCCAATGCATTACCATCGTTATACAACTCATCGGTAAGGCACATACCACCTACCGTTGTAGCGCCTATAAGGGCCGTGCCCACATCTGCTATTTGCGTTGGCGTTAGCCCGGCGTCCTGTATAGCTTCATTAAAAGCGTGCAGGGCCAGCAGGGATGTACGGGTGACCCCAGCGCTGGTAACAACCAGCTTTTCTTTCAGCGTAGCGTTATCCAGTTTTACTTCTCCAAATGGCATGGCGGAATAACGGGAAGGGAATTGCTGCAAGGTGTGCAAACCACTTTTACCCTGTAGTAGCGCAGTATGATGCTGTGCTACTGAAGTACCAATAGCGCTAACTGACCCCATGCCGGTGACAACTATCCTGCCCAATCTGATTTCTATTTTGTTCTGTTCTTTTCTACGTAATCGACCATAGTATTAATGTCGGTAAATGCCTTCCGACCTTCTTTAGGATCGTTGATGGTGATACCGTATTCCCTTTTCAGCAAAACGATCAGCTCCAGAGAATCGATAGAATCGAGGCCAAGGCCATCGCCAAATAATGGTGCATTGTCTTCTATATCAGCCGGTGTAAGATCGGTGAGGTTGAGGAATTTTATTATCTGCTCTTTCAGTTGCAGTTTTAGCGCTTCTTGTTCCATTGTCTTTTTAAATTAAATTTTTTCGTTTCAGCCCCCACAGGGTCAATAGCTGAAAAGCTATAGCTGTCAATATTAATAATAAAACATTTGCCAACACATCTGTAAGCCTTCCGTCCTTTAAAAAAAGTTCGTAATAAGCATTCAGACACCAGTGCAGCGGCGACATAGCAGTTATGGTACTGAATGACCTTGGCATAGCAAAACTGGGCACCATAAGGCCGCCTATTGCAGATAGTATGACAATAGATATAGCCCCAAAGCCATTTGCCTGCTCCTGTGTTTGTGCCAGCACACCAACACAAATGGCATAGCTTACTGCACACCATCCACAAGCTACGGTGACGCATATCAGTGCCAATATATCGGTAGGTAGTTTTAAGCCCGGCAAACCGATATGCGGGAATAACCAAATACCCATCGAGAATATAACCACTGCCTGCACCAGTGTAACAAACAGGAAGGTAATTTGTTTAGATAACAGCCCTACCCAAAAAGGTGTAGGCAGTGTTTTAAGGCGTATGAAGCTACCATTTCGCTTCTCCCGCACCACGTTGCCACCCAGTGATAATACGATAAAGAACATAGCGAAGATGGTCCATGCAGGTACATTGTGTTGCGTAGCATTGGGCATGTCCCTGCTGTTTCGCGATATTGGTATCTCTTTGATGGGCGCCGGGCTGCCCAGCAGGTCCTGCTCCATATCTGCAGGTAATGCCCCACCGTTGATGGAGCTATATAATTGTTTAAGCGTGGCGCGGCTGCCTGTTATCTGTATAGCGCTTTGCAATGCACCATCTATAGAGTACCTGTAGGCATCCTGCAACATGGGCTGGTAGTACAAAATAAGTGGTGAAAGGTCGGCAGGTGCGGACCTGTTGCTATCAGCAGGCAAGCCAAAACTTTCGAGTGCTTTATTGGTGACGGCTTTTGCTTTGCCGTTCAATGCAGCTGTAAAGTTGGCCGGGATAACGATGGCTACCATCGCATCTTTGTCTTTTACCGTTTCCTTTATTGTTTGTTCGCTGGCACCTGCAGAAACGCTTGTAATATTGAAGAGCCCTATTTTATCAATAGCGGTAATGAACTGCTTGCTGCAAATACCCGTATCCTTGTTGCAAAGTATGGTATTGAGCTTGGTCTTGTTGATGAGCTGAAAGGTGCTGTTCTGTATGCTGGTAACTATAATGACCAGCAAGATGGGCATACCGAATATGAGCGCTAAACCTACCCGGTCGCGGAGCAATAACTTTGCATCTTTTACTATGGATGACCAGAGCTTGAACATCTTAATTTCGATAACTTTTGCCGGTCAGGTTTAAAAATAAATTCTCCAAGCTGGCTGTATCGTGCTTTTCTAATAGTTGATCGATACTGCCTTTAGCCACTATTTTACCATCATCTATTACCGCCATCTCATTGCACAGATCCTCTGCCTCTGTCAACTGATGCGATGTATAGATGAGCGTAGTGCCATTATCATTCAGTTCTTTAAGGTAGCTGATAATAGCATGGCGTGTTTGCACATCTACACCTACAGTAGGCTCATCAAGGAACAGTAGCTGCGGGTTGTGAATGACCCCAATAGCCAGGTTTACCCTGCGCTTCATACCGCCCGAAAAATCCTGTACTTGTTTATTGCGCACATCTTCCAGCCCTAATATATGCAGCAGCTCGCGTGTACGGCGTACTATGGCAGGCCGGTCGAGCCCTGCCCATGCACCAAAAAATTCGAGGTTCTCGACCGGGGTCAGTTCTTTGTAGAAAGAAAAATCCTGCGGTACCAAACCAAATAATTTGTTCACTGCCTTATTCTTGCCAATTTCTTTTCCAAATAGCTTGATACTACCTTCCTGCGGTTGCAACAGGCCGGTCATCAGGCTCATCAACGTGGTCTTTCCGGCGCCATTTGGCCCAAAAATACCAAAGCGGTCACCCTTTTTTATTTCGAGGTTCAGGTGTGTATATATGATGCCCGTATTGCGGGGATATGCAAATGATACATTCTCTATTTTTATTGCCGCGTCTACTACCATTTAATATTCTTTAGTGCAGTAAATGCTTTCTTTTCTATCTCTGCTACTTCAAGTAAATAGTCGCCCATCACATTAAAATCGGCCTGTGTGCCTATACGGCCTTTATATATACCTGCGGCCTGTACTGCAGAGGTACGCCACAGATCGCCAGCTTTGGTAAACTCAGCCGATATGGCCGGCAGTTTATCATTGGGAACATATGCCTGTGCCTCTTGCAGGAACGCGGCGTATATATACCTGAAGCCACCACCACCAGTACCTATCTCTTCCTGCATGCGCACCAGCTGTGCCAGGTACAGCCCAGCTTTTTCCATGCCCAATTTATCGCGCCAGGTCTTTATTTTTTTGCCTGTCCAGGCTATGCCAGCCACACCGCCGAACCACCCGGGTATGTGCAGCATGTTCTGTACATTATTTTTTATCCCTTTTATGATGGCAGCCTTCACATTCTCATTGGTGAGTTCTACGTGCTTTGCAGGGTAGTATATCTGCCCCCTGGGCGCCAGTGCCCCCTTTGCAAAACGTACACGTTCCAGCTCATAGGAAGTAAGGTGGGTGGCTTGCTCCATAATAGGATCGCTCACCAGGAAGTCATCGCCTTCTTTACCATATACAATGATATTGTGCGCATTGAAGTGAAAACGATATTCCTTAGGGAAATAAGAAAGATAGTATACACCCACCTGGCAGCCTACCGGGTTACCAGCATCTATCTGCTCTTGCAGAAATGCTGCTGCCTGCTCCTTCGAACTGAACTTTTTGCGTATGATAGGGAGACCCAGCGCCTTGCAGGTACGCTTGAATATAACACCCGGGAAAGTGCGGAACGCAATAGCCGGGCCATTGTTTATTTTTACGAACGGTATGTATACGTAGAACAGGCCTGCACCTATACCAAAGGCAAGAGGTTCAGTTATTTGTGTAATTCCTTTGTTGCGCAGCAGGCTCATGGTAACACCTGTTTCGCAATGCGCTGCCTGCCTGTGTTCAAAATCACCCTTCATCTATATGCATGCTTTTTAGGTCGTCTATACTTACATTAAAAGCATCAGCGTACTTCTGAAGTATTTTTTGCGATAATTTATTGAATGCTGTTGGTGTCAGGTGTTTCTTTATCTGCCACTTCCACAACCCTGTATAGTCTTTCAAAATGTTTATATCCATCAACCTGTATTCCATAAAAAAAAGTACCGGGCTGGCCTCACCTGCTGTCACTTTTTGGCGGGCTGTTGCTATACGGCCTTCTATATCTTTCCATGTAGTATCCAGAGCGCCATTCTTCACTTCCCAGCCCGTGCTGAGGCTGGTGACATACTTGCCATTCTCATCAGTAGCATAGCATATCTCCCTTGTCATTTTGCCAAGTGCGCCTTTATCCTGTGGTACATCTTTTTGCTCCATAAACTGCAATGGTGTTTTTAGCAAACGGTAAGCAGGGCATACATATAGCTGAACCTGGCACTTTCAGGCACCAGCAATAATATTTTTTCTCCCTTTTTCAGCGTGCCTTTGTTGAACAGTTCATCTATCATCAGGTATACCGATGCAGCGCCCACGTTACCTACAGTATATAAATTGATGAACCATTTTTCGTAAGGGATACCGCCGCCGTATTCCTCTACCAGGTCGTATATCTTGCTCTTGAAAAAGTCGCTGGAAATGTGCGGTAAGAAATAGTCTATATCTGCGGCTGTAAGTCCTTTCTTTTCAAATATCTGCTTTATTTTTTCGCCACCCAGTTTCACTATATTGTCGCTAAGCAGGGTGATATCCTGTTTTATACTGAATATGGAGCGGTCCTTTATCTCTTCGGGCGTGAAGTCCATAAAACCCTGCAGGGTGCCATCGGGTCGTTTTTCGCCACCCATGTACATGCAGGTCTCTATCTCATTGGCGTATGATACACCTTCTATCCATTCTACACGCAGGCTTAGCCCTTCTTCATTGGGTTTGTCCGACATCAGGAATGCGGAGGCACCATCGGAGAGCATCCAACGCAAAAATTCTTTCTGAAAAGCTATATATGGATTTTCATTCAAGGCTACAAGATGCTGCACTTCTTCTTCAAATACATCGGCTACCAGCAAGCCCGATAATCTTTCTGACCCTGTAGCTACAGCCGTGTGTATCTCACCTGCCTTTATAGCGAGGTAAGCATATTTAAGTGCATGCATACCCGCGCAGCATACCCCTGCTGGTGATACTACTTCTATCCCCTTCAATTCGGGCAACTGACCGTGTGCCATTACGCCATGACTGGGTATCATCTGATCGGGCGATGAGGTACCACAAGACATCAATTCTACCGTGTTTATTTCAGCCGGGTCTTTTTTAAATAGAGCACGTACCGCCTGGGCCGTCATTTCGGCATTGGTATGGGTTGCTTTCTGGTTTTTATCTAAGGCATAATACCGGTTAACAATACCATTGTTGCGCAATACTATTTTTTTTGACTTAGAGGGCTTATTATTAATATAGCCTAAATACGATTCCATTTCGTCGTTAGAAACCGGATCGTTTGGGAAGAAAGAAGAGGTTCTGTTTATATATACCTGACCTGCCATAGATACTCCAAATTATTTTAGCAATAAGTAATTCTGTTTTTTCTGTTTTATTTTTTTGCCAGTAAATGGTCTCACAAATAAGGCATCGAGCGTGAGGAGTAATGGTGCACCAAGAAAAAGAGCAGCGAACAAGTAATATTTAAATACGACCAACCACCGTGTTTTGTTCTTTCTCTTAGCAATTATTTTTGCCCACACTGCAAATATGACCTTTGCCTTGCTTTCTATTACCATCAACGGGTAGTTTATGGTAACCGCATTTGCAGCTACCAGCTCTTGCTGCAAACTGGACCATGAATTGTCTTGCAAATGGCGGGCCACAATAGCGCCATATACATTTGTACCTGTTATATCTCTTTCATCCACACCCGGCTTAGGGAATACATTTAAGTAGCGCTCTTTTTTGCCGGTAAGCATCCAGTAGAATATAGTTACAAAGCTAACAAAGTTTGGGTGTCGGTCTATAAGCGCTACATTGCCAACATGCTTTGCGCCTGCATCTACAAGGGTCTTGTGTACCCGCTCGTAGGCACTTAGCCACATGTTGCGGGCCGCAGATATGGTGATGACAGGGATATCCTTTATCACGCTGCGAAAAGTAGCATCGTGCATAATAGAATTGGACGGAATGCTGGGCGACAGGAACCAGGGCTGCCAGGCCATGATGACGAGATCGTATCGCTGTTCCCTTATAGTGTATGGCTGCAGTTGCTGCGGTATGCCCAGGACACTATCGGGCATAACGCTAAAAAAGCTGGTACCCGTCCACGGAAATGGATAATGGGCGACGGTATGGACCACCACTTTTTCTACTTCGGCACCGGTGGCAGCAATTGGTGCAGTAAAGGAATCAATGATATCCCTCATCTGCCCAGATTGTGTAAAATAAATAGCTAATATCTTCTTACCCATTGGCTGTAAAGTTAAGATCTTCTTTGTGTAAGACTTTAGATCTTTTGCAGTACTCCATAATTGCTCTCTGAACTACAGGAGGGTAATTTTTAAAATGTGTTATCACATATTGTTTATCCTTCTCTATGTCGCTTTTATATTTTACTACATTAGGGGCATTTTCCTCTATGGTGAGACGCAGGAAGTGGTATTCGCTATTATCATCATCTGAAATAGCTTTTTCAAACTTTATCCTGCCCTCTTTAAAATATTTTAATTTATCCTTGGGCTTCGCAAGCAAACCGGCCTTGCGTATGAGCAAAACAGCTTCGTAGCCCAATTTTTCGCGAATGGATGTGTTCTGCACTACCTCTATCTCCCGGTCTACCTTTTCCATATCGCCGGTAGCCATGACGTTATAAAAGGATGCCTTATCGAATGCGGATATTGCACTAACTGACGTATAAGCAAAAACCAATAAAAAAAATGCGACTTTGATCTTCAACATGTAATTGGGTTCAAAAGAGTAAGGATCTGTATTTATGACACAATTATTGTACCGGACGCAAAAATACAGTTCGATCAGATATAATATACAATTACACTTATTGCCTATATGTACATTACCTTTTCCCAGCATTTCATGTATGCACACATGCTGTGGTTTGATGGATAGATGTCAATATAATATTTTCGGATACAGCACGTTATTACAACACTTCGTTATTTTTACGCACCAATATCAAAATGCATGCGCTTTAAAGCCCTTTATCTCTTTTTTCTTGTTGTTGCGATCGCAGGATGGACCTCATCCTGCAAAAAAGTGACCACGCTTACCAATGGCGGCAAAATAGTATATTCTACCGATACCCTTGAGTTCGACACTGTATTTACGGCTGCGGGCAGCTTTACTACCGCATTCAAGATATTCAATCCGCAGAACCAGGACATAGTGATCAGCGGTGTGCGAATGGCGGAGGGGACCAAGTCTTATTTTCATTTGAATGTAGATGGCTTTCAAGGCAATACGCAGACCAACCTGAAGATAAGGGCGCACGACAGCATTTATGTATTTGCCACAGTAAATATAGACCCTAACAATGCACAGTCGCCATTTATCATTACCGACAGTTTTATTGCTACTATGAACGGTCAGAATTTTATATTGCCATTTACCGCTTTTGGGCAAAATGCGCATTATATAGTAGACAGTGTGATAGAAGGTACCCCGCCAGCATGGGGTTCACAGGACAAGTTACCTTACGTGATAATACACAGCGCAGAGGTAGACACTTTCGCTACACTAAATATTGCCCCGGGCACCAAAGTATATATGAACCAGGATTCACGCTTGTTCGTGTTCGGCAAACTGCATGTGAATGGTACACTGACCGATACTGTTGTTTTCCAAGGCGACAGGTTGGATAGATTCTACTTTGGATACCAGGGTTATCCCGGTGAGTGGGGCGGTATCTATTTTGACAGTATAAGCCGCGGCAGCACGATGTCTTACACCCGGCTGCTCAATTGTGGTGGAGCTACACCAGAGGGCCTACCTCCTGCAGCCATACAGGTAAACCAGATCGAACCTACTCCTTCCGCGGGGCCCTACATATCTCAGTTGAAGATGGACCACTGTATCATACAGAACTCTGCCGGCTATGGGGTACTGAGCTTTGGCGGGTGTATACATATGGATAACTGCCTAATAAACACGTGCGGAGCGCAGGCCGTAGCCCTTGTGCAAGGGGGATATGACACGCTTGTGAACTGCACCTTTGCCTGCTTTGGCACTGATAAACTGGCCCATACTGATAATGGCACTGTAGCAATACTAAACTACTATGCGGTAAGCCAAAGTGAAATATACCATGGCGACCTAAACACTGTGATGATCAACTGCATCATATGGGGCGGACTAAGCACCGAAATAGTGATAGACTCTTTGCCTGGCGGATCTTTTAACCTGGTGATGCAAAACTGCCTGTATCGTGCAGATTCTATAGAAAGGTTCGCACAACCTAAGCTCACTAATTGCATAGCTAATATGGACCCGGCATTTAAAAATGCTGCTAATTTCGATTTTCATATTCCTACCACACCGCCGGCAGCAGGTAAGGGTTTGGCTTGGCCCCTATACGGCCTTGATCTTGATGGAAATGTATGGAGTGGCACAAGAGATATCGGATGCTATAAGGCAAGGTAAATTAAGCTTTCCCATTTACCGCATCACTCACCATTTTTGCGGAGCGCAGGCATAGCGGTATACCACCGCCGGGGTGAACTGTACCACCCGCAAAGTACAAGTTCTGATACTGTGTGGAGGTGTTGCCATGCCGAAGGAAGGCCGCTATCTTATTGTTAGATGCCGTACCGTACAGTGCACCTAAGTAACTGCCTGTACGTTGTTGTATGCCGCATGGGGTGAGTACTTGCTCTGCATCTATATACTGCTCTATATTTTCGCCAAGCATTTGGCTGAGCTTGATAATTACAGCCTTCCGGATGGCAGCCACCTTGTCGTCCGACACATTATCCGCATCGGGGGTATTTACCAGTACGAACCAATTCTCGCACCCTGCAGGTGCGTGGCCCGGTTCCATTTTGGCAGTGATATTTATGTAAACGGTAGGATCAGCATATAACGTACTGTCCCGGAATATGGTATCGAATTCTTCCTTATAGTTGCCGGTAAAGAAGATATTGTGCAGCCCCAACTGAGCAAATGTTTTACGCATGCCCCAGTAAAAAATAACTGCACTGCTACTGCGTTCCTGCTTCTTTATTTGTGCGGCTTTATGGGCATCATTGAGCAAGTTCTTATAGGTGTAGTATACATCGCTATTGCTTACCACTATGTCAGCTGCAATGATCGTATCATTTGCTTTAATTCCTGTGACCACTTTTTCATTCGCAGTTATCTGCTGCACGGGAGTATCGAAATGAAATTGCACACCTGTTTCTATGCACAATTTGTGCAGTGCATTGGCAATGCTTATCATGCCTCCGGCAGGATAATATGCACCTTCATTCATTTCAAGGTGGGCTATCATACATAGCATGGAAGGCGCCTGATATGGGTTCGATCCATTGTACGTAGCAAACCTATCGAACAACTGCACCAGCTTGGGATGTTGCAGTTTTCGCACATGATAGTCGTGCATGGTGGTAAAGAGGTAGGCTGGTCTCAAACTACGTATAGCTGTGGGTATACGACCTGTGACCCATGTACGCAGATCGCGCACCGGCTCATTGAGAAATATAGTGCCTATACGCTCGTACATGCGCTTTACCTCCTCCAGGTATTTTAAAAGACCATCCGGGGCTATCTTAAGTTTTTGCTCTATTTCTTCGCCCAGCTGCTTGCGGTCTTTATAGGCAGTAAGGTTGCTGCCGTCTGCGTAAAAATAATGGGTATTTACAGACAGTGGCTGGTATTGCAGGTAGTCGCTGAGGTGCTTACCACAATAGGTGAATAATTCTTCCAGCAGGTAGGGCTGTGTAAATAATGATGGGCCTGTATCCCAAGTGTACCCTTTTTGCTGCAGCATGCCCAGCTTGCCGCCGGGTACACTATTGCGCTCGTATATGGCAACACTATACCCACCTGCTGCAAGGCGTGCCGCAGTTGCCAGCCCAGCCACACCGGCACCAATGACTATGGCATGCCTTGTCAAATATTATATGGTTACTGTTCGTTCAGAAATATGGGCTGCAAAACGAGGCAGTGCCAGGTGCAGCCACGGAGTAAAAAGCGCAGGCTCTTCCTGCAGCCACTGTTGCAGCTCATGCAGCGGTATGTATCTATGATCTTGCACCTCATCTTCATTTGGGCTGATCTCACCACTGTAGCGACCAAGATATATGTGGTCGTATTCATTCTCCGTAAGGCCCTTATCCACTTTGGCATTATACCTTAGTGTAAATATCTGCTCCAGTTTACAATCAAATCCTAATTCCTCCTTCAGCCTGCGGTGTGCTGCGGCCATTGTGCTTTCGCCCGGTGCAGGGTGCGAGCAACAAGTATTGCTCCACAGGCCGCCACTGTGGTACTTTGCAGCTGCTCTTTGCTGCAGCAATAGTTCATTTTCGCTATTCAATATAAACACTGAAAAAGCGCGGTGCAATGAGCCTTCTTGATGCACCTGCATTTTTTCCATGGTGCCCACCCATTCATCACTCTCATTCACCAAAATAACTTCGCCTGTCTTTAATGCAACCATTCCGTTCATTTGATATTCAAAAGTAAGTGATCTGTAGCTGAACCTTATATCAGGTTCAGCCTACTGTACATGCGTGCCTTTACCGCTATCATCATTTTCTGGTAATCGGGCACCCGCACCCTTTGCTCCATGATAGTTTGGGCCTTTGCTTGTTTTATTTTCTTGAAAAGTGTGTAATAGTATTGGTACGCAGTATATACTCCATTGCGTGCTTTTACAGGCAGCATTCTTATGCCGCAAAGGCTTTCGCTGAAGTCGCTCTCGATATCATCTTCTATTTGCAGCCTAACAAAACCATCATATTCTGAGCCTACCAGATCTGGAAAGTATGTTCGGTTCAGGTTGTTCTTATCATCACGCATATCGCGCAAAAAATTCACCTTCTGAAAGGCAGCACCCAGGCGGCTTGCAGACACCTTCAATTTTTCATATTGTGCAACATCGCCTTCGCAAAACACACACAGGCACATGAGCCCTACTACTTCTGCAGAGCCGTATATATAATCGTTCAGTTCGCCAGGTGTATTGTATTCTGTTTTAAAGAGGTCCAGTTGCATACTGTTCAAAAATGCCTCTACAAGATGGTGTGGAATATTGTACTGGTGTACCACATCCTGAAAGCTTTGCAGTATGGGATTGAGGCTTATTTTATTAGTTACAGCGCTCCATGTACTCTCTATGAACTCTTTCAACAATACCACTTTATTATGGCCATGAAATGTATCTACTATCTCATCGGCCAGCCTTACAAAACCGTAGATGTTATGTATAGGTTGCCGCAGGTCTTTATGCAGCAATTGTATAGCACCGTAGAACGATGTGCTGTAGGCACGGGTCACCTCCTGGCTACATTTACCGCTCACTTCGTTATATATAGACATCATACGATCGCGGGTTTAAATTTTAATGCTTTTTTCACTTCAGCAGCTACTATTTGCCCCGATATGATGGCGGGAGGCACACCTGGGCCCGGTACAGTAAGTTGCCCGGCATAGAACAGGTTTTGCAATTTTTTATTTTTTATAGAGGGTTTTAAAATAGCAGTTTGTGCCAGCGTGTTGGCAAGGCCATACGCATTGCCCTGCAGTGCATTGTAGTCCTCAATAAAATTGGTAGCAGCATACGACCGCTGGTATATAACAGCATCGCCAATATTTTGTTCAAATCTTTTTTCCAGTCTATCTATTACCAGTTGGTAGTAATATTTTTTTATAGCATCGTCATCTACAAGGCCTGGGGCAACAGGTATCAGCACAAACAGGTTCTCGCACCCTTCAGGGGCTACACCTGGGTCCGTTATTGACGGGCAGCATACATACATAAGCGGATCTATGGGCCAAGCAGGACGGGTATACAGTTCGGCAGCGTGGGTATCAAAAGGAGTATCGAACAGCAGGGTATGATGCTGCATGTTCTGCAGCTTTTTATTGAGGCCTATGTAGTATATAAGGCACGATGGCGCCATGCTGCGGTCCTTCCAATAGTCTGCAGTATAGTTGCGGTACGGGGCGGGTATCAGTTGCTCTGCATGTGCATAGTCGCAGGCGGCTATCACTACATCTGCTGCGTAGCTGTTCCTTACCGTATTCACTTTGCATATGGCATCGTTTGCTACTATCATTTCTGTTACGGCCTCATCCATTGCAAATCGCACACCCAGGCTTTGTGCAAGTGCATACATAGCATTTACTACCTGCACCATGCCGCCCATAGGGTACCAGGTACCCAACTTCATATCGGCATAGTTCATGAGGCTGTAGAGCGCCGGTGTATTTTGTGGCAGCGCGCCCAGGAATAGTATTGGGAACTCTACTAACTGCAATAGTTTAGGATGCGTAAAATATCTGCGGGCATGCTTGTGCATAGACCGTACCAGGTCTATTTTAAAAAAGGACCTCAGCACATCCCAGTTCATGTATTCAGTTATAGATAGGCCGGGCTTGTACACCAGTTCTGTCATGGCAGTGCGGTATTTATACTCCGCCTCTTTCATGAACAGGTCCAGCTTAGCGCCTGCGCCGGGTTCTATACGGTCAAATATTTCTTTTAGCTGCTGGTAGTCAGCAGGTATATCCAGGTTGTCATCATCCCATATCACCCTGTAAGAGGGATCAAGCCGCAGCAATTGATAATAGCGTGCCGGGGTAGTACCAAACTGCTGAAAGAAGTGTTCAAATACATCGGGCATCCAGTACCAGCTTGGGCCCATATCAAACGTAAACCCCTGCGCAGAAAAGGAACGAGCGCGCCCCCCGGGTTGTGTATTCTTTTCAATAACAGTAACAGCCACACCATCTTTTGCAAGATGGCATGCTGCCGATAAACCGGCAAATCCCGCACCAATTATCACTGCTTTCTGCAAGAGTATATTATTTATCTTTCTATTTTTTCTACCAGCATTTTGCGGGCAAAGTGTATCCTGCTTTTTATAGTGCCCAAGGGTTCTTGCAGCAGGTCTGCTATTTCCTGATATTTATATCCGGTAAAATGTAATTCAAAAGATAAGCGAAAAACTTGAGGTAAATTATCTACCGCCTGTTTTATTTCATTCATGCGCATATTGGCCCACCCCTGGTTTTGTGCAGTTTTGTTCATGGTGTACATATATGCTTCAGTAGCAGGAAGGAAATCCACCTTCTGCACCTTCTTATTTTTGCGGTAGTTATTTATAAATATATTCCGCATTATGGTGTACAGCCATGCTTTCAGGTTGGTACCAAATTCATATTTTTCCCTATATACCAAAGCTCTGACCATTGTTTCCTGAAAAAGGTCTTTGGCATCTTCATTGCTGCGCGTAAGCGATTCAGCATATGGTTTCAGGAAATCGCTGTGCAACACCAACATGTTATCGAAATCTGTCGCAGTCATCTTTTGTTTAATTATTTCTTTTCAAAGTTAAACAATATAATCATACCATTAATCAATTTTGTCTATACTTACATATTCAAAAGTTAAACAAAAAATAGGTGTACGTGTCACTTCAGGCAGCAATTGCCGGCAGTATTAATTACTTACGATAAAAGAAATTATATGGTTTTTAATGGGAAATAAAAAAGCCCTGCTTAAGGAAAGCAGGGCTTTTTATTTAGAAATGAGATACTATTTTAGTTAGCGCTTACAGCTTTCTGCACCAGGTCGGCAGCTTCGCTCAGCAATATTGCAGACTGTACTTTAAGACCACTGTTCACTATCAGTTCTTTAGCAGCCTCAGCGTTGGTACCCTGCAGGCGCACAATGATAGGTATGTTAATGTTGCCCAGTTTATTGTAAGCTTCGATAACACCTGCAGCCACACGGTCGCAACGTACTATACCACCAAAAATGTTGATGAGTATTGCCTTCACGTTCGGATCCTTCATTATGATGCGGAAACCAGCTTCTACAGTTTGTGCGTTTGCTGTACCACCTACGTCCAGGAAGTTAGCTGGCTCACCACCTGCAAGTTTTATCATATCCATACTGGCCATTGCAAGACCGGCACCGTTTACCATGCAGCCTACGTTACCGTCCAGCTTCACATAGTTCAGGTTATGCTCGCTTGCTTCTACTTCTGTAGGGTCTTCTTCATTCTTATCGCGCATGTCTGCAATGTCCGGGTGGCGCATCAGTGCGTTATCATCCAGGGCATTCATTTTGCAGTCAACAGCTATTATTTTATCATCAGCACTTTTAAACAGCGGGTTGATCTCCAGCATAGCACAGTCCAAACCAACATAAGCATTATACAGGTTGGTCACGAAATTTCACCATGTTCTTGAAAGCATCGCCGCTCAAGCCCAGGTTAAACGCTATTTTACGCGCCTGGAAGGGTTGCAATGGCATAGCAGGGTGTACCCACTCTTTAAATATTCTTTCAGGTGTATTGTGTGCCACTTCTTCAATGTCCATACCGCCTTCGGTGCTGTACATGATCACGTTCTGCTTCTTAGCACGGTCCATCAGTACGCTCAGGTAAAACTCCTTGCGCTCGCTCGGGCCATCGTAGTACATGTCCTGCGCTATAAGTATCTTATTTACTTTCTTACCTGCAGGGCCTGTTTGTATGGTAACCAGTGTATTGCCCAGTATGTTACCAGCTACGCGCTCTACATCGTCGGCGCTTTTTACTACCTGCACACCTGCCTGGTCTGGTACCTCTATCATACGGCCTTTACCACGGCCACCGGCGTGTATCTGGGCTTTAACTACGGCAAATTTGCTGCCGGTATTCTACCGCTATTTTCTTGTACGCGTTCACAGCATCGTCAATTTTATCAACTGCAATGCCTTCTTGTGTAGGTACGTTATATCTTTTCAGTAATTCTTTAGCCTGGTATTCATGCAAATTCATGACGTAAAAAAATTTTGGCTAAGGTAATATAAAATAACCTAAGATCACTACTCAGCGCAGATGCCAGAATAAATAATATTACTTTATTCATTCCATGTTCTATATTTTTATTTATGCAACAGAGCAAGCTATTTCAGTAGCTTATTGCTGTTATTATTAACTGCATTTAGAATAAGCATATTGCATGCACTGCCCTAAGTTGCCGCTATAATCAATAACTTTAAAGTACATTCTATATCTCACGTTCACAAAACCATTCTATCATGAGCAACACCAGCTGGCAGGAAAAAGACAGTGCACTCTACAAGAAATATAAGTTCACCGATTTTTCGCAGGCCTTTGCTTTTATGACCCGCGTGGCGCTACTTGCGGAAAAACAGGACCACCATCCGCGGTGGACAAATACCTATAACCAACTGGAAATATGGCTGAACACGCATGATGCCGGTGATGTAGTGACGGATAAGGATAGGGAGTTGGCAGAGGCGATAGATGAGTTGAAATAAAGTAGACCGTTATATTTGTTTATTAGCTAAACGGTCTGCTCGTAAGAAAGATCGATAAAGTAATTTGAATGAATAGAAAGCAGAGACTTGTACAAAATTATTTTACAGCCTTAATTGTCACTATTTACGCCCTCTTTAATTTAGAGTTTTGGTTTCCTGATGTTATGTCATCATTTGTTTATAATTTATTTAAGGCTACTGGCGCTTGGGTGGTGGCGATCGTAGTATGCATATTCCTACTTCATATTACCCATATCTTAAAAAGTGATAGGAGGCTCTTTTTAGCAATTTGTCTATTAATGGCCAGTCACTTATTATGTGTATACTTAGAGATGAACCGCCACGGAGATTTGTAACATAAAAAAACAAGTGTAAGCGACGTTTATATAACCTGACCACAAATGAGAAATAGCAATAAAACAATTGTAACGATATGCTGCGTCATACTATGGGCCATAGCAGCCGTTGCCCAGCCTAAGAATGTTGTATTTAAAACATTGAGCAATTACTTTTTAGCTGATAATTCCATCTTATCGGGCAGTGTAACGTGCAAGGTGATGGCTAAAGAGAAAGATTTCAACAAGACGTTCGGCATTGCTAAAACTATGACCAATAAGATAGACAAGCCCGACTTTGCTACCCAGCAGGTATTGATGATAGCCATGCAGCCCACCAATAAAAAAGCTACGGTAACTATAGTATCAGCATTGCATGCCGGCAATTTTATAGAAGTGTACTTTACAACCAGCAAAGAGCGATATCCTATGCCCTATACCACGCAACCACTGGCAATAGCTGTAGTACCTAAATATAAAGAGGTGACCAAGGTACGCTTCTATAACAATAAGAGACTGGTAGAGGAGGTTGGGATAAAATAATAGTAAGCAAGGTTATATTATAACCACTTCAGGGGGTTGCGACGGCTCATGAGGATATACCGTTTCAGGTTCATCCAGAAAGCGAGCACCATGTAAATGATTATGGGTGACCCCATGGTAAGGAAAGAAATGTAGATGAACCACATGCGGATACTGGATGTAGCAATACCCAGTCTTTCACCAATAGCACTGCACACACCAAATGCCTTCCACTCAATAAAATTCTTTATTTCTGCTATTTTCTTATCCATAACGTAACCTAAAACAAAGATATATAAATGATCGCGAATAGAAAAGGATAGACGTTAGCTATTTGTTATATTCCGAAAGTTTTGGACGAACTCTTTGAAGTATACGCAGTTATTGTGAACAGTATCAAAGCTTAGCTTCTTGAATAATTCAGGGCAATCGTTAGGGTGATAAACCTTTCTCCCTTTACGTGTGATCTTCTTTAATTCCTCTTTAGCATCTTCTTGATGCATAACATTACTACTATAGTTGGATTTGGTACCATATGTTTTATTGACGCCATCAATATCAGCTAATATGAGCGCTTCTAATTCATAAATATTAAGCAAAAGTATACTTTTACATTTCAGCTGTTTTGCGATCTTATAATACAGTTCTGTTTTTTCTGCTAACTTTTCTTTTTGTGTAATTACTGCATCTGCATCAATCATTACAATTACATGATCTGGTCGTTTTCTTCCGACCTCTGTATTGTAAATATTCACAGAACCTGGGTTATATAATTGGTCGCCAGTTATGCGTTTTGCGATCTTTATGTATTGATATCCTTTATCAAACTTTTGCTTCATCAAGTTGATGATAGCATCGGTATCATTTGGGTCTTCACCTATCAGGCCAATCTTTATCATTATTCTTCAAGGTCTGAGTGTAACCAATAAGCACTTAGATTACCTACCTCGTGTATGTAAGTCTTTGCAGTGTCTACCTGCTCGGGAGTAAGATGTTCGAACTGACTCTTGCCATCTACTGTTTTTGCTATAATGATTCTGTCCAGCTCATTGGCTGGTAAAGTATCTAAAACTAAAGGAGAATGCGTTGAAATAATTATCTGTTTGGACTCTGATTGCTCTTTTAAAAATGACATCAATTCATAAAGTTGATGTGGGTGTATGCCTAACTCGGGTTCTTCTATTAAAATAACGCCATCACTATAAACACAAGTAGATGATATGATGTAGAAAAGTCTTTTAGTTCCATCGGATAAATAATTCCATGGCATCCACTTACCATCGATATTAAATTCAATTATTAAATTTTCGCAATGAATTCGATCTCCTGATTTATAAAAATTAATATTATTGCCAATTCTCAGTTGCTTTATAGGAGAGTATCTACTGATGTATTTATCTATCTCATATACTCGTAGATAATTTTCAAATGTACTATTAATCAGTTTTTTTAAATAGATAAAATCAGCGTCCTGAATGTTGGCGTTTTTGTGCCCAAGTGTTGCTGCATTCAAGTATCGAACTAAAGTACTTGTGGTGATAAAATCATCAGTTTCACCATTTACAAAAAATCTATCATTTTCTGAATTTGCAGAAGACATGTCAATTGAGGCAGCGGAATTTAGCCATAATAAATTAGATGGTAAATTGAAAACCAATAATAGCACGGACAATTCAGGTGTCGAATACAGTTCTTCAATTATTTCAAATGGCTTCTTTAAAGAAGAAAGAGTCAGATTTTTTATCGCTTTGTCTTTGCTCTTCTTTGAAAGTAGTATTTTTTGAGAAAATACCTCAGGACTTTTTTCGTTGGGGCTTATCTCTAAATCTAAATCAACCATCGCGCCTTCTACTGAATACTTAAATTTATATTTAAAATTACTTCTCGCTCTGTTGCTGTTTTTAGATACTATAAACTCCAGCAATTCATGATGAATATTCTCTTTTATAAACTCCAGCAAATTCGACTTCCCACTTCCATTTTTCCCAATAATAATATTCAAGCCCTCCCTGAAGGAAACCTTTGTGTCCTTTAGAGACTTATAATCTTCAATAAATATCTCCTTTAACATGCACTGTGCGAATATTGTACGATAAAGATAAAAAACAAAACCCATCTGTGCAGATGGGTTTTGCTTTGTTATTTATTCCTTGATCAGTTTAAGCAGTTGCAGCGGCTTTCTTGTCTGCAAACTCCTGGCGTATCACGTTAAGTGCACCACCTGCTTTAAACCATTCTATTTGTTGTTCGTTGTAAGTATGGTTAACTACTATGTTGTCTGTAGTGCCATCTTTGTGATGCAATACCATGGTCAGCGGTGTACCTTCTGTAAAGGTAGTCAGGCCTACTATGTCTATCACGTCATCTTCCTGTACTTTCTCGTAGTCGGCTTTGTCGTTGAAGGTCAATGCCAGCATACCTTGTTTTTTCAGGTTGGTCTCGTGTATGCGTGCAAAGCTCTTCACTATGATAGCGCGTACACCCAGGTGGCGCGGCTCCATAGCTGCGTGCTCGCGGCTGCTGCCTTCGCCATAGTTCTCGTCGCCTACCACTACGCTGCCAATGTGTGCTGCTTTGTATACACGCTGTACCGCAGGTACTTCGCCGTATACGCCTGTAAGCTGGTTCTTCACCGTGTTGGTCTCCATATTGAAGGCATTGATAGCGCCTATCAGCATGTTGTTGCTTATATTGTCCAGGTGTCCACGGTATTTCAGCCATGGGCCCGCCATAGATATATGGTCGGTAGTACACTTGCCGAATGCTTTTATCAGCAGTTTCATGCCGGTAAGGTCGGTACCTTCCCATGCAGCAAATGGCTGCAACAGCAACAGACGATCGCTGTGCGGGTGCACCACAACCTGCACTTTTGATGAATCGATAGCTGGTGCTATATAGCCAGAATCTTTCACTGCAAAACCTAATGGCGGCAGTTCAAAACCTTTGGGCTCATCCAGCATCACCTCTTCGCCCTTGTTATTGATCAGTTTATCTTTTAATGGATTAAAAGATAATTTGCCTGATATAGCGAATGCGGTAACTATTTCAGGAGAGGCAACGAACGCATGCGTGGAAGAGAAACCATCGTTACGCTTTGCAAAATTCCTGTTAAATGAAGTAACTATCGTGTTCTTGCGGGTAGGATCATCCATGTGGCGTGCCCATTGGCCTATGCAAGGTCCGCAAGCGTTAGCCAGCACTATACCGCCCAGCTTGTCAAAAGTTTCCAGCATGCCGTCCCTGTCTATGGTATAACGTACCATTTCAGAACCCGGGGTGATGGTGTATTCACTTTTAGCAGTAAGGCCTTTTGCCATAGCATCTTTAGCTATAAAGGCAGCGCGGCTGATATCTTCGTAAGATGAATTGGTACAAGAGCCTATCAGGGCTACTTCTACAGCTTCAGGCCATCCATGCTCTTTAAGCGCAGCAGCCATCTCGCTGATAGGAGTAGCCAGGTCTGGCGTGAATGGGCCATTTACATATGGTTCCAGGTCGTCCAGGTTTATTTCTATCAGCTGGTCGTAGTACATTTCAGGGTTGGCATATACTTCAGCATCGGGGCGCAAATGCTCTTTTACGGCGTCAGCCAATGTAGCTATCTCGGCCCTGTTGGTAGCGTGGAAGTATTCACTCATTTTGGCATCGTAACCGAATACAGAGCATGTAGCACCTATCTCAGCACCCATGTTGCATATAGTACCTTTACCTGTGCAGCTCAGACTATCAGCGCCTTCGCCAAAATATTCTACAATAGCGCCGGTACCACCTTTCACGGTAAGTATACCTGCTACTTTCAATATTATGTCTTTTGCAGATGTCCAGCCGTTCATCTTGCCTATCAGTTTCACACCTATCAGCTTTGGCATCTTCAGCTCCCATGCCAGGCCTGCCATTACATCTACGGCATCGGCACCGCCTACGCCTATTGCCAGCATACCCAGTCCACCTGCATTTGGTGTATGGCTATCGGTACCTATCATCATACCACCGGGGAATGCATAGTTCTCCAATACCACCTGGTGAATGATACCTGCACCTGGCTTCCAGAAACCTATACCGTATTTGTTGGATATAGAACCCAGGAAATCGTACACTTCTTTATTTACATCATTAGCTGTGGCCAGGTCTTCTACGGCACCGGTCTTAGCTTGTATCAGGTGATCGCAATGCACGGTACTTGGTACTGCAACTTTCTCCCTTCCGCATGTCATGAACTGCAGCAACGCCATCTGCGCTGTTGCATCCTGCATAGCTACACGGTCTGGTGCAAAGTTTACATAGTCCTTGCCTCTCTGGAACGGGCGGCTTGTGGGCTCGAATGAATGCGAATAAAGTATTTTTTCAGCCAGTGTAAGGGGGCGTCCCAGCAGTTTACGAGCGTTGCCTACTTTTTCGGGCAATGCAGCATAAACTTTTTGAATGAGGTCAAGATCAAATGCCATTGTAAACGAAAGATTAGAATTAATTATAAAAGCAGTGCAAAATTAAGTCTAATTGGTCAAAAATCAATGACCAATACCATTTACATAGAATGCGGTACCCTATAAATATTGCTAAATTGATGTTATTTTTATAGAATATAATACATGATAGAGGTAAAAACACTTGAGGGTATTGGCATTGATAGCCTGTATGACCCCTTCTGCGAGGCATTTAGCGACTATGAGCGCAAACCAGAGCGCAGGAGGTTTGAGTATATGTTGCAAAGGCGGGGCTATACATCGCACCTTTCGTTTGGCGCATTTGATAAAGACCGACTGGTGAGCTTTATACTTAACGGCACAGGTATGTATAACAACAAGCTTACCGTTTATGATACCGGAACGGGCACTATTCCTCAATATCGCGGGCAACAACTGACCACACAAATATTTAACACGTCTATTCCATACTTAAAGCTGGCGAATATGCAGCAATACCTACTTGAAGTATTGCAACAGAACGAACCTGCATTGAAAGTGTATCGCAGCCTTGGGTTCATGGCCAAAAGAGCACTTAATTATTACATCACTGCCGTGGATAAGGTACAGATACCCGTAACGAAGTTCCCGCAACATATCTCGTTAAAGAGAACCGACCTGTATACCATAAAACAATTGAGTACGGTGATGGAATTTGCTCCCTCATGGCAAAATGCACACGACGCCGTTAGCAGGGCTGCAGACAGCGTGATAATAATAGGCGCCTTTGAAGAAGAAAAAATAATAGGCTACGGCATACTTGCCCCAGCATCTGGCGATGTTCCGCAGCTGCTGGTAGACGACAACCACAGGAGGCAGCATATTGGCAGCGCCATCCTCCGCGAATTATTGAATAACAATAAAAGCGGTGTAGTGGAATTTATTAATACAGATACCGCTTGCAAGAGTATGACCGCTTTTTTGCAACATTGCAATATAGAACAAAGCGGGGCACAGTATGAAATGACCCTGGAGCTGCTTTAGCCCCATAAATATTGCGAAATACCTTTGGCATAATTATTGGCATTGTAATTATAAGGTTGGTTAACGAGCCCTACGCTTTACACCCAACAACATTCATCTATTTAAAAGATCACCTTGCATTTTTTTTAAAAAAGACATTATGAAAAACACACGAATAGTATTACTGCTTGCTCTCGTTATGTTATTTATGCGCCCGACAGCCCAGGCACAACTAAGTATTGGTATATCTGTAAATTTTGCACCACCACCACTGCCTGTATATGTGCAGCCGGAATGCCCCTATGATGGCTACCTATGGCAGCCCGGCTACTGGGCGTATGACGCTAACTATGGCGACTACTATTGGGTGCCAGGCGTATGGGTAGCGCCACCAAACCCAGGCCTTTACTGGACACCTTGTTATTGGGGATACGAAGGTGGACGCTATGGCTATCACCAAGGATATTGGGGTCCTCATGTAGGATACTATGGAGGCATTAATTATGGTTGTGGTTACGGCGGAGAAGGCTATTATGGTGGCGAATGGAGTGGTGGTCATTTCCGGTACAACACCGCCGTTGTGAATGTGAACAGGACCGTAATACATAATACCTATGTGAACAGAACAGTTATAGTTAATAATGGCAACCGCTACAGTTACAACGGCCCGGGGGGCGCTAATAGAAGGCCTGATGCTCAGGAACAGATGGCTATGAGAGAACGTCATGTACCACCTACGGCCACACAGGTATCGCACCAACAGGTTGCGAGTACTGACAGGAGCCAATTTTCTAAAGTAAATAACGGGCGCCCCATTGCTGCAGCTATGGACAGGCCAAATGGTCGTGCTTTTACCCCTAAAGGCACTGCAGCACCTGCTACACCACAAGCAAGACAAACCGCAGTAATGAGCGCACCTGCACATAATGCACAACCTGCTGCCCAACATATGCAACCCGGCGGCCAAACAAATATGCAACACCAGCAAGCTGCGCCGCAGCAACATGCACAGCAACAACAGCAAAACATGCAGCAACAACGCGGACAGCAACAACAAGCCCAACAGCAGGCGCAGCAACAAAGAATGCAGCAACAGGGCCCGCAACGTGCGCAACAACAACAGAATCAACAGCGCGTACAGCAGCAGGGTCAACAACAAGCACAGCAACAGCGTATGCAGCAACAACAAAACCAACAGCGCGTGCAGCAGCAGGGTCAACAACAAGCACAGCAACAGCGTATGCAGCAACAACAAAACCAACAACAAGTACAGCAACAGCGTATGCAGCAACAGCAAAACCAGCAAAGGATGCAGCAACAACAAGCACCTCAGCAACATATGCAGCAGGCACCACAACAACAGCAACCGCGTATGCAACCGCAGCAAGCGCCTCAACAACGTATGCAGCAGGCACCTCCACAACAACATATGCAACAAGCCCCACAACAACATGAAGGCGGTGGTGAAGAACGTGGTGGTGGTCACCGATAAAAGCAATAAATGCCTATAAAGAGAAAAAGGCCTGCCGGTATATACTGGCAGGCCTTAATTATGTGGAAAAATTTGGAGTAATTAATATATTGATATGACTTCTATACAGCCCTTTCCCGCGCAAAGCTTTTCATTTTCCATACACCATACATGGCTTCCTTCAATATATTGCTTGACATTTTTGAAACACCCTCCGTACGATCTTGGAAGGTGATGGGAACTTCTTTTATCTTGAAGCCCAGTTTCCATGCCCGGTACTTCATTTCTATCTGGAAGGCGTAGCCAATGAACTGAACTTTGTGCAACGGTATAGCACGCAATACTTTACTCCTATAGCACACAAACCCAGCAGTAGGGTCTTCTACCGGCATAAAGGTGATGAGCTTGGTATATAAGGCGCCTCCACGGGATATGAACTTACGGTCCCACGGCCAGTTGACCACTGCACCGCCCTTTGTGTAGCGCGAACCTACAGATACATCGGCGCCATTTGCACAGGCAGCGTACAGCCGCTCCAGATCCTCGGGGTTGTGAGAAAAATCGGCATCCATCTCAAATATATATTCATACTCGTGCTGCAATGCCCATTTAAAACCATATATATATGCTGTACCCAGCCCTAGCTTGCCTTTACGCTCTACTATATGTAGTTTGCCTTTGTGTAGTTCCTGTAGTTCTTTTACTATATCTGCCGTACCATCGGGGCTGCCATCATCTACTATAAGTATATGATACCCCCCTACCAAAGAAAATACTTTGGTAATAATATTCTTTATGTTTTCCTTTTCGTTGTAGGTTGGTATGATTACAAGCTTATCCAATGCCAGGGTAAAATTAGAAGCGTCAAAACTAAGAAATATTGTAAAGCATTCCCTCACATGGAAATTTAAAGTTTCAGCCCGGCCTTCTGCAATTTCATACGGTTGAGTATCTCAGATATTTTTTGCTTGGTGTGCAGGGCAAAATCGGCCTGCATCATCCAGTCGTAATACTGCGGCTCTTTGGTAAATACCTCTTCTACCTTCACCCCTTTATACTTACCAAAGTTGAATACCGGATGCCCGTCCTTAATAAGTATACGGCGTGCATAGTCCACATACAGATCAGTATTGGTAAAGGTGTGCAGGCTATGCACATCGTTCACAAGGTCTGTATATTTATCCAGCTGGGCTTCCAGCACTTCAATGGTAGCCAGTATATCAGCTTCTGCATTGTGTGCATTCTCCATCTGCTTACCGCAATAAAAGCTATATGCTGCGCTAAGGCTGCGGCTTTCCATTTTAAAAAATATTTGCTGCACATCTATCATATGGCGCTCCGTAAAGTCTACGTTGATACCGGCACGCAAAAATTCCTCTGCAAGCAGTGGCAGATCGAACTTGGCAGAGTTATAGCCCCCCAGGTCGCAGCCTTTCATCCAGTCATAAAGGCTGTGTGCCACTTGTTTAAAGGTGGGGCTATCCTTTACGTCTGCATCGGTAATGCCATGTATGGCCGTGGTTGCCGCAGGTATGGGTATACCAGGGTTCACCCTTCTTATAAATGTATCCCGTGTACCATTGGGCAGCAGCTTCACCAGTGCCATATCTATTATATGGTCGCGGGCGGGGTCGGTACCGGTTGTCTCCAGGTCAAAGAATACAATGGGTTTTTTCAGGTTCAGCTTGGACATGGTAGGGTATTAAAATTTTATTTTTGCGAACTTACAGTATTCCAGTCAATTCCATCGAACGTGCCAGAGCTCATTAGCAGCAGGCATACAGGTTTGGTGGCACTGCACACTATACTCTTTACTTCTTTTTCTAATGTTTCTTTATTATCTATTACCAAAAGGTCGTCGCGGCCGAAGAATTTCTTTACAATTTCCTTATTCAGCGGTGGCAATCCTTTTAGCGATAGGGCGTGATGACTGAAGTACACAATGGCATCATCGCAGCTATCCATAGCATGTTTATATTCGCTTAAGAATTGCTCATTTAAGCTACTGAAGGTGTGCAGCTCGAAACAGGCAATAAGGCGTTTATCGGCATAGGCTTCGCGCACTGCATCCAGCGTAGCTTTCAGCTTAGATGGGGCATGAGCAAAATCGCGGTATATCACCAGTCCTTCTTCTTCCTTCAGTTGCTCCAGCCTACGTGCTGCGCCAGTAAAGGAACGTATAGCATCCATGCATTTTTCGCGGCTCACATGCAGTTGTGTGCACACGCCTATGGCAGCCTCTATATTCAGCAGGTTATGCTTGCCGAAAACGGATAGATGTACCGGTCCATTCTCTGTATCCAGCACGGCTTTGCCATCTTCGTAGTGGTATGCGGGCGTGTGGTACGGTATGGCTTGCAGGTGGAAGGTAGATGTGCCTATCACCTTACGCACTTCCGGGTCTTCCTCATTATAGAGCACTATTTTACCCGCCTCTATACCGCGCAGGTACTCTTCGAACTGAGCCAGGTAGTTCTCATAAGTAGGAAACACATTAATATGGTCCCACGCAATGCCACTGATAACAGTGATATGGGGATGGTAAAAAAATATCTTAGGCCGCTTTTCTATAACTGATGCAGGGTATTCATCGCCTTCCAATATTATGAGTGGCGCTTCGCTCAAATGCACACTTTCATCAAAGCCTGCAACCTTGGCACCTACCAGGTAGTCGAACTTTACGTTGTTGTGGCGTAGGATGTGCATGACCATAGATGTGATGGTGGTCTTGCCGTGGCTGCCTGCTATTACTACTCTTCTCTTGTTCCTGCTTATCTCGAAAACATACTCCGGGAAAGAATAGATGGATATGCCCAGGCGCTGCGCTTCCAGCAGTTCAGGGTTGTCTGCACGGGCATGCATGCCCAGCACTATAGCGTCAATATCCTTGGTTATCTTCTCCGGGAACCAACCCATCTTTTCGGGTAAAATGCCTGCTGCGGCCAGGTTACTTTTGGCCGGATCATTTATCTCATCATCACTTCCGGTAACTTTATATCCTTTTTTATGTAATGCTAATGTCAGTTGATGCATTATAGCGCCACCCACAGCTATAAAGTGTATGTACTTCATGAAAAAATATTTATCTTCGTAGTAAAGGTAACATACCTTTAATAACTATTATTTATTAAGAAAAGATCTCTATGCGTTCATTACCAACCATCCGTGTAACAGTTCAGTTAATAGCCGTGGCAGCTATCATATTTTTATCTTCGTGTGCTACAACTACAAAGAAGTATGGCTGCCCTAACCACTTGCATATATTTTCCATTTTGCGCTAATTGGCGCCCGCCATTCCGCAATAATAATGAGTGGAAATAAAAAAGCAGTATCGTACAGATACCGCTTTTTTTAAGTGCATTCTATTCTCTTGTATCTACAGGAATACCAGCCCCACGTGCACCTGTAGCATCCTTTGTTTCCATGCATCGCTTGTCTCATTGTTCAGGTTAGACAAACCTAACACATACCGTGCGCCTACATTGATGCGGAATGGCAAACGCAACTCAAGGCCACCAACGCCAGAGACAGCCCCCGACTTAAAAATAGCTTTAGCATCTTTTACGGCAGCGTCAGAGCTTTGCACACTTATTATACCATTATATTGCGGGCCTATCTGCAGCCACAGCAATGGCACTATCTTATACTCGAACAATACAGGTATGTTGATGTAGGTAGCCTTAAATTCGCCTTTATTTATTGAATCAGCAATATCGTATTTGGAAAAGCTTACCAAGCCTTCTACCTGCACTCCTATCTTCTTCTTGTGCAGGCCCATAAATATACCTCCCTGGAAACCAGGCTTGTAGTTGCTGCTCACACCATCGCCGTTCAGTTGTTCATAATTGAGTCCGGCTTTTATACCCAGATCAAAATGCGGCAGGCTGCTTACTATCGGGATACTTTGGGCACTTGCCATACCTGCTATAGACAGGCACAAAGCAATATTTAAGGCTATTTTTTTCATAATTTATGAATTACACATGTCTAAAGTTAACGCAATAAAAGCAAAAATTATGCCTGTACCTTAACCGTTGTATCTTCTATTATTAAGAATTCGTTATTGAATGGTTGCATCGCTTCTTTCAGCACATCGAAGAATCCGTACCCATACTCCAGGAAGTAACTGGAAAAATTCTCCACCCTTTCCTGCAATCCATTATTGGGAAATATGCTATTCTTCATCTTGGCTATTTTGGCCAGGTGCACCTGCATCTTTCTTTTTTCGGCACGCAGCATTTTTTTCTCCAGCACCTGCAGCTGGTACTTTATTTTCACCAGCGATGCTTCTGCTGATGCGCGCAGTGTAGGGTCCAGCGTCACGGCCTTTTGTTTCACACGCAACAGTACCTGCTCTATAGCTATAGACTCTTCGTGCGTTTGCCAGTTGTCTGTGCTGTTCTTTAGCAAGAACCGCTTAATGAGTTCACCTTCTGGTTTAAAAATGTCTTCAATAGAAAAGTCCAGTTGCTTCCTCATCTTATAATGTACAGGACTGACCCACAACACCGATTGGCGCAACAAAATAGCCGGATAGAAAACACCATAATGCTCAAATGCTTTTTTCAATTCCATCCAATATGCTACTTCCGATCCGCCACCTATAAATGCCACATCTGGTAACAGCGTTTCTTGAAATATGCCTCGCAATATCACATTGGGGCTAAAACGTTCAGGATGGCTATCCAGTTCGGTCATCAGTTCCGGTTCATGCCACTTTATATCCGTATTCACTACTATCCATTCTGCATCTTTTTTCTCTATACGTTCCCGAATATCATCCTTCAGGTAAAAGAGGTTGATGGCCCTTGGGTATGCCTGCGACTTGTAGTGTACCTCCAGTTGTTCTATCTGGTCAGTTACCAGCCCGTGTGCCTTCTGGTGCAGCAGGTCATCGCGCATCACCGGGATGAATGCCCGTTTTAGATCGGCATCATCCGGGTTCAATATGATGAGCCCATACTGCCCGAACAATTTATTTACCAGGTACTGTGTAGCGCCACCTATAGTATTGTGGTGAAGATATGCTTCAGACAAAATGTTTTTCAGGTCATCGCTATTGGCACCTGGCGGGCCCAGCAGCTTGAAGAGCACGTTCAGTATAGGTCTCAGACTTTTAGTGTCCATACGCCCTACAGCGCCGGTTTGGCCATCGCCATCCCATATGTATTTATCGCCATTGTAGCGAAATGTGCCCAACTCTTCTATATCATTATCTTCGCTGCCCATATAGTACACGGGTACAAAGTTCTTATCGGGGTGCGCTATGTTCAGTTCTTCGGCGAGCTTTATGGCATGTATTATCTTATACACAAAGTACAGGTAGCCGGTCATAAGATTGGGCTGGTGCGCTGTGCAAATGGTGTAGGTATTTTCCTGCCCCAGCAGCTGCAGGTTATGGGCTACTTTATCGTGCTTGTCCAATTTTATATATTGTTCGTTCAGCACTTTTGTAAGCAATACCCGGTCTACTGGATAATTTGCACGGTCTGCTATAGCTGCATCTATACCCTCCCTGTTTGGCCTGTACCTATAAAATGGCTCAAGAGCAGTATTGCCAGCCAGGTAATCAGTAACAAGTTTTGAGAAAGATCCGGTCTCGCTATACGGTATGTGAGAAAAGCAGGTACCCACGAAAGTTTATTTTAGGCAGCGAAGTTAAATGTACCTTTTGGATATTATGGTATGCATCCTATAATAAGCGTTTATAAATGCAGATCGCGCTATAACGAATTGCTATGAGCAATGGAGAATGACCGTCCCGCTTTGCGATCTTGTTCTAAATAAGTAGTGGGCTGCCAAAGGCAGACCACTACTATACATACTATTATCTTCAACTATATCAACGCGCCGCCAGATACTTCTATGCGTTGTCCATTTACCCACTTTGCATCGTCAGAACATAAAAAAGCCACCACTCCGCCTATATCATCGGCCTGTCCTATACGTGGTATCGCCGTGATGCTTTTTAACTGCTCCTGCAGTTTCAGGTCGCCCCTTACATGGCCACCGCCAAAATCTGTAGCTATGGCACCGGGTGCAACTACATTCACATTAATGTTGCGTGTGCCCAACTCCTTGGCCATGTACCTGGTCAATACTTCTATCGCGCCCTTCATACTTGCATAAGTACTGGAACCTGGAAAAGAAAAACGTGCAAGACCGCTGGAGATGTTGACAATAGAGCCATTATCATTGATAAGTGGTAATGCCTTTTGAGTGAGAAAGAATACACCCTTGAAGTGAATATTCAATTGCTCATCAAACTTCTCTTCTGTCACCTCTGCGAATGGCGCATAGTAGCCAATACCGGCATTGTTCACCAGGCAGTCGAAATGATCTGTGCCAAACACAGAGGTTAGTGTACGTGCTACTTCTTTGTAGAAGGCATCGAAGCTTTTTACATCTCCGGTGTTTAGCTGCAGTGCGGCGGCTTTCCTGCCCATTTGCTCTATTTCAGTCACTACTGCCTTAGCTGCTTCCTCGTTGCTGTTGTAAGTGAGCAACACATCTTTACCGCTTTTTGCCAGCTGTAAAGCCATATCCCTTCCCAGACCACGGCTGCCGCCGGTCACCAAGGCAATTTTGTTGTTTGTTGACATTGTTTTTGTTTTATAGTAGTTTAAGAATTATGTTTATTAATTAGATCTTACTTCCAATTGCTTTGCCCTACTTTGCTGGTTTGGGCCAATATCAGCTCCGGCGCCAGCCGGCTCATAACATTCAATAGCTTGGCTATGCCGGGATATATCTCCAATTTATCCTTCTTCATTCCGTTAATAGCTATCTCTACCAGGTTACCTGGCTCCATCATTGTTTTAGGATTAAAGCCTTCTTCCTGCAAGAACTTATCATTCAGCGGCGTGCTGGAAGCCGGGGCTACCAGTTCAAATACTTTGATACTTGTATTTTGCAGCTGCACACGCAGCGACTTGGTATAGGAGCGCAGCCCCGCCTTGGTAGCGCCATATATGGGCGATATTGGGAAGGGGACCAACGCCAGTCCTGATGTTACATTCAGTATAGCCGCATTATTCATGTTTTTCAGGTATGGTAAAAATTGCTGCACCATCCGTATAGGCCCCATCAGGTTTATCTCTATTTCCCGGGTTATATCCAACAGGTCGATAGTAATATCGTGCAGGTTTATTTTGCGCATCTCCCCGGCATTATTGATCAATATGTTCAGTTCAGGGAATTGGTTGGTCACCTGCTGTTGCAGCTGCACGATGGCGGCAGGGTCGCTTACATCACTTTTAAAGGTATGCACACCGGGCAGGCTCTTTTTTACCTGGTCCAGCTTTGCCTGGTCCCGGCCGGTGATGATAACCGTGTTGCCCATTGCAAGGAAACGAGTTGCAAATTCCAGACCCAAACCGCTTGTACCTCCTGTTATAAGTATCGTATTGCCTTTTAATTCCATCGCTGTGTCGTTTCAATTTTGACAATACAAAGGTCAGGCGAAAACGTATTCCAGCAGTTGCGACATTCGATCCATTATTTGCAAAATTCACACAATGGGGTTATGAACGAAAGGCTATGGGCGAAAAATTGGTCTGCTTCCTGAAAAAGTTGGAGAAATGGGCTACCTCTTCAAAACCCAGTGAATATGCTATCTCCGATATGTTCCAGTCTGTTTGTTTCAGTAGTATCTTAGCTTCCTGCACCAGCCTGCTGCTGATGAGAGCCGTAGTGGTCTTACCTGTATTTTCTTTCAGCACTTTATTCAGGTGGTTCACGTGTACTGAGAGGCGGTCTGCATAGTCTTTAGCTGTGCGCAGGTCCAGCTTTTGGTTGGGCGATTCTATTGGGAATTGTCGCTCCAGCAACTCTATGAATAGGGACGATACTCTTGCCGATGCATTGTGACTGGTGTATAATTTGGTAAGTGGCTGTAGCTTCTGCCCATAGTGTATCACCTCCAGTATGTAGTTGCGTATCAGGTCGTATTTATAGGCGTAAGTGGAAGCTATTTCTTCGTACATTTTTTTGAAGATGGCATTAAGGTCTGCCGTCTGGTCTTCGGTAAGCTGGAATACAGGATACCCGCCTGGACTGAATATAGGCAAGTCGTCCAGCACTACTCCGCTTTTGCTCGGCAGCAGGAAATCGGCTGTAAAAATGCAGAAGAAGCCGCTCTGGTCATAGTCCTGCGGGCGCCAGTTATAGGGTATTTTGGGGGTAGCGAACAGCAATGCACTCTGTTCTATTTCAAATACCTTATCTGCAAACTCTGCAATGTTACGCCCGCGCACCAGGCTTATCTTATAGTATTCCCTGCGGTTGTAGGGCATGTATGCCCCGGTAGTTTCCTTTACCCGTTGCGCTACCTCACTAATGTTGAATATATTGAAATGCCCTATCTCTTTATTGATACCTTCTGGCAAGAGTGCATTAACGCCATTCTCATTTATAGCCCCGGCCGAGCGGTAGAAATCATCAAGTGTAGTAACATCCATAGCTTCAGTTGTAAAATTCAAATGTACGCCATTTCATTTTGCAAGGATATAACGTATGAGATACCAACAATAGGCCACCTCTATAGCAAATGAAATGATGGTAGCTATTGATACAGCCTGTCAAGTTTCATTAAAATGATATTTTTACGGATCACCTGCTGTATAAAAAGCACTAAGCACCATGTCCAATAGCATAAAGAACTGGAACGAAGACGACCGCCCTCGGGAGAAAATGCTGCAACGCTCGGCCCAGGCGCTCACTGATGCTGAGTTGCTGACCATACTTATATCCAGCGGCACCAGGGAAAAAAGTGCACTGGAGCTGGCGCGCGAGGTACTGGCCCTGGCACACAACAACCTGGGCGAACTGGGCAGACTTAATATTGCAGAACTGCAAAAGATAAAAGGTATTGGCGAAGCCCGGGCTATAACCATAGCGGCCTCTATGGAGCTGGGCCGCCGCAGGCAACTGAGCGTGGGGCTCGACAGGTATATCGTTCACCAAAAGCAGCCCACGCTAGCCGAGCGTGGCCAGTGCCCCTGCTGCAAGACCTGGCCCACGAGGCGCATGTGCGTACTGTACCTGAACCGCGCCAATAAGGTGATACGGCACGAGATAGTAAGCAACGGCGGCCTATGGCGGGCACGGTGGTAGATATACGCATTATACTCAAAGAACGCGCTGCTCAACAATGCGAGTAACGCTGGTAATAGCCCACAACCACCCATCGGGCAGCAAGCACGGCCCAGCCAGGGAGGATATAGCAGCTTACCGAGCGAAACTGCGGGAAGCCGCCGCCACTTATGGATATTAAAGCTGCTGGACCATATAATAATTGCAGGCAATGCAATTATATGAGCATGTCGCCGACGAGGGCCTGCTGTGAATAACAGTGTATAATGCGTAACTTGCAATCTTTCAAATTAAAATAGGCGGTCAAATAGTTTTGCCATGCTCGTAGCGAATGCTTAAGATCGGAATATTTGGGGCAGGCCATCTCGGCAAAATACATATACAGCAATGGCTGCAAGTTGCTGACGTACAGGTAGTAGGCTTTTACGACCCTAATGACGAGCAGGCAGAACTGGCTATACAGCAGTATAAAGTTCCCCGTTTTACGGACGTAGAGCAACTGATAGCTGCCTGTGATGCCCTGGATGTGGTAACCACCACAATAGTACACTACGACATAGCTAAGAAGTGCCTGCTGGCCGGTAAGCACTTATTTATAGAAAAACCTCTTGCCCACACCCTGCAGGAAGCCGCAGAGCTGGTGCAACTGGTAAAGGAAGCCAATGTAAAATGCCAGGTAGGCCATGTGGAGCGCTACAATCCTGCATTTATAGCTCTTGATAACGTAGCTGCTAAAGCCCATGTTCATAGAAGGGCACAGGCTGGCACAGTTCAATCCCCGGGGTACCGATGTATCTGTGATACTGGACCTGATGATACATGATATTGATATTGTGATGCACCTGGTGAAATCTCCCGTTCGTCGCATTTCTGCCAGCGGGGTAGCTGTAATCAGCGAGAATGCCGATATAGCTAATGCCCGTATAGAGTTTGACAACGGTTGTGTGGCCAACCTTACAGCCAGCCGCATATCACTTAAAAAAATGCGCAAGCTTCGCCTGTTCCAGCGCGATGCATACATAGGCATAGACTTCCTGGAAAAAAAGACCGAGATCATAAAACTTAAAGACCCCGGAGAAGCAAAACTAATGACCGATTTCCCAATAGATATGGGCAACGGCAGAATAAAAAGATAATATCTGTACAACCTCCCAGAGATAGCCCCGACAAACGCCATTAACGCAGAACTGGCTGAGTTTGCACGTGCGGTGCTGCAAGACAAACCGGTACGCGTGAGCGTATATGATGGCTACCAGGCTATGGATGTAGCGCACCAGATATTAAAAAAGATGAGTTTGCACAACGAGTTGCACAATGTTTAACCAAGTATCACGTTATTGAAAAAGTAGGTACAACAGCTATAGCAGTATAATGATCAAATATTTTACATTAATTTTTACTTGCACAGTTGTGTTATTGGCAGGGTGCAATATTATTAACCCATCAGAGCCAACACCTACCTATATACATATTGATTCTATTAATACGTTTGTAAATAACGATCCCGCTACATTTACGGCAGCAGCTCTCATGATGTCAATACCGTATTTGCTATTTACAACGGCATCAACAGATTGGTGTATTCGAGCCTGCCTTGCTACGTTCCCGGTTATCAAACTACCCCGGGCGCACAGCTTGTTTTACAACCCGGTATAGCTATAAACGGCTTTAATGACCAGGAAGGCGCATATCCCTTTTATACCCAGGCTATAGACACACTTGTCCCGCAGGCCGGGAAAGATAGTTAACTACAAGCCCAATACTAGGTTATCTTTCCAATACAACATTCCCTTTCATGGATGCATTTGAGCTTTCAAAACATTGGCGCCCAATTTATTGCACAACCCTAATGGTAAAATTGGTATTCTTACAATGGTTGGCCCGTCAGACTCTGCATATGAGGGTAAGGGCTATGTAGATAATTCATGAATTTCCTGAACTGCAGATAGCGCTACGGTATCCAGCAATCAGCCTATACCGCTGCCCAGCAACAAGTCGGTATTTTGTGAGTTGAACTATAAAAGCAACATACCTATTGCTGTGGGGCTGATCCCAATACCTAGTAGTGGTAGTGGCCTCCCCGTTGTCGCACATTTCAACAATATAGCATTTGCGCCAACCACAAAATGGACAAAGATATACCTGAGCCTTACAGAGATAATTGCAACATACCCGACCAGCACTTATACCTTAGCCATAAAAGGACTTGTACCCTATGGGCAGGCAAGTGGCTATGCAGAATTCGATAACATTAAAATAGTAACATCGAAATAGCATGCGGCTAACCCCTATAAAAAAGAGGGCGATACGGCAGCTGGTGGTGCTCGATTACCTTGCAGCATTACTGGCGTGGTGCTTTTTCTGGATATACCGCCAGCATGTATTATTCAAGGCGGGTATCACAGACACGCTGCAGGTGTTCCACCCAATTGACTACCTGTATGGCATTGTCATCATTCCTGCCGGGTGGCTATTCCTCTATCATTTATCCGGCACCTATTTCGACCTCTATCGCAAATCGCGCCTCAACGAGATCAACCGTACCCTTATCTCCTGTATCATAGGCTGCGTAGTAGTATCCCTTACCGTGTTTGCAAATGATGAAAAGGACTATTCCTACTTCATCAGTATGACCGGGCACTACCTGCTGATACAAACCGCTTTTACAATGGCATTCCGCCTGTTCATTTTCAGTGTGGTGAAGCGCAACCTGGTAAAGGGCAAAGTAGGTTTTAAAACACTTATTATTGGTGGCAATCAGCAGGCTATCAATGTATATAAACAGGTAGTAGACAATCCTAAGGTCCTGGGCAATATATTCGCAGGTTTTATATACTCCAGTAAAGAAGCCAGCAATGGCATGAGCAAGCTGTTGCCACAACTGGGCCACCTGGGTGAGCTGGAGAACATTATAGACCAATACAGCATTGAAGAAGTTATTATAGCTGTAGACTCTTCAGAGCACCACCTGCTTGAGAATATTATCACCCGCCTCTGCTATCGCCCCGTGGTGGTAAAGGTGCTGCCCGATTTCTACGACATCCTATCGGGTTCGGTAAAGACCAGCAATGTATACGATGCTGTACTCATACACATACACCCCGACCTGATGCCCGACTGGCAGCGCGTATGCAAGCGTATGATAGACATAGTGTCTTCATGTTACTGCATTGGTGCTGCTGTCCCCATTGCTTTTATTTTCTGCATTAAGGGTATGCGTCTTTTCATCCAAAGGCCCAATTATCTACAAGCAGGAGCGTATAGGCATTTTCGGTCGCCCGTTCTGCATTTACAAGTTCCGCTCTATGTACCAGGAGGCTGAGGAGACCGGCCCGGCCCTGTCCAGCAAGGAAGACCCACGCATTACTCCCTGGGGGCGTTTTATGCGCAAATGGCGCATAGATGAACTGCCACAGTTCGTGAACATACTAAAGGGGGATATGAGCCTGGTGGGCCCAAGACCCGAGCGTAAGTATTACATAGATATCATCAGCCACACCCACCCGCACTACAAGTACCTGCACAAGGTAAAACCCGGTCTTACTTCATGGGGTATGGTGCAATATGGATATGCCGAGAATGTTACCGAAATGATAGATCGTATGAAGTACGACCTTCTATATATAGAGAACTGCTCCCTGGCGCTCGATATCAAGATCATGCTCTACACCTTTATTGTATTGGTGCAGGGAAGGGGCAAATAATAGCACTCTCATTTTCTTCCACTCTTTTCCAATACCGTATTATCTTTGCGGCAGCTTAAAAAAACAGCCTGCAGTATGAAGAATACCCCGTTTACACAAAAGCACATAGCCCTTGGGGCAAAAATGGCCGAATTTGCCGGATATAATATGCCCATATCTTATACCGGCATCAATGAAGAGCACCATGCTGTGCGCAGCAATGCAGGGGTATTTGACGTGAGCCACATGGGCGAATTCATGATAAAGGGTCCTCATGCGCTCGACCTCATTCAGCGTGTTACCAGCAACGATGCCTCAAAACTTACTAATGGTAAAGCACAGTATAGCTGCCTGCCTAATAATGATGGTGGTATTGTTGATGACCTGCTGGTATACTGCGTAGAAGAGAATAAGACCTACATGCTGGTGGTAAATGCATCGAACATAGAAAAAGACTGGAACTGGATAAGCAGCCACAATACTGCAGGTGCAGAGATGCACAACATAAGTGATAAAACAGGCCTGCTGGCCATACAAGGCCCGCACGCCACAGCTATAATGCAGGAGCTTACCGATATGGACATCACCAACCTGAAATACTACACCTTCACTAAGGGCAAGTTCGCAGGTGTAGACAATGTGATAGTAAGCGCCACAGGCTATACCGGCGCCGGTGGTGTGGAAATATATTTTGAGGATAAAGGTGACGACGCGGAAAAGATATGGAACGAGATAATGCGCGTAGGCGAGCCAAAAGGCCTGAAACCTATAGGCCTTGCTGCAAGGGATACCCTGCGTCTAGAAAAAGGTTTCTGCCTGTATGGTAATGATATCGACGATACCACATCTCCACTGGAAGCTGGCCTAGGCTGGATCACCAAGTTCACCAAAGATTTTACCGCACGCCCCATACTGGAAGCACAGAAAGCAGCCGGCGTGCAGCGCAAACTGGTAGGCTTGGAAATGGTAGACAAAGGCATACCGCGCCACCACTACAAGATACAGAACGCCGCCGGCGAGGAAATTGGTTTCATTACATCGGGCACACAGGCGCCGTCACTGGGCAAAGCTATTGGTATGGGCTACGTGCGCACAGATGCCGCTGCCGAGGGTACCGATGTATTTGTAATGATACGCGACAAGGCTGTGAAGGCACAAGTAGTGAAATTACCATTTGCTTAAAACATACATATAACAAGCTATTTTAAGAGGCATCCAGCAATAGTTGGATGCCTCTTGCACATTTGTAACGGCATACAAAAAAGGAATAAATAAATGCGGGCAGCGATGTAAACTTTTTAGTTTCTTTGTACCCTGATCAGCCTTCAAACAATCTTACATGCTACCTAAGTACAATCGTATACTGCTTAAACTTTCCGGTGAATCATTAATGGGCGACCGCAACTATGGCATATCGCCAGAAATGCTGGACCTGTATGCTAAGGAGATAAAGACCATTACCGACCTGGGTGTGCAGGTAGCAGTGGTAATAGGCGGTGGCAATATATACAGGGGCATGAATGAGGCAGAAACAGGGATAGAACGCGCCCAGGGGGACTATATGGGTATGCTGGCCACCGTCATCAACGGCATGGCGCTGCAGGCTGCCTTGGAACGCGCTGGTGTGAATACCCGCCTGCAAAGCGCTATAAAAATGGAACAAATAGCAGAGCCATATATACGCCGCCGTGCCATGCGCCATCTGGAAAAAGGCCGGGTAGTGATATTTGGTGCCGGTACGGGTAACCCATACTTCACTACCGATACTGCAGGATCACTTAGGGCTATAGAAATAAATGCAGATGTGATACTGAAAGGTACACGTGTAGATGGCATATACACTGCCGATCCTGAAAAAGACCCTACTGCTACCCGCTATGCTACCATCAGCTTTAGCGAGGTCATCAGCAAGGGCCTGAAGGTAATGGATATGACCGCATTCACACTGTGCCAGGAGAACAACCTGCCCATCATCGTATTTGACATGAACACGGCCGGCAACTTGCTGAATGTAATATCTGGCAAGGCTGTAGGCACACTGGTAAGCTAATAGTACCGAATTATATATAAAAGCAATAACCCCAGACCATCGTCTGGGGTTATTGCTTTTATACTGGCACCTATTTTACTCGTTTACGTTTATTCCTTTCGTAGTCTTCAAAAATGAACTGGCCCAGCCCGTCGAGCGTAGAGTAGAAAGCTTTCCCATTGTTCACCTCTGTAAAGTTGCGTACAAAACTCTGCAGATAAGGGTCATTAGCTATCATAAAGGTGATGACAGGTATCTTCAGCCTGCGTAGCTGCCCTGCCAGGTTCAGTGTGCGGTTCAGTATTTTGCTGTCTATACCAAAGCTGTTCTTATAGTATTTATTCCCTATTTTCAGGCAGGTGGGCTTGCCATCGGTTATCATGAATATCTGCTTATTCTGGTTTTTACGGCGGCGCAGTATATCCATAGCCAGCTCCAGGCCGGCAACGGTATTGGTATGGTATGGTCCTACTTCCAGGTAGGGCAGGTCTTTCATTTCTATTTGCCACGCATCATTACCAAACACCACTATATCCAGCGTATCCTTGGGGTAGCGGGTGGTTATCAGTTCGCTCAGCGCCATGGCTACCTTCTTGGCGGGGGTTATACGGTCCTCGCCATACAGTATCATAGAGTGCGAAATATCTATCATCAGCACAGTAGAGGTTTGCGTCTTGAAGTCTGTTTCATGGATATCAAGATCATCCTCATGCATAGATAATTGGTCTATGCCGTGATTGATGAACGCATTTTTAAGACTGCCGGTATAATCTATACTTTCCAATGCATCTCCAAACTGGTAGCTGCGTGTTTCAGGGTTCATTTCATCACCTTGGCCGCTTCTGTATACCCGGTGGTTGCCTTGCTTGGTCTTCTTTAGCTTACCAAATATCTCATCGAGTGAACGCTTGCGTATGGTCTGCTCTGCTTTAGATGTTATTTTGTAGGCGCCGTCGGCAGTCTGCTCTTCCAGGTACCCGTTCTTTTTCAGGTCTTCTATAAAATCGCCTACACCATAGTCTTCTCCGGTAAGGCCGTGCTTTCTGTCCAGCTGCGTCAGCCAGTTCAGCGCTTCTGCACCGTCGCCGCTGGTATAATGCAGCAATTCCATAAAAAGGTTGAACAGTTTATCAAAAGGGGATCGGTTGTTTTCCTGGGGGTCATACTTGGTGAAAATAATTCCATTCATAGCGCTACACGTCTTTATACTCTATAAAGTTAAGCATTGACCGGGGCTCGCGCATCAACATTAAATTGCTAAATTTCGTATCGCGGTATAACCTTTGTCAATATTTTGCCAGACTTCCCACGCAACTAAACCAACTAAAATTTGTTTATCTATTATGAAAGTTTACGAACTCAGGCGCACCCAGCTCATACACGCATCTATAGATGATATATGGTCCTATTTTTCAAGTCCTGCAAATCTTGCGGCACTCACGCCGGCCTATATGAAGTTCACCATAACTTCAAAAGAGCTTCCTGCTGAAACATATCCCGGGCAGATCATCACATACAAGGTATCACCTGTAGCAGGTGTTCCGTTATTCTGGATGACAGAGATAACCCATGTGCTTAAGAACACCCTCTTTGTTGATGAACAGCGCATTGGGCCATACAAGATATGGCACCATGAACATCATTTTAAACAGCAACAGGATGGTGTGTTAATGACCGACATAGTACACTATAGCTTACCTGTTCACTTTTTAGGGCGCTTAGCACACAATTTGTTCATCAAAAAACAATTAAGTGATATATTTGATTATCGGTTTAAGAAAATTGAGGAACACTTCAACAAAAAGTCAACAATTTGGTAAGTTGAATTGTTCTTAGGCTAAATCTATACCGTGCTTGCAGCATCAATGAACAGATTCAGTATAAGGGATATTGAGAACCTGACCGGTATCAAGGCACACACCATACGCATATGGGAGCAACGCTATGGTATACTGCAACCCAAGCGTACCGATACTAATATTAGGTATTACGATGCAGAAGACCTGAAAATAGCGCTCCGCATTGTGCTGCTCAACAATCATGGATACAAGATATCCCGCATCCACAAAATGACGGATGCTGAGATGAACTCCCTGATACAAAAGATAAATGATGAAAAGTTCAAGCTGCAGCTGCTGGTAAATGAACTGCTGGAGGCTACACTGGCAATGGATATTGACCTTTTCGAGTTGTTACTGAACAATTATATTAAAAAGAACGGCGTAGAAAAGCTGATAGAGGAGCTGGTATTCGAATTTCTGGAAAAGATAGGGCTCATGTGGATGACAGACCGCTTATTTCCTGCTCAGGAACATCTGATAAGCAATGTTATTTACAGGAAGTTGGCTGTTGCCATTGAAAATCTGCCACCTAAACCCGAGAATGCAGCCCCGACCATACTTTTATTCCTGCCGGAAGGTGAGCTGCATGATATAGGCCTTATGTATGTATACTATACATTACTGAAATACAATAAGAGGCCCATCTACTTAGGCTCTAATACCCCGATAGGGGACGCCGTATACGTTTACGAGCTAAAAAAACCGGAATACGTGTACATACACCTCACATCACCAGCACAGGAATTCGATCTTGCTAAATACCTGCAGAAAACGGAAACACACTTTAGCAACAGTACGGTATTGATCTCAGGTAGCATTGTGGCCAATAAAAAAATTGCCCGGATACCCCCCAATGTGAAACTGATGCACAGCCTGGAGGAAGTAAGAAACACTATGATAAATTTGTGATCCTTTACTCAGCTATAAAGGCGTAAGATATATAGTGGCCATGATGCGACAGTGTGATGGGCATAAATGGCATAGGTATTTGCTCAGCAAAAATAGATGGTATATTCCTGGGGTTGCTAATAATGAGTACTTCCATACCCAGCAGCAACTCGCTCAGCTGCTCCAGCGCAAAGGCTCTTACCATCGCCGACTGCGTATCAGCATCGCTGGCAGCTACACGCTTAACGCCCCAATACATATTTTCAAATTCGGGTATGGTTGTAGCGAAGGTGGCAATATACTTATCTGTGATAAAGGAGCGGGTGTGTAGCTCCCGGCCATCACCTGTCACAGTTGTAGATACATGATATTCTTCCAGCCCCCTATCTTCAATTGCTGGTACCAGGCCCGGTAATGATGATATGCATATGTTGTCAACAGTGGTGCGTGCGGGAGAAAAAACAAGGTCTTGCCTGCTACGCGAAAGGTACTTGAATGCTGCTTCTTTCACACTCCACAGCAGCCACACAAATTGGTAAAAGGGCATTTGCCCCGGTTGGTATAGCTCCAGTTCCCCATCTGTAATAAACTTGCTGTAGTACCTTTTATCGGTTGTCCGCTCTTTATCAATATCGCCAAGGTCCACTACATCATTACCTACACTTATCATGCAGCATTCAGCTTGTTATATATAATATCTATGCAGCTGCCTACATTGGTCATCTGCTCTGCAGAGTCATAGTCTATCTCTACGTTATACTTTGCTTCAGCGTCTATGATCACATCTACCAGGTTGGCAGAGTTTATTTTCAGATCTTTTATCAGGTCGGTATTATCATTTATACCAGCCAGCAATTCCTTATCAGTAGTATATGGGTTCAATATTTTTTTCAATTCCTCCAGTATATCTTCCTTGGTCATATCTCTAATTATATTTTTTAAATATCAGGCAACTGTTCACATCGCCAAAGCCAAAATTAGCCTTTGCTACAATATTTATCTCTTTTTTTACCTGTTGAGTTGGCAAACTATCTATATTTATTATTTCTTCAATTTCAGGTATCGGGTCCTCCAGATTAATATTCGGGTGTACAAACCCATGATGTATTTGCAATATTGATGCCACACTTTCTATAGAGCCTGCTGCACTGAGGCAATGCCCTATCATCGACTTCAAAGAATTGATATAGGGAAAGCTGCTTCCGCTCCTGCCCAGTGCTTTTGCCCAGTTGCTTACTTCCTGCCTGTCGGCCATCGTCGCGGTCAGGTGCCCACTTATCAGGTCTATATCACTGGAGCTTATACCAGCCTGCTGCACCGCTTCTTGTATACACCGTATCACTCCTTCCGGGTTGGGGGCGGTCATAGAGCCACCGCCACGCTGCCCGCCGCTATTGGTACTGCCCCCCAGCACTTCGGCATATATATGTGCCCCCCGGGCAACTGCATCATCAAGGTCTTCCAGCACAAGGGCGCCAGCGCCAGATCCCGGTACAAAGCCCCCTGCCGTACGGCTCATAGGGCGCGATGCCCGTTCGGGATCATCATTGAACTTGCGCGATAATACCCGCATAGAGTCGAAGGCGCCATATACATATGTATCCACATGTTCTGCGCTGCCCACCAGCATACACCTGGCGTAGCCGTGCTTTATGTATTCATATCCCATCAGTATGGCCTGCGTACCTGTGGCACATGCTACGGAGTTAGTGCTCACTTTATTCCCCAGCCCCAGCCTGCCGCTGATGTAGGAGGTGACCCCGCTGTTCATAGCTTGCTCTACCACACGCGATCCTAATTTCTTCACCTCCTTGTTATCTACCCTGGTTATTACGTTCTTCATAGCCTCGGTATCGGCTATGCTGTTGCCAAAAACGCAGCCCGTATCCCAGCGTGGAGTTTCGGTCTCGTAGCTGTTACCTGCATCAGCCCAGGCATCCAGGGCTGCTTTTATGCCATACCCTATATTGGTGGCACGCAACCCGTGAAAACTTACTTCTGATATGTAATTTTTCAGATCTTCCCATTCAAACATTGGCTTTCCCGTCACCTGGCAGCTAAAGTTAAGCTCTCGGTACAGCGGCACGAACCGTATACCCGATACTCCTTTTTGCAAAGCATCCAGGAACGCAGGTATACCCACCCCGTTGGGCGATACTACCCCCATACCTGTCACTACTACACGCCTGTTCATTTCTGTTCTATCTTTTTTATTATACCGGAGAACATACCCTTGGCCACCGTATTCTTATTGGCATCCAGCATTTCTATCTGGCATTTCAGCTTTCCGAACCTAAAATATTGCTTCTTGGATATTACCGTAACTTTTTGCCCTGGCAGCACCATTTTATTAAAAGACACATCGGTATGCGTGAGTAACGGAAAAAGGTCGCTATTGGCAAAATCGAATCCTGTTTCCTTCATGCTCAGGAAAATACCCAGCACTACCAGCCCTATCTGGGCCATTATCTCTGTCAGTATCACACCTGGTGTCACAGGGTTTCCCTCAAAGTGGTCTTCGTAGAAAAAAGCATCTGGCTTTAGAGTGTAGTCGCCTATCACTTCATTCTCGTTCAGCAAAGAGATATTATCTACAAAACGAAAAGAAGATTTATACGGTAAGTGACTAAGTATATGGTTATTTATCATTTTCAATTTTTATTTACCTGCAGTGTTCTCCACCATCCACATGCAGCAGGGCGCCATTTATCCATAGCCCTTCATCGGTACACAACAGGTATATTACATTCGCTACATCTGCGGTGTGGGTTATACGCCCCAGTGGATTACGGTCCGCCGCATGTTCCAGTAGCTTTTCACTTCCTGGTATGCGCTTCAGCGATGGTGTTTCCGTTATCCCTGCTTGCACCAGGTTGGTCTTTATACCATACCGGGCAAATTCTACTGCCATATACGTAACAAGGCTCTGTAAAGATGCTTTTGCAATAGATACCGCAGCATAACCCTCCCAATATTTATCCACCCCTTCACTGGTCAGGCCGATGACACGTGCATCAGAGTGGAACAAACCCGCTTTCAGCAGCCCGCGCGTCCAGTCCAGCAGGCTATTGCTCATGGCGTAGGTTGTCATTTGTATATCCTCTGCACTCAGTTCTGCAGTTTCATCATTTGTTTCGGTCACCAATGGTTTCAGGTTGCCGCGGGCTATAGCATGCAGCAGCAATCGCACTTTACCGGTCACTTTCGCACTCATATCCGCTATGCAAGAGGCTATTACGGTCGCGTCCAGCGCATTCACGTTATACAGCAGTGTCTCCACATGGTGTTCCTCCCGAAGCGCTTTAAAATTCGCTTGCACTTCCTGCTCCCCTTTAGCCATTTCTCTGTACAGCACAGCTATGTTCATCCCATATAGTGCCAACTTCTGGGCCGTAGCATAGCCAAAGCCCCCCGACCCACCCAGGATGACCACCCACATACCCGAAAACTTCTTTTGTTGATCCAATTCTGAGAAAGGTTTAACGAATGCACTGCAATGTGCTGACACTAAAACAATTGTACCGCACCCACGGCACGGGTGCGAAAATAAATAAAACAGACTGTTCTATCGTAAATTATTTTAATAGAATAGCGATACCACAATTGGCCTCGTATCGCCACTTTTTTATTTTATCCCATCAGCAGGTACTTCCTTAGCTATTTTTTTCACCAATCCTTGCAGCACACTGCCTGGCCCTACTTCTGTAAATTGTGTAGCACCATTGGCTACCATCTCCTGCACGCTTTGCGTCCACCGTACCGGTGAGGTAAGCTGGTTAATGAGATTAGCTCTTATGTCCTGCGGTCCTATATAGGGTTTAGCATCTACGTTTTGGTACACCGGGCAGGTAGGATTATTAAAATGTGTTTCCATGATGGCATGCTGCAATTCCTCGCGCGCAGGCTCCATGAATGGCGAGTGGAAGGCACCGCCCACCTGTAGCATCAATGCACGCTTGGCGCCCGCGGCCTTCAGCTTTTCGCAAGCCAGCGTTACCCCTTCTATGCTGCCGCTTATCACCAGCTGGCCGGGGCAGTTGTAGTTGGCAGGTACTACTATATCATCAGTTATCGATGCGCATATTTCCTCTACTATATTATCTGCCAGGCCCAACACAGCAGCCATTGTCGATGGTTTCAGTTCACATGCGTCCTGCATGGCAAGCGCACGTTTGTATACCAGCTTCAGTCCGCTCTCGAAAGATAATACCCTGTTGGCTACCAATGCAGAGAACTCACCTAGTGAATGGCCGGCCACCATGTCCGGCCTCAGGTCTGGTGTGGTCTCGAACAAGATGACCGAGTGCAGGAATACAGCAGGCTGTGTCACCTTTGTTTGCCTCAGGTCCTCCTCGGTGCCGCCAAACATGATGTCGGTAATGCGGAAGCCTAATATCTCATTGGCCTGCTCAAAGTATTCTTTGGCAAGTGTGCTTTGCTCATAAAGGTTCTTACCCATACCCGGGAACTGGGCGCCCTGACCTGGAAATATATACGCGTGTTTCATATACTGTGTTTCAGCCTGCTAAAATATACCCATTATGCCAATCGTCAAACTACTGTCAATATTATAGGTGTATAGAACGGCACTTGGCCATTTATTGTAGTTTTGCACTGCGTAGACAAAGAGCAAGCAATGAACTGGATAGATATTACTGAAGAACAACAACTGGACGCTATAAAAGAACAAAGCAAGAAAGAACCTGTAGTTATTTTTAAACACAGCACCCGTTGCTCCATCAGCGCTATGGCCAAAAGCCGGCTGGAGCGTGGGACCGCACCAAGTGGGGTATCATTCTACTATCTTGACCTCATCAAGTATCGGCCCATATCGGCCAAAATAGCGGAGACATTCCACGTGCATCACGAATCGCCACAGATCATACTGGTAAAGAATGGCGAGTGCGTGTACGATGAAAGCCACAATGGCATAGATATGCAAGATATAGCAGAGCAGGCAGTAAAAGCATAGGTCATATCACCTTTCCCTTCCACCGGCCGCTCTTCAGGTACAAGAGTGAGCCGGTGAGCAGTGTGCTCCAGTACACAAACTCTGCGCCCCAGCATACGTACAGCGGGCTGCGCAGGCGCTCTATTACTACATAGCTATATACCAGGTAGCAGGCTACACAGCATATCTCCATGGTCAGGTTCACCACCGTATTGCCGGTACCTACCACGGTATTGAACATTACTGTAGATACCGCCATTATCAGCATAGCGAATAGTATTACCTGCAGGCTGGGTATAGCATAGGCTACCAGTCCGGCATCGTCCCTATATAGCGACAGGAACTCGCCTGGAAATACCAGCAATATCACACACAGAGACAAAGCAAACAAAAAACTAAGTTTCGCTATCTTCCAGCCCAGGCTTATCACCTCATTCTGCTTGCCTTGCCCTATCAGGTTGCTCACCATGGTATTGCAGGTGGTGGCAAAGGCCCATACCCCCACACCAGCTATGCCGAACAAACTGCGCAATATTTGCGATGCCGCCAGTGCTCTATCGCCCAGGTGCTCTATAAAAATGAAGAATATCTGCCATCCGCCAATGCTGAACAGGAACTGCACGATGAGTGGCGCCGCTATACCCAATGATCTTTGCGATAATTTCACGTCAAATGTCAGGTGACGGTACACGGGGTAGTCCCTGTGCATTTTATTAAAGTAGAACAGCCCTGCCATAGTGCCGCAAAACACTATCTCTGATATGATGGATGCGATAGCCGTGCCCATTAGTCCCATAGCCGGGAAGCCGGCCTTCCCGAAAATAAGTACATAGTCAAGCACTATATTCACCACAGTAGCCGCAAGGGAGCCATAAATAAGGTATTTCGACTTCCCTATGGAAATATAAAAGGCGTTGAACAACTGCGTGACCAGCAGGAACGGTAGCCCCCATATACGCATATACAGGAAGTCTACACTCAGTAGTATATTGTTCGTATCATGCAGGTTCAGCCCAAATATCAGCGGGGCCACCCACAACGATAAGAACATCAGCGCCAGCGAAAAAAAAGCACACAGCATTACCCCGTTCGATAGCAGGTGGGCTATCTCATTTTTGCTGCCTTCCCCTGCCCTGCGCGCCATTTGCACCTGTATGCCGCTGCTTAGCCCATAGCCTATCATAGAGAGCATCAGGTAAAAAATGCCGGTTATGCCATTCACACCCAGCTCCCGCTCACCCAGCCTGCCCAGGAATGCCGTATTGGTCAAAAAACTTACCTGTGGTATCAGCAGCGCCAGGGAAATAGGCGCAGCAAGCTTTATTATTTCTTTTGTTGTTATCGTTGTTTTCACTGAGGTGTACTGTGGTATTCAATAAGAGCCGCAAAAATATCTTATAAAGAGGTCATCATTGCAAAAAATTGTCTTAGAAGGGATAGCGTACAGAGCCAAAGGTAATATGCTACAAAAGTAAACAGGTTGCTCCTAAAGGGAACAACCTGTTAAATTAAGATATATATTACTATTAAAGCTTCACCAAAGGCAAATATCAATATTATTTAAATTCTTTAGGCTTCACTATAGTGAACACCCTGGAAATGTTGAAGCCTAAATGTATAGCGCCCTTGCTCCAGCTATCTGTTGTCTGCCCTATAAAAGTACGCTCGGTAAGCCCTGGTGCATTAGTGAGCATCAGTTGAAAAACGTGGCCACCTGTTTCAATATCTATACCTACAGAGAGGGCATTATATGTTTGCTGCCCATTGTATAACATGTTCGCATTGTTGAGGCGACAATAATACTCCCCTGTAACAGCTATACGTTTGCTCACTTTTATGCGGCCACCCACACCCAGTGCAAATGTGTTGTTCGAGAATTTAGTACTGTCTACGAGGTTGTAATGCACTATCGTAGGCATTAACTGTAAAGATATCCTGTCACTGAATTTACGTGCTATAAGTATCTGGTTAGTATAATACAGCCTGTTGCTTGCATACCATTTATCGCCTGCCGGTACCGCAGGTGTAGGCGTAGTTTGCACTGACATAACGCCAACATAACTTATGGTAACAGGTGCTCCATTAAATTTCTGATTCAGTAATTTTATCTTAACAAAGCCATCATCTTCTTTATTCAAAACACTGTGCCCGATACCTACCATCAGCCACTTTGTGACCCCATAATCCAACGCAAGTTTTGTTGTGGCATCATCTATACCAAAAAAATTATGCGAACCTTGGTTCAATTGTCCAAAGCGGTGATCGATACGAAAATCAAGAATGCCCGCCCCCAGGCTCTCCACACTGCTTCCATCAATGATACGGGTGGCTTTGAATGTAGCAGATACATTTTGTTTTTTGGGTGCAACACCACTATTAAGCATATCCATCAGGCTATCAGTTTGCGCAAATGCGCTTACCTGTAACAAACTCAATGCAATAAAAAATGATAAACGTTTAAACATCTTTTGACAAATTTATTATTGTGAAATTATTTTTGGGACAGGTCACTCTCAATGCTGATAGTGGCATTCTTAGCCACCTTATCGGCAACCAGGTTGGGCACCTTCACCTTATAGTCGGCAAGCGCTATCACAAACTTTGCTTTCAGTTTCACACCCTTGCCCGTTACAACAACGCTACCCGGTACTGCGACCTCATTGGTCACGCCATGTATGGTGAGCTTGCCAGTTACAGTTGTTTCGTAAGTGCCTTCTTTTGAAAAATTTATAGCTGCAATATTTTTCATGGTACCGCGAAACTCCGCTTTGGGGAACTTATCGCTCTCCATGTAATTCTCATTAAAATGCTCTTGCATCAGTTCACGCTCAAACTTAAAGCTCTTGATAGGTACCTGAAAAATAACGGCGCCCGTTTTAGCATCTACTATACTGGCTACTTCATTATTCACAGCTTCAATTTTTTCAGGTGAGCTTTTAGTGGTGGCATCAAAGAAGACTTTACCGGTCCTGGTCAAGTATTTTTGTGCAAATACAGGAGTGCCGCTCATTAAGATGAAGAGTGCAACGATCAGCTTTTTCATGTTCTGTTTTTTGTTAAGTTATTTAATTATTTTTAGCGCCTTTGTTTACCCAGGCAGTAATTTTGTTGATACTGCATGAGGATAATTTGGCCAAATTCTTAGGCATTGCATTATAACCGGTTGCCCAGTTAATATCGTTAAGCAATAAGGCGGAGGCTATGGGCTGTATACCAGCATATGTGGTAAAGTCATATCCACTCGTCGCCTTCCCTGCCACATCATGGCATCCACCAGCAATATTACAACTTGTTGTAAATATAGGCGCTATATCCTTAGCATAGGAAACAGCAGATGTATCGCAGGTATTGGTCAACGGTGCAACATACAGCTGATCTGCTTTGTCGTTGTAACAGCCAGCCATAACTAACAATAGCAGTGTGGCCACACCCGATAATTTATTCTTCATAGCAGTTCTTCCTTCCATATTTTACGCTATTACGCTATCTGTTCAGCAATACAAACAATAAATACTAATTATTAGGTGCTCCTGCCGCTACCCATTTCTTTATCTGTGTTATCTGGCAATCCTGCAACATACTACCACCTAATGGCATGGCATTGTAGCCGGCTGAGTGGGAAACATCGCCTATCAGCCTTCCATTTATCGCTGCATCTTTTACATCTGCATATGTAGCCAACCCGCCGCCGGTTGATGAAGATGAACTATGACAGCCCACACAATATGTTTGCATTATTGGCGCTATGGCACCACTATACGTAAAGTTCGTGGTGTCACAATTACTGGTGCTGCACGCACCACTGTCAATAGCTCCCGTTGCTATCCATCTCTTTAACACATCCAGCTCGGCAGCCGATAGACCTGGGGCATCCTTCGGCATTACATCTACTCCAAAAATGTGCATACTCACAGATTGCCATATTTTACTTGCCGCCGGGTTGCCGGGTACTATTCCTTTCCTTACCACATCAGTATAATTATCCAGTACATAGCCACCCCTCGCACCACCGGCATCGTGGCAACCACCCTTTGCACAGTTAGACTGAAAAATAGGAAGCACATCGCGTTCAAAACATATGGTCGGGTCGCCAGTGCGAAGAGCTTCAGGCAGCACATATGCCTGGTGTTGGCAAGAGTACAAAAATGCCATACAGCCAACAAAAGCCAATATTCCGATAAAAAAACTTGTTCTCTTCATTAAGTTTCAATTAAGTCTTGCAACACAAAATTTAACCGCAGATGATCTATGATCTTACAGTAAGAATATTCCCGCTTGGGGTGGCCGTGTAGGATGCCGAACCCGATGGTAGTGAGCCGCTCACAAGATAGCTCATGAACTGCAGCTCGCAGGCTTTCCTTATAACAGGAACGTATTATAAGCTGATTTTATTTTAAAGATCAACTTTTATATACAGGTTGAAAATTCCGTTATCGGTCGTAAACATAGAAGACCGGCTAAGAAATAGCCAAATATAGTGTGTCTATCCACACATGTAACAGACAATGCTGAGGACAGCTTGGGACTATATGCTGCAATATTTTACCAAACAATTGCAACCTGTATATACGTTATAGTGGCTGGCTGAGAAAAAAAATTATTACATTTACCCGGCAATACGGAATAGAAGAAAGAAAACTATTTCTACAATTGTGTCCTTTCTATGTCAGAGGTAATGAACAACAATTTGAATCAGCAGGTTTACACTATTCACAATAGTGATGCCCTACTCAACCAGGTAGATAAGGTGATCTGTGTGTTGCTGCCACGTGGGGTACTCATTGCTGGCTTCAGCGACCGCGGCGATCTGCTGATGATACGCCACAGCGATTATAAACGCGACCTGCCGATATGGATACTGGACTTTTTTGAGCACCAGTTCATAAACGAGCCGCTGCTTACAGATTCCACCAAAGTAACTTCTGTATTCATAGCTTCCGATAAAAGCTATATAGTACCCGATGCCTTGTATAGCGAAGAAACAGCACAAGAGTGGATAAGAAAACTACACTACATAGAAATAAATGAGACCATAGCCACCTACCCGCTTCGCGATGACAAAGCTGTATTTGTATATGCCTGGGCATCGGCAATAGAGAGCCTGGTGAACAGGTACTTTACAAAGGCTAAATTTTTCCCGCTGCCTGCCTACCAGTTCCAAAAACCAAAGACCAACAATGCCACCATTACAGCCTGTATCACTACAGATGCTGTTTTTGCTACATTGTATGATAACAAGACACTGTATTGGCACCAGTATTTCGATTATGAAACTGCTGAAGATATAGCCTACCAGATAAAACTGCTGTGCGCTCAAAACGAGATAGATGTGGATACACTGGAGCTGCATTGCAGCGTCACCAGCCGCAATGTAGGACGCATAGTTTCTGACCTCACACAGTATTTTCCCGACCTCAAAAGTGGTGTGGAGAACATTCACGGGGGCGAGAACGAGTATAACTGGAGCGGCACATTAAGTTTGTTACAACAGCTATATGCATGCGCATAGTAGGGGGTACCTTTAGTGGCAGACGGTTCGATCCGCCAGCCAATATACCCGCAAGGCCTACTACAGAAATGGCCAGGGAAGCACTTTTCAATATACTTAACAATCTTACAGACCTTAAAGACATAGTAGCGCTGGAACTTTTTGGCGGCACAGGCAGCGTCAGCTACGAACTGGCCTCAAGAGGCGCTAAAGAAATAACGCTGGTAGAGCGCGACCCTACCAGTATAGACTTTATAAAGAAGACGGCCAGGACGCTCGATATTGCCGATAAGCTGCACATAGTACGTGGCGATGCGTTCAAGTTCCTGAAACAATGCACAGAGCAATACGATCTTATATTTGCAGACCCACCCTATGCACTCATAAATATGGATGAGCTGCCTATGCTTATATTTGAGCGCAAAATGCTGCGCCCTAACGGTATATTTGTCTTGGAGCACACCACAAGAAATAGTTACCAGCAGCACCCCAATTTCCTGCGTATGAAAAATTACGGCACTACTTTCTTTACTTTCTTCACCCAACCAAGTGAATAGACATGCAACGCATTTGCTTATTTCCCGGTACTTTTGACCCCATAACACTTGGCCACGTAGATGTGATAAAACGCGCCGTCTCCCTGTTCGACAAACTCGTGATAGGCGTAGGTATCAACTCGTCCAAGCAGCCCATGTTCACCGTAGAGCAGCGCACCACTTGGATAAAAGAGATCTTTGCTGACGACCCGCGCATAGAGGTGACCGGCTATGAAGGCCTTACCGTAAATTACTGCAAAGAAATAGGGGCCAACTATATACTGCGTGGCATACGCTACGTGGCCGATTTTGAATACGAAAAAGCCATAGCTGATATGAACCGCATGCTATCGCACGAAGTAGAGACCATCTTTCTCACCTGTGCGCCCCAGTATTCCACTATCTCATCCACCATAGTGCGCGATGTCATCCGCAATGGCGGCGATGTTAGCCTGTTCATTCCTAAAGAAATAAAGTTTTAAACCGGAATAATGATCATCGCTGCACACTCGGTGCAACAAAGGATATAGATGTATCTCGTTCATGCTTCAGGCACCTTTGGGGAGCGTTGGCAAAAGCAGGAAAGCCCAATTAGAGATGAACGGGTTGGAATATGTTAATAGATGATAATGGTTCGCTCACAAACAAGTGCTCCACGATCGGAGTTTCCGTACAATACACGCAGCATAGCCCTTTTGATCCGCGGAGCGATCGATCAAAAGTCGCCTTTTCTTTTGTTACTTTTCTTTTGGCGAAGCAAAAGAAAAGTAACAAAATGCTAGGCAGAAAATAAGTGAAAAATAAATTAGCAAAAGAATGCGTAGTAAAATATATGATACTGCGATCATGCAGCTCGCCCTGTCACATCCACCTGCTTCCTATCCATAGCCTTAGCGCGTATATAACGCATGGTCTCCAGGTTCAATCTTTTTATTACCAGGTATATGACCACCCCATCATCCATCCATCCTATTACCGGTATCCAGTCGGGTATCAGGTCAAACGGAGATACTACGTATATTACCCCCAGTATCAATACTATCGTTGTAAAAAAAGACATCCGGTATTTACCGCTCAGCGCTTCACGTACCATTTGCCACATCGTCCTTTTGTTCTTGAATAAGCTCCACCCATGGCGAACAGTATTTAAAGAACGTGCTGATGTATATCTCCCCATTTCATTCTCTCTTTTGCTGTAAAATTACTACACGTAATGTTTGAGCTATGTTAATCATTACCACATCAAATGTCGGCAGTCGATGATATACACCCACTGCCGGCATTGCATTTTATATACACTTACGCCTTAGGATCCAGCGCTTTCTTTATCCTGTAAGAGATGTCCTGCAGGTGGTACTTGCTCATTTTATCGGTGGTGCCAGGTATGGCAGCATCTACCTGCACCTTCAGCGCGGTGAGTTGCGCACGGGCCACAGATGGCACATCCGTATTCTTCACATTAGGGTTCAACAGTGCAGCCATAAAACCAGTAGGTGCAGGGCCTGCAGACGCAGGATTAATGAGATTGTTCAGCGCGTCCACATATGCTTTTTGCAGGTTGCGGCGATATTCATCGATCGCTTTTTTGGTCTTCAGTTCGCTCCATACACCACTCTTTACATCATCCATCATTTCCGCTATGGTATACGTGTTCTTACTGCCAAACCTGCTGCTGCATAGCGATAACCTATACAACCTCGCACCCGAAAGAAGTCCGTTCAGGGCCGATGTCTGTACGGTGCTTACTATCTCGGCAGTATTAGGGTTGCTTATCTTGTTCAGTATCTCCTTGTTCAAAAGCCATTCCGGCGTGGCGAACAGTTGTTTGTTCAGGAACTCCACCGCTTCTTTCTGTACCGCTTTAGGTGTAGGTTCGTACACCTCTTCACCGGTTTGTTCCACACTCTTTGGTGTTTCATATATGCCACCCACATTGCGCACCACGTGGCCCATGTAGCGGGCATATTGGTTTACCAGTGCAGCATACATTTCGTGCAGGTTCTCGTACTTGTCTGCTTCTTCCTTGGTCCATTCCGGCAACTGCAATATTTCACGCTTCATGTTCTTTATACCATAGGTGCTTGCCTTCATACTATTGTCGCCCAGGTCTTCTGTTTGCGAGCGTGGATCGAAGGGGTTGCTTTCCGTGCCGAACCATAGGCGCGGGTTAGCCCTCAGGCTGTCTATCACCCACTTGTTCACTATCTTTTTATCTTCTTTTTCATTTTTAGCAAAGCTGGCCTTGTACCCCCATTGTATGGCCCATTTATCATACTCACCTATCCGCGGGAATAGGCCTGTTTCGCTGATGTTGTCTTCGGGTTGTGCCACATAGTTAAAACGCGCATAGTCCATTATGGACGCCGTATGCCCATGCGCCTCTACCCATGCTTTATTACGCAGCAGCTCCACCGGCGTGCGGCTGCTGCTGCCCATGTTGTGGCGCAGGCCCAGCGTATGCCCCACTTCATGCGATGATACAAAACGTATCAGTTGTCCCATCAGCTCGTCGTCAAATTCCATTTTCCTGGCCTTGGGGTCTACTGCGCTCGCTTGCACCATATACCAGTCGTGCAGCAGTTTCATTACGTTGTGGTACCAGCCTATGTGGCTTTCTATTATCTCGCCCGTGCGGGGGTCGTGCACATTAGGGCCATACGCATTCTCCACGTCCGATGGCAGGTATCTCAGCACCGAATACCGCGCATCTTCCAGTTCAGCCACAGTATCCTTGCCCGTCCATTCCCTCGCCATTATAGCATTTTTAAAGCCTGCTTGCTCAAAGGCCACCTGCCAGTCGTTTATACCCTGTATCAGGTATGGGCGCCATTTTTTGGGTGTCGATGGGTCTATGTAGTACACTATAGGTTTCTTGGGCTCTACCATTTCTCCACGCTTCCATTTTTCTATATCCTCATCCTTAGGCTCCAGTCTCCAGCGCACTATAAATACCTGCGGGTCTACCTTCTGCTGGTTGTCGCTGAACACTACATAATCATCAGCAAAAAAGCCTACCCGCGGGTCGAACAATCGCTTAGGCATCAGCTTCTTTGGCAGCAGTATGAAAGAGTTGTTCATTTCCAAGGTCACAGCACCAGTGGCCCATGCCGCAGGGAAGGTAGTGGATGGGAACGGGCTGGGCATAGGTGATGGCCCGAATGAAGGAGTAGAAGAAAAAGTACGCACCACCTTCACTTCTGTATTGATAGGATAAGTGTGTATGCTTTCTATATAGCTGCGGTCGCTTATCTGGCTTCCCAGGTTGAAGCGCTTCTTGCTGAACGCCCCCAGGCTCACAGGCTGGTTATCACCCTTAAAGAAATCAGTTACATCTATCACCACTGTGCCGCTGTCCTTGCCGTAGGCCTTTATTTCAAATGCCTCCGCTATCGGGTCCATGTTCGAGTTGGTCACAGCTTTGTATATCTCGTTGGTCGAGTCGGCTACGCTTATCACGGTCACCACACGCAGCAGTATGTTTTTATTCGGTCCTTTTTCCCACTTTATCGTTTGCTCATTCTCCATTTCCCCGGCATATATACCACCACCACCTGCAGTTTTATTGTAGCGTGTTGTCACTATCATTTCCCGGCCCATCAGGCTGTCCGGTATCTCAAAGTACCACCTCTCGTCTACCTGGTGCACCGTGAACAATCCTTTCTTCGTTATCGCTTTATCGGTTATTACCTTGGCATAGGGCTTGGGGCCTTTCTTTGCCTCATCAGGTTTCGCTGGCGTTACCGGTGCTACCGCAGTATCATGTTTGCGTTTATGCTTATGTTTTGCTGTCACGGGTGCAGCAAAGCCCAGCAATACTGCCAGCAATAAATATCTCTTCATAGATGGTGTGTAAAAATATATTGTAATGTAGTAAAAAATTGATAATTTATATATCGCTGATATACAAAATACCGTTAAAATTCACCTCTGTAAAAAGTGGATCTTAACGGTCTTCCCGAAATGGCAATACTAAAGGACATTACAATACCACTTGCTGTACCAGCGTACTTTTATTTGGGTAGTCTGTATTAAAATGCAATCCTCTGCTTTCTTTCCTGAACTCCGCGCTTTTTACTATCAGGTAGCCTATAGTTATAAGGTTACGCAGTTCGCACAATTGTGGCGATAAGGTGCTGGTACGGTACAGTTCTTCCGTCTCATCGTGCAGCAGGTCTATACGGTGCATGGCTCTGTTCAGGCGTATGTTGTTGCGCACTATACCTACATAGTCACTCATTATCTGCTGCAGTTCTTTAAGGCTCTGGGTTATCAATATCATTTCTTTAGGATGATTGGTGCCCGATGCGTTCCAGTTCGGCACATCCTCTTGAAAATGCAGGTCGTTTATTTTTTTAGCAGCATCTTCTTCACATCTATGTGCAAATACCAATGCCTCCAGCAAGCTGTTCGATGCCAGTCGGTTGGCGCCATGCAGGCCGGTACTACTGCACTCACCACAAGCATATAAATGTTGTACACTGGTGCGCCCCATATCATCTGTCTTTATACCTCCACAACAGTAGTGTGCCGCGGGCGCCACGGGTATCATTTGCTTAAAGATGTCTATACCTGCTTGCAGGCAGCGCTCATATATATTGGGGAAGTGGGCCAGTAGTTTTTCATGGTCCATGTGCCTGCAGTCTAGGTACACATGCTCAGTACCTGTGCGTTTCATTTCGCTGTCTATCGCGCGGGCCACCACGTCGCGCGGTGCCAGGTCGGCCCGGCTGTCATACCCTGTCATAAAGGCTTCGCCATCCTTATTGCGCAGTATGCCACCATCGCCCCGCACAGCTTCCGTTATCAGGAAAGACGGGCTCACCCCGGCCTCATATAGCGCCGTAGGGTGAAACTGGATGAACTCCATATTCTCTATCCGGCACTTGGCCCTATAGGCTACTGCTATACCATCGCCGGTGGCTATCTTAGGGTTAGTGGTAGTGCGGTACACTTGCCCCACCCCGCCACTTGCCATCAGGGTTATTTTAGCCAGTATCTTTTCTATATTGTTGTTCTGCAGGTTCAGTGCATATACCCCATAGCATTGTATATCCGGTGTCGATTTCGTTACCAGGTAACCCAGGTGGTGTTGCGTAATGATATCTACTACGAACCAGTGGTTATGTACCTCTATGTTCGGGTATTTTTTTATTTCTGCCACCAGCGTCCGCTCTATCTCCATACCCGTCACATCCTTGTGGTGCAGTATGCGAAATTCAGAATGGCCACCTTCCCTGCCCCGCAGGTATTCGCCTTCATCATCTTTATCAAAGCGGGCGCCCCACTCTATTATTTCATTCACACGCAGCGGGCCTTCCTTTACTACCGCCTCTACTATTGCCTCGTTGCACAGTCCATCACCTGCTATCAGCGTGTCTGTTATGTGTTTCTGAAAGCTGTCGCGCTCCAGGTCGTTCACTACAGCTATTCCTCCTTGTGCGTACTTGGTATTGGTCTCGTCCGTATTAGCCTTGGTAAGTATAGTTATCGTCTTCTCCGGGAAACGGCGCGCCATCTTTACTGCGAACGTAAGTCCTGCTATCCCCGACCCTATTACCAGTATATCTGTTTTCAGCATTGAAATTTCCTATTACTATTTAAAAGTACCAGTTATGAGGCAATTATAGCCATAAATACTTTAGATACCTTGCCAACCTCGCAGCCATTATTCTGCGCTATATGCGCCTTGCAATAGCCCAACTCCCTAACCTTACGTACCGTTCTTGCACTCACTAATCTTCCTTCCGGTCAGGTCTTCTGCCTTGGCCCATGCGTTTTAATGATGTTCGTCATTTAAACTGCCAATGGCACAGTTATACTGTCCGTTTAGATACTCTAAATAAAAAACAAACAATAGAAATGAAAGTATTGATCGTATTAACATCTCATAGTGAATTGGGAAACACCGGCGAAAAGACCGGATTCTGGATAGAAGAATTTGCTGCCCCTTACTATGTTTTAGCTGATGCTGGTGTTGAGCTGGTTATCGCCTCACCTTCGGGAGGACAACCGCCTATAGACCCCAAAAGCTCATTGCCCGATGCCCAAACACTTGCGACACAACGTTTCAACAAGGACCAACAGCTAAAGGATAAACTGGCTAATTCGGTAAAACTTAGCCTGGTGAACCAGAAAGATTTTGATGCTGTTTTTTATCCGGGAGGTCACGGCCCCCTTTGGGACCTCGCAAACGATGCTACATCGATCTCCCTTATCGAGGACTTTTATAAACACGATAAGCCAATTACCTTTGTATGCCATGCACCTGGTGCCCTTGTAAAAGTAAAAGCACCAAATGGCGAGCCAATTGTAAAAGGTAAAGAAGTAACAGGATTTTCTAACACAGAAGAAGCTGCGGTAAAACTTACCGATGTAGTACCATTCTTGCTGGAAGACGAAATGAAAAAACTCGGAGCACATTACAGTAAAGGGGCAGACTGGGGCTCTTATGTAAAAGAAGATGGCCTTTTGATAACCGGTCAAAACCCGGGCTCATCAGAGGAAGCCGCAAAAGCACTACTGGCCATGCTGAAAAAGAAATAGCAGTAACAAGACAACTGATAAAACAAGAAAGGCTGCCCTGTATAAAGAGGCAGCCTTTCTTATGTAAATATGATCTTAAAAACTTGACGTAAGCGTTGCCTTCACACCGCTAAATGCTGGCTCGTAACGGCACACACCACCCGAGCAGTTGATACCATCTACCTGTTTCACGTATGCTATAGAGAACCTGTTCGCATCCTTGGTGTAGGCAGTGTAAATATTATAGTAGTGGCTTGGGTTAGGCACACTATGCGTAGCTACATCATAGTTAGGATTATCAGAGCTTTTATTAGGCACTATATTATACATATCTGATGCCGAGATAGACCACTTAGGGGCTACGTTATACTCCAGCAATGCAAATACCCAAGAGCCGTAGTCTTGCTGCGTATTCATGTATTCGAACTCAAAACGCAGCGACTTTTTATTGGTGATCTTATATGTAGCTTCTCCAAAGCCGGTAATGGCTTTCAGCATAGGGGCATTCGCCCTGGTATCATACACAGCTATGTTGAAATTAAGATATTGTGCACCGGCCATCAATCTCCACTTGTCCATCTTCAGGTAGTCTACCTGTGCATATCCTTCTTGGTACAGTTGCGTATTGTCCAGTGTTTTTATGTTCGTGTAGGTCAGCGTGTAGTTAGTATAGTCGCTTGGCGATAACAACACATCGGCAGTAGCGCCCTGCTCAGAGTAATCTTGCGATGCTGGCGAGTAGCGCGATATCAGGCGTTGCGTGCGCAAACGTGCTACTATGGGCTGCCAGTTAAGCAGGCCATTCAGCAGCGTTTCATTATACGATGTGCGCATTACATAACCATCGGTGCGCTTTCCCGTCAGGTTCACGGCTACCCCTTTCTTGGCAAAGCCGATAGTTGTATACTCTACATTACCATCCCTGTTCACCATAGCGCCCAGCGGTGTGGCTATGGCGTCCTTGCTTTTGTACGATGCTTCTGCATACCAAGAGAAATTACCTATGGTCAATGTATTGTAGGCCGTATATGCATACATATTGTACTTGGGGGTAAATAGTGGATTGCCCGCAGTATCTGTAGGTACCGCTTTAGCAGTAGTAGCGTAAGACGCTGCATCCAGCGTACGGTTCAGCATTCCCACACCTGGCACAAGGTGCACTTTGCCTACATTAAAGTCTCCTTCCACATCCAGGGCCCTTATCACCGGTGCATACTTCTGCGATATGGTGGTAGGGTTGTTCAGTGCAGAAAGGTCATTATCTTTCTGCTGGCCGGTAAACCCTTTCACTATTATGTTATTGGTAAGTTTGTACTTCAGGCTTATACCTACAAGGGCATTATCTATGAGCAGCCCACGGTCCTCATATGCTCTGAACATTACACCACTGCCTATCTGGTCATATATATACCCTGCTGTTATGGTCAGATCTTTCAGTTCTTTACTTACGCTCCATGCCCCTACACCGAACGCAGTATTGGCCGAGGTAGGGTTTTTCAGGTTCGAGTTGTTGAAGGCATCAGCACGTACAAAAAAGGTAAACCCTTTTATGTTATACCGCAGGTCCATCCAGCCTTCGCTACCGCTCAGGTAATTGTTGTATAATGGGTTCCCGGATGCTTTTATACTTGCATCCCTATCAAAATAGTTCAGGTTCATCATCAGGTCACCCGAAAAAGTTCCCTGTCCGAAACTATATATACTACTACAGGACAGGAGTAAGAAAAGAGCTATTTTTTTCATTAAAACTTGTTAATGTTTAAATTTAACCGAAATTAGTCGTCTGAAAGGAATTCTGGCAAAGTTTTCGCTTATTATTCTTAAAAACAAATAGTTATGAAAAAAATTATCACTGCAATTACCTGTTTATTCCTTGCAACAGCATTGCATGCACAGGTTGCAGAGTTACCAGATACCCAGGTAAAAGATGTGAACACGGGTAAAAAAGTAGCTTTCAATTCAGCTTTTACTAAGGGCCGTGTTACAGTGGTAAGCTTTTGGGCTACCTGGTGTGTACCATGCAAAAAAGAGATCAAGAACATATCTCTTAAACTCCCTACTTGGCAGAAAGAGAACGATTTCGACTACGTGACCGTATCTATAGACGAGACCCGTGCTGAAGGCCTGGTACGTAGCTACGCTATATCTCAGGGCTGGAAATTCCCATACTACATCGATCCTAATTCCGACCTTAAACGTTCACTTAGTTTCCAGAACGTACCATTCACTATCATTGTAGACAAGAATGGTAAAGTAGTGTTCGAGCACTCTGGCTACGAAGAAGGCGGCGAAGATGAAGTATACGCCGAAGTAAAAAAATACATTGCTAAAGGTTAATAATGAGCCTTTATAACAATACTCCCAAAACCTCTGTAACAACAGGGGTTTTGTTATTTTTAGCACATAAACACACACACTATGGAAAACTTCCTGTACGGACTTTTTGAAAGAGACCTGCTAAAACTTAAAGAAGAGATCAGCAGTTTTAAAGACGATGACAACATCTGGAAAGTAAAGCCGGGTGTTACCAACAGTGCAGGCAATCTTACGCTGCACCTCATTGGCAATCTCAATCATTTTATAGGTGCTCACTTGGCCGCCACCGGTTACATTCGCCAGCGCGATCTGGAGTTCACCACAAAGAGCATCTCACGCGATGTACTTCTTGCCGAGATCGATAAAGTAACGGTCATTATACAACTTGCGCTGCAAGGACTTTCGCAAGAACAGCTCGATAAAATGTATCCCCTCGAAGTTTTCGGTGAGCACAGCACCCAATACTATATCATCCACTTCTACGGCCACTTCAGCTACCATCTCGGCCAGATAAACTACCTGAGAAGAATGCTGGAAGGATAAAACTTACGAGCACCTCATTAGCCTGTTTTGAAAATTTTGCTGACAAAAAATAAAATACCCGTTTTGCTTATTTGCAAAACGGGTATTTTATTACTTACTACTGAAAATATTTCATCGTATCACACCCACATGGCGAAGCCCACATTCCATCACATTTCTTCCACATTTATTTTTTCATCAGCGCCAGTTCCAGCACTTCTTTCATCTCCGTCACATAGCTGAATTTCACGCCTTTTATAAAGTCTTTATTTATTTCTTCTACATCCCTTTCATTCTGGGCGCACATTATTATTTCTTTCACACCGGCGCGTTTTGCGGCCAGCACTTTTTCTTTTATGCCACCCACCGGCAGCACTTGTCCGCGCAGGGTTATCTCTCCGGTCATGGCCAGGTAAGGCCTTACCTTACGGCCTGTGAATGCAGATGCCAGCGATGTTAGCATAGTAATGCCCGCACTTGGCCCATCCTTGGGCACAGCGCCTTCCGGCACGTGCACATGTATGTCCTTCTCTTCAAAGTCTTTGGTCTGTATGTTATATTCGGCAGCATGGGCTCTCAGGTAGCTCAGTGCGGTACTTGTGCTTTCCTTCATCACATTCCCCAGGTTACCCGTTAGCGACAATACTCCTTTCCCTTTCGATAGGCTGGTCTCTATGAATAGTATATCCCCCCCAACACTTGTCCAGGCCAGGCCCACCACCACACCCGCAGGGTAGCCTTTGGTATACATGTCGTTCAGGAACTTTGGTTTGCCCAGTACCTTTTCTATCTGTTCAGCGCTTACCTGTGGTGCCACAGCATTTTCCATGGCTACTTGTAGTGCTATATTGCGCATCACGCTGGCCAGCAATCTGTCCAGTTCGCGCACACCACTTTCCCTGGTGTATTCCTGCACTATTTTCCCTACCACCTTATCTGGGAACTTAAGCGATATTTTGTCCAGCCCGTGCAGTTCTTTCTGCTTAGGTATCAGGTGGCGCTTAGCTATCTCTATTTTTTCTTCTATGCTGTAGCCCGTCAGGTGTATTATTTCAAGCCTGTCCCTAAGTGCGGGCTGTATATCATTCAGGCTGTTTGCTGTGGCTATGAATAGTACCTTGCTTAGGTCAAACTCCAGCTCCAGGTAGTTGTCGTAAAATGAATTGTTCTGTTCCGGGTCCAGTATCTCCAGCAGTGCACTGCTGGGGTCGCCTCTAAAATCGCTGCCTATCTTATCTATCTCATCCAGTATGAACACTGGGTTCGATGTTTTTATTTTCCTTATCGATTGTATGATGCGGCCCGGCATAGCGCCTATATATGTTTTGCGGTGTCCGCGCAGCTCACTTTCATCGTGCAGGCCACCCAGGCTAAAACGTACATACTTGCGCTGTATAGCATTGGCTATGCTGCGCCCCAGGCTGGTTTTACCTATACCCGGCGGGCCCACGAAGCACAGTATCGGGCTTTTCATGTCGCCCTTCAGCTTCAGCACGGCCAAGTATTCCATTATGCGGTCCTTTATCTTTTCCATGCCGTAGTGGTCATGGTCCAGCACCTTCTGCGCATTCTTCAGGTCGTAGTTGTCCTCGGTATAGGTGCCCCACGGCATATCCAGCATCAGGTCCAGGTGATTGTATATCACGCTGTAGTCTGGGGTACTGGGGTGCATACGCTCCAGCTTCTCTATGTTCTTCTTAAAAAGTTCGCGCGCAGGTTCGGTCCAGTTCACCTCTTCCGCTCTTTTTTGCAGGTCCTTTATCTCGCGGTCATTGGGGTCCGTACCCAGCTCGTCCCGTATCGATTTCATTTGCTGCTGCAAAAAGTATTCACGTTGCTGTTTGTCTATATCTGTGCGGGTCTTGTTGGCTATCTCGTTCTTTAGTTCCACCAGTTGCAACTCGCTTTGCAGCAGTTGCAGCAGGCGCTCGGCACGTATCTTTATGTTGTTCTCTTCCAGCATGCCCTGCTTGTCCACCAGCTTCACGCCCAGGTTACTTGCCACAAAGTGCATCAGGAAGGATTGTTGCTCTATATTGCGCAGCACTACATTGGCTTCATTAGGGCTGTTGCTGCTCATCTGTGCTATGCGTTCAGAGTAGTCTTTTATGCTCGATACCGTAGCATCAAATTCCGCATCTTCCTTCGGGAATTTATCTTCCAGGTAGTGTATCTTGGCCTTGTAGTATGGGTCGGTTTGCGTGTACTCATCTATATTGAAACGCATACGGCCCATAATGAAGATGGTGATGTTGCCATCCGGCATTTTCAGCTCTTTTACCACCTTGGCCAGCGTACCGGTCTTGTATATATCATCCGGCATAGGGTCATCATCATTGGCATCACGTTGTGCCACCACCCCTATCCACTTGCCGGTCTTTTGGGCTGCATTTATGGCCTGTATCGATTTATCGCGAGCCACTGTTATCGGCAGCACCACATTGGGGAACAGCACTGTGTTGCGCAGCGCTATCAGTGGCACCTCATTTGGTAAACTGTTCTTTTCCTCATCATTCATCTCATCCTCACCCAGCGATACTATTGGCATGAATTCCAGTTCCTGTTCCGTTTGGTTCAGCAGCACATCCAGCATTGATCTCATTTCAGACATTATGGCAATATTTTCCCCTCTGTTATAAAATTGTAAAGTAAAGATACCAGTCAATCCTTATGCCAAAGCCATATTGACTGTTATTTTTGCAGCTACAAAGAGGCTAACCCGCCAAATTCAGAAAATATTTTTAGAAAAGAAATTTACTTTTTGCAACCAGCTTTATCAACACTATTAAGCATCGTTGCGTCGCACTCTTGTACGCAAAGGCATTACTCAACTAATGATATTGATTTCCCGCACGATCCCTTTTGGCATCGGTCACAGCCTCCCGGCTTGTCGTAGTCTTCCTAACCACATCTAAAACTGGCAGCAGATCTTCAGATCCGCGAATACTAATGATTAGTGATACGCGTTCCACTATCATAGTGTGTGGAACACCTCAACCCGTGGAACTGTGTATATCTTCTTATAGCTATCCTACGTTCCGCATCTTACCTTTGGACAGCTATACAAGCAATTATAACACATCGTATATCATATGATTTTAAATACACCAGCACCCAACGATCCTTCTCACCCTTCCTCCTTCACCTCCTGACCCTAACAATTTTTACCGATACAAGTAAAAACCGGAAATTTTTATGTAATACCAGAAATTTACTATTTCCATCATAACTATTACACAGCCTGTATTCCATCCCTCACCGCTCCTAAAAATTACCGATTTACTTTTTTACCACCTGACCGGAAATTTTAAGAGCAGCTGGAAATTAAAAACATAAAAACACTGCATACCACACAATTGCTACCTATTTTTGCACCCTGCTTATGAGTTGTATCACCCTGCTATCAGATTTTGGCCTTGAAGACACTGCTGCGGCCGCTGCAAAGGGCATACTCATGCAGTACGCTCCACAGTTGCCTATTATAGATCTGTCGCACCGGGTAGCGCCGCACCAGGTCATGCAGGCCGCGTACCTGCTTGCATCAGCTTATAAGAATTTTCCTGAGGGTACATGTCACATAATACTCGTAAATGTCCTATACGATAAGGCGCCCCGCATGGTATATTTCGAGGCCGACCATCATTACTTCATAGCGCCGGATAATGGTTTGCTGCCCCTTGCCTTTAGCGGCATCAGCGAGGGCTACAGCTGCTTCCAGTGGGGCAATACATCTACCTTTAAAGACTGGCTGCATGAGGCGGGCAAACTGGTGGCACATATACGAACGGGAGTAAAAGATGCCACCTACGCACCCTGTACCCTGCACAAGGCCGCGGATAGCTTTGCCGCGCGCATCACGCCCGATGGTGCCGAGTGCCGCATCATATATATAGACCATTATGAGAATGTCATTGTGAATATTACCCGTCAGCAATTTATGGATGCAGCTCGTGGCCGCAGTTTCCGTATAGAGTATATGCGCAATGAGGTTATAACCACTCTGCACAACAAATACAGCGATGTAAAGCCCGGCGACAAGCTATGCAGGTTCAACAGTGCAGGCTTCCTGGAGATAGCCATCAACAAAGGGAATGCCGCCAGCCTCTTCGGGCTGAAGGTATACCAGGAGCAGCACCTCATGTATAACCACGTAAAGATATTCTTTGAATGATAGTACGCATAGTACAAATGACGTTCAGGCCAGGGGAAGTAGCGGCGTTCACCACCCTCTTCAACGAGCGAAAGGAACTGATACGGCACTTCGCAGGCTGCACCCACCTGGAGCTATGGCAGGACAAGAACACACCCAATATATTCTTCACCCACAGCCATTGGGAAAGCGAAGCCGCCCTTGACCATTATCGTTTCTCAGAACTATTCAAAGACACTTGGGCAAAGACCAAAATACTCTTTGCAGATAAGCCAAAGGCCTGGAGTGTAAATAGTGTACTAATTGTAGAATAATTAGCCCAACTGCGCCAGTATACGTTGCTGCACCTCTATAAATGTAGCAGTATCGGGCTTAAGTTTCGGACGGGTAAAGTTCAGGTCGTCTGCGCTGTTTATGGGCAGCAGGTGCATGTGGGCATGTGGCACTTCCAGCCCCACCACACTTATACCGCACCTGTTGCACTGAAAAGCCTTTTCTATTGCCTTAGCTATTGGTTTTGCAAACACCAGCCATTCTGCCAGCAAAGCATCTTCCACATCAAACAGCTTGTCTACCTCCACCTTAGGCACCACCAGCACATGCCCCAGCACATGCGGGAATACATCGAGAAAGGCATAGAAATGGTCGTTCTCTGCTATTTTGTAAGAAGGTATCTCCCCCGCTATTATTTTCGAGAACAGTGTAGACATATTATATAGATATGTGTTCTATCTTAAATTTCATTATCCCGTTAGGGGCCGTTATTTCGGCCACTTCACCTATCACTTTTCCCAGCAGCCCACGCCCTATAGGCGATGTCACAGATATTTTACCTGCCTTTAGGTCAGCCTCCTGCTCTGAAACTATCTGGTATTCTACCGTCTTCTTAGTGCCCATATTAGTAAGCTTTACTTTACTTAATACAGATACCTTGCTTATGTCTATATCTTTTGCATCCAGTATACGCGCGGTTATAACAACTGCTTCCAACTGTGCTATTTTTGCTTCGTGGTGGCCTTGCGCTTCTTTTGCTGCGTCATATTCTGCATTCTCCTTCAGGTCACCCTTTTCACGTGCTTCGGCTATTTGTCTCGCTATCTCTGCACGGCCGCTGGTCTTCAATTGATTCAGCTCTTCCCTCATTTGTTCCAAAGTTTCCTTACTTACATAGTTTACTCCAGACATGTATTATATTGTTTAGCTTTTTAAGAAAAAAAATACAACGCTCCTGCCGAAGCAGAAGCGTTGCAATGCAAATTTACAATATTATTGAATTACCTCATCATAAAACGCAGCGAGAACATATGTACGCCATTCGCTGGGCGCATAGTAGGCCGGTAAGAGTAATCTACTGCAAGGCGAGTATTGCCCTTGCTGCCAAAAGCGCGTTGTAATGTAACACCCGCTGCGACACCTGTATACAATGTGGTACTGGTAGCTGTATTGCCTATACCGTTCTCATAACGATATGCGGCACGCAAACCTAAAGTATTCATGAAGTAATACTCCACACCTACACCCAGGTTGTCGTTGTTGAACGAGTTAGATTGAAAATCCCCCATAACAGTAAGCTTGTGCTTAGCCACAGAGGTATCTGTTGCGCGGTGCTCCTGATCTAGGTAGAAGTCATAAGACACACCTAAATTTAGGTAAGTAGGCATAGGAAACTTATCGGATGGGTAGTTGTTGGAAGCAACAAACGAAGGAGTAGCCTGCGGGTTCTCCCCATTGATAGCAAATCCATTACCAGAGAAACGCATGTTAGTACCCAGGTTGCGCAGGGTGATACCAAAATGGAAGTTATCGTCTTTACCGGTAACATACTGCACACCACCTTCAAAACAAAGACCAGTTGCAGTAATATTGCTCACCTGCTCATTTACAAAAGTTGCCGCAAAACCAGCTCTGATACTGTTCGAAAATTCCTTTGCAAAGCCAAGCTCTGCATTTAAGAACTGAGGATGGTAAGTACCATTACCTTCTGGATTGTTGTAATCCGTGATAGTAATGTCACCAAAACCCATAGACATAATATTAAGTCCTACAACGCCAGCATTGCCCAGCTTCAATCCTACAGCAGCATTACTGATACTAATATCAGAACCTGTGAGATAAATACCATGAGAAAGACCCACATCAAGGGATCCTATTCCGGCAAGGCCGGCAATATTGTTCTTCATAGCCTCTACACCTGTTACATAAGCAGTGTTCATGCCAAAGACACCCGTAGACTGGGCCCAGGGATTAATGAGCAACTCTGTAGCACCTGCCTGCCCTGTACGGTCTTTATTGCCTGCAAAAGAAGACACAGATGTTCCTAAGAGACCTGCAAGCAAAATAGCACTGATCGAAAGATTTTTCATATTACTAAATGATCTTTTATACTGCACGGTAATACCGGTTATTATTTGTTTAACGATACTATTAATACGTAGTGATGTCGATAGGCCTTGTAGCACCAAACCAACGTAATACTTTTTCTCCAATCCCTTCAGCCTTTACATCAATGATATACATGCCACTTGCTATAGGCAAACCAACTGTATTGCGGATATCCCAATCAAGATAAGAAGCATTTACATCAGATTTTGTAAGTGCACGTATCAGTGAGCCATCCAAAGAGTAAATGTATATCTCAGCTTTAGGTGGCAGATTTATGATACGTACTTTGGTATCCAAACGAGAGCTCTCATAACCAGAGTAACCATAGTAAGGGTTAGGCACTACATTTATCCTATCCAGCAATGCATTCTTGTTTGAATAGTCAGAAGCAGAAGTAGGTGCAAGTTCCTTGGTACTGAAGGTATAAAGCGGGAAACCATTATTAGGCAAGCCATTGTTGGCCTGACCGCTTGCAGAATCAATATAAGGATTGTTAGGTGCAGCAAGAACTGCAGCATCTGTAGCAGCTGGATTAAAAAATGCATACGGTCTTGTAACATTTAAACGTAAATGTGTTTCTGTAGGTATAAGATTATCTTTAAGGGATAATAAGTGGGAGTTAGGATTAAGCGTTGGAAGCCCTACCCATTGTATGGTCTGGTAAGCATTGGTCTTGGCCACCGCTGTCCCGGTAGTAATAATATTAGCAAACGCTTTATCGCCGTCATACCTTGTGCCCAATACATATACGAAGTGTTTACCACCAAATATAATAGACTGGTCAAAAGGATTCAATATAACTGATGTTGGGTTCCACAACATGTCTCCTCCATTATTGCTGGTCATCCATGAATCTTCGCCAAATACAATGTTGAGTCTTTCCCCAGTTTCCTGGTTTACAGCATAACCTGGGAATAAAGACATACCTGTTGGCAGAACTGTAAGGTTGGGGTCATTAGGTTTAACATAAACTGGGTTACCTGAACCGTCGACCTCACCAGCCCAACTGGCATGGTTGCGAAGATTAAAACGTGCAGCGCCACCTTGTGCAAATGAAGGCACTTCCTGCATTTCTAACACCGCACAAGTTGTCCACTTCGATTTATCGGAAGTGAATACTATATCCACACTCGACAAAATGTTAAGACCATGTACACTAACTGTATTAGCAACCGCAGGTGCAAAGCCACATACAGCATTTACAGGGCTGTTATCACCACCAGGCCATTGAGCAGCAAGTGCGTAAGGTGCCCATGTGCTTTTAGTAAGTGTATAATTATTTAGCATGTTCCCGAATGCATCATTAACATCCCATGTATAATCCAAGAAACTACACAAAGGAGTACCTTTCGTAGCAGTATTATTACCACTACGTTCCCAGTTCAGTACTGAACTATCGGCCCCATCCTGCACACCTGCAAGCCAAGGATTATTAGGATCCATAAATGAGACCTGCGAACTAATATACCCATTGCCATTTCCCTGATCGTCTCCCGGACGTTTGGTTTGAGCAATATTTACCGAAAGGCCGTATTGCGATAAGATCTGTTCATTAAGTACACTCAAATTATCTTCAGAATATACAGTAACTGAATTACCATTACCTGTACCGGTAAGTTTCCAATTGCTCGATGCTGCTATTAAACCTTTATCATAGCTACCGGCTAAAATAGGTCCAGATATAGCCAACTGCCAATCCATAGGCTGCACTAACACTGGGTCGATAACTTTTACGCTAATTGGGCTTGCACCTTGCTGATAGGTAGGTTGCAAAACTATATTATTAGTTGTGTTAGCAAGAGCACTATCTTCAGATTCAGCAGATAGATATACACCATTGCCGCCATTACCTGTACCTTCTATTCTTTTTACAGTAACTCCACTGCCATAGTCAGAATTGATAACAGTGCCCATTGAGCCATTTGCCGGGTTAGGTAAAGCAGCAACAACTTGTATAGGAGTGCTGCCATAGCCATGTGCACTTTCAAGATAAGGAAGGTCTTGAGTATTGTCAGGATTAGCAGGGTCAAAACCACCCGTACCGGTTGTTGCTGTCAATTTGTGGTATGAGAAATCATTGTAAGAGTATGCAATAGCAACAAAATAGTACGTCTTATAATTCACCAATGATTTGTCGCTGCCGGGAGCGAAAGCATCTTGTGATATCTCAAAACTGTGTACTATACCATTATCTGTACCGAGAACTTTAACTTGGGGCTGGTATTGTGCACCTGCACCTGGAGCTGTTGAACCGCCAAGGTCGGTACGTTTTACATAATTCACAAGCTTGGTGATACTATCTTTTATATCAAATTCCAAGACCTGGACTGCTTTAGTATTATCTATCTGTCCATCTGTACCATATATTTGTGCTGGAGAAATAGAACCATTTGCTAACTGGAATATACGGTATCCCTCAAATTTATACAATGAATCAGGAAGATGCAGGATCCTGGCAGCTTTAATAACCGGCTGTTGGTATTTAGTACTATCAGACCGCCCAAATTGCTCTTTATAGTTATTACTACCATAAGGATTAGTAAGGTAAAATGCAAGGTGTTTATCAAGTTCCCTGACGGTCATTACAGGAGCTTCAGGTCCTTCAATTTGTTGGAAGTTATTATCGAACAATGCCTGTGCCTGATCGTCTATCGCTTGTATCGTCTTGAAGTTAGCACCGCTGCCACAACCACCAATACCTGGTGCCCATACGCAACCAAAAGTAATATCGTTTAGTGCACCAGGATATAGTGTAAATGGTCCTGCTGATTCAATAAAACGGCGGTCGCCGGGAAGGTTTGAACAAGCACACTCAGACCACTGTGTATTATCAGACGGATCGCCAAAGTACACAAAGTGAGTAGCTGGTCCTACACCAAATCCATTAGATGCAACACCAGGGCCCTTAAAGTCATCAGCAAAACGTGCTCCGTCCAATATAGAACCGGTCATATAATAATAGATACCAACACCATTAGTAGGATTACCAATGGTAGGGCTCGATGTGTTCACATAATAAGTAAAATTGGTCATAGATAGCACTGAATCCTTAGCGCCATTAAGAGATTTACGAACTGGTCCCTGGAAGAAATCCACACCAACCATTGGCGGGTTAGCTCCATAGGCATTTACCTGACCAGTACCATCTACAGATGCTCCATTGTAACCAATACCTAAACCACGTGTAGTGTCGCAACCAATATAATCATCGAACGCATAACCAAGGTCCATATCATCCCATACAGCAATGTATGTACTATCAAGTCTGGTGGAGCCACGGTTGATAACGCGGTAATTACAGAATGTAGCGTTATTAAGGAAATCCTGACTGCTATATGCAAATGCGTAGGTTTGTATCTCCACACCAATTGCAGGCGTTTGTGACTGTAGCTTAACGTTACCTTTGTCATTAAACACCCACCAGATATACTGGTCTCCTTTTATGTCCGGATAGTCCCCATCAGCAGTATTATACTTACCGTCTCCATTTGCATCTATAAATGGCGCATAGCTACGACCAGGTACTAAATTCAGCGAACCACCACTTGTACCTAAAGCATTGATGTTGCCGGTAGCAGGCCATTGATTAATAACATTATACTGAGATGCAGTAGGAGGAGTACCACCCTGTGAAGCTCGTAAAGCAATGAACGCTACGATATCAGATTTGTTTACTTTCCAAAACTGGTCCCAATCCGAACATTCAGCAGCAGTAATATCATTAGTTGCATCTAAAGCACCGGGCCAGTAATCATTACCATCCTGGCGATAAGTTTGAGCAGCAACTTTTAACTGTTTTTGGGGGTCTACTCCACCTATCCAGCACGATGCTGCGAACTGTGAACTCTTACCTGAATTAATAGGTACTTCATAGGCTGCCACCTGTGACCCCTGATTCCACCACATGTCACCACCCGTAAGATAGCGTGCACGCACGTTATTTATATCCAGATCTATATTGGATACGGCAGGAAAGCAACCTCCGGTGGTCTTCAATAATCCCTGCTTAAGGGTATTACCTGTACCTGTCTTTATATTAGGACGGGCTATACCTGTAGTTGCCATACCAACGAAGGCAACAGACATTAAAATGATCGACCTTATTCTACTATACAACATAACACGAATCTTAAGAAATACTATAAATAATATTTAGAAATTAAATTGAAGTCCAAGAGTAATAGTGCGGGGCACGTTATAATTATTTGGGTTATTATAGGCTATCTGGTACAGATCCTGGTAAGATGCCGGAGAAGTAACGGTTGGTATCTTCGATATACCATATGATGATGTCAAATAACCATTATCATCAGCGCGGCCTGTGTATCCGTAAACAGAAAGTACATCACGGATATTTAACACGTTCTGTGCATAAATGAACACATTCAATGCAACTATCTTTTTAGGTTTCAATCCTGTCTCCCCATCGGCATGCTTCCTCGAGAAATTGAGTACGAAATCTTTATCTAATTTTAGGTCAAGGTTGTAGTGCCATGGCAAACGAGAACCATTAGCGCCACCAATAACTGCGTGTGTCACCACATCGGGTACAGAATACCGGGTATATGGCTCTCCGCTCCTTGCACTGGCAATCAGGTTAAGGCCGGTATTTTCAAATATGTGTTTTCCACCTATCATCGGGCCATCGTCTTTCGCAAAACGGTAATCCACGTTAGCAACTACATTGTGACGAGAATCGAAAGTAAGCGGTGACGAGTAGCGTAGGTTAGGTAAACCAGCTTCTATGAAGTTCTGCAATAGGCCGTTTGGTTCCAGCTGGGTCTGGTTTCCACCATTTCCAGAGTTAATAGATGATCCTGTACCTTCTGCGAACTGCAGGGTATATGATATGGTCATACGTATACGCTGTATACGGCGCAGATCATACTTCAGGCTCACCCCCTTAGTAGTAGAGAAATCAGTGTTATTATACGTAAGGTAAGTATACGGATATGCATCCTGTAGCTGGCTGATTGCGACCTGGTTTTTACGCTCTTTGTAAAAAGCAGATAATGTTACGGCAGAACGTTCGCTTAGTTTTTGGGTAAAGCCAAATTCGTAGTCATAAGTCAGTGTAGGTTTCAAATTAGGATTTCCGATTATTTGACCTGGATTCAAATAGAAATAAGTTACTGGGCTTGCGTATGCAATGTTTTGCGGACCTGAGGTATTAGGTCTTTGCGAATAAATATCATAGTGCGCGAAAAACAGTGCCACATCAGATATAGGAAACGAAAATGATATACGTGGCAGTATATTTACCTGAGGTATATAGCTTGTAAAAGAACTACTTGGATTGAACGTAGCATCAGTTATCTTGGTTTTAGGATCAACAAGATAAGGTTGAATAGAACGGCCGTTGCTATAGTTTGAAAGTACACTTGGGTCTTCTACATATTTACCTGTAGGATCGTACCAGTTGTTACCATTACGATATCCTACAATATTAGCTGCACCCCCATTTGTTGGGTTGTTATCAACATACACTACATAATTACCACCAATATTAGATGGTGTCTTACCGCCATTTATATTATTTACAGGACCCGAAGTAGCTGTAAGCTGGCTTACCGTATACTCAGGAAGTAAAGAATAAGGATCTTTCAAAACTGAAGTGTTATTATCAAATCTGTCTATGCGAAGCCCAACATTGAACAAAAAATCCTTTTTGAATTCAAATTTATCTTGTATGTAGCCGGCTATATAGTTAGGCTGATAAGCAGCAATAGGGCGGGTGTAGTTGCCATTAGCATCTTTAGCGGTCCAGAAATCATTAAAGGTAACATTACCAGATTGTGTAGCGCCGGTATATGTATACCCATAATAGTTTATAAATGAATTTGGATTGCCACCATTTATCAGCTCTGTAGCAGAAAACATATTCAAAGAATAAAAGTCAGGTCCGTATGCATCTACATTCAGGTACTTTGTACCAGTAGTACTTAGCCCCAGTTTTTTCCTGAAACTGGAATCAAATGTACTTTGGCCTGTACCTGATTTAGTGTTAAAAACAATAGTATCATATGGACTTGGCTTGATCACACCAGCAGCAACCTGGTCTTTACTGTAGCGCTGGCCATTAATGATAAATATTGGGTTAGATTTATCAAGGCTAAGCTGAGTATTGGTAAGCTGGCGCATTAACTGCCATATAGATGATGTACTGCTATTATGATTGGAACTTAGAGAAAAATATTTTTCTACACGTTGTTGGTAATATAAACCAAATTGTATGTTATGTCTCGTTTTGCCTAACTGAAGGTCGAAAGATGCATCTACGCTCACACTATATTGATCATAGTTCCTTTTTGAATAAACAGACATGTTTGATCCTATATTATCATATAGAGAATAAGTAAGTGCAGGAAGATCGCCGTTTGCCAATCCGTGTTGAGATTCTATTTGACCTATAGAAGTAGGCGCAAGGGCAGTAGTATTAAAATATTCTGTAGTATACGCTGCCAGATTAGGATTTTGACCAGATGGGGTAAATGTAATAGCAGATGGGTTACGGTCTGATTGTAATATAACACCATTTCTGCCTGTCACGGTATCATGTCCAAACTGATAGTTAGGCGTGAACGTTTGGTTGAACTTACCTATATATTGATAATCAAAAATGTTACTCTTATAGGTAGGATCTTGAACCAATAAATATGTTTTCTGATAATCGGCTTGCAGAGAATAGTATGCATTTGATATAGTTCCGGTTTTTGGTGCGCCGTCACCTTCCTTTTTTTCATAAGAATTTTTACCAAATTTTTGTGTTAAGCGAACAAACCCACGTCCAACAAAAGTTTGTTGCTGGTCTATAGAAGACGGAGAGAACATTAGGCTAGTATTATAATATCCACCGCCAACATTTGAACCTCCATTGTAATTAGACCTTGCATAGTCAAAATTACCACCTGCAGTAATACTGATATTGTCATTTACCTGGTAATCGAACTTAGCATGCGCACGCCCCTCTACCACAGCTACATCTGGAGCTACCTTTAAGGAATTCATCTGACTCTTAGTTACGTATTCGGAAGAATAAGTATATATCTGATTGCCCGAAGGATCAGATGTAACGGTCAGTGGGTTTTGCTGTAAAGTTTTTAAGACACTTGGCTTAACAACATATGTAGGAGTATAAGATGGATACCTATCATTGTCATAATAAAAGTCGCCACCCAAAGCAAAACCTAAAACTGGTTTTTTGGTTTTATCAGCCTGCAACTTTTTATAGAGCGGGCCAGAAAGGTTAAAAGAAACGAGGTTATTATTATAGCCATCTATAGAGTGCTGTAAACGCACGTCTGCTTGCAGGTCTTTACTTACACCTTTAGTGGTTATGTTTACTACACCACCGCTCACATCACCATATTTTGCTGGTATACCTGATGTTAATACATCTATTTGTTCAACAGACCCCTGAGACATATTGGTACCATAGGAACCACGTACCTGCACACCATCTATTATATATAAAGTACCTTCAGTACGTGAACCGCCTATATTCACACCATCGTTTGCCCTTGATGCCTTATACACGCCTGGCTGGGTAGCTACCAACTCATCTGTGGTAAGAACAGGAGCTTTTTCTATGGTCTCCTGGTCCAGGTGACCATTACCGCCTGTAGCATATGGGTCAACCGGGGGATTTTTATAGGCTACTACGGTCACTTCTTTCAGATTGCTCACAGAAGCTTGCATCACCATATTATTAAGCGTGGTCTTATCTGGGCTTACTATTACGTTAGTTACAGTTAGTTCCTTAAAACCGGTCAGTTTAACCGTAACATCATATTTAGATGGGCTTAAGGGTTTTATACTATAGTTACCATCATAATCTGTTATAGTGGTCCCCTTTAATATACCTCCGTCAAAGGCCTGCACAATGGCATTGATCACAGGCTCCTTCTTCTCATCAATAACCCTTCCTGTTATTTCACCTGCCTGGCCAAAAGCTGTTGCGGAAACTCCTATAAAGAGCAATACAAATAGATAACGTAGCGTACGTGTCATATACTGCATTAATATTTTATTAACCAAATGAGCGGCAAAGATAAAAAAAACTGTTAAACTTCCTTTTTTAACAAAATTCTTTTTGATAAAAATTAGTTCGTTATATGTCTTCTTTATTAAGCGTTCGTTATTTTATTTAAAAGAATTTTACTCATTTTATAAAGCGCCTCTACACTATACCCCGCAATATGGGGTGTTATTATCACATTATCAAGAATTGACATTTGCAATAATATATTACGTATCTCCTCGTCCATTTTTTCTATAGGTTCCTGTTCCCAAACGTCAAGGCATGCTCCCTGTATTTTTCCCGACGTTATTCCCTTCCAGAGGTCTTTAGTGTTCACTACTATACCTCTAGACGTATTTAACAGAATAAAACCCTTGGTCATGCTATGTATAAAATTATCATTAACATAATATACGGTGTCATCTTGTAAGGGAACGTGGAAACTTACCACGTCTGCCTCGGCGTATATCCTTGCCAGGTCTGGACAAACGGTTATTTGAGGATCAACTTCGTGAATGTTGACATATTTATCGTAAACCAATATGTTAACATCAAAGCCGTTTAGCTTTTTCGCAAATGCCCTACCTGTGTGCCCATATCCTATTATAGCTATAGTCTTGCCTTCCAGTTCTGCCCCTCTATTCTCTTCTCTCAGCCATTGGCTATTCTGCACCTGCCTGCTGCTCACTGGTATATTGCGCATAAGCGATAGTAACATGCCCAATGCAAATTCACCTACCGCATTACTATTGCCCTCAGGGCTGCTATAGCAGGTTATTCTTTTTTCAGCCGCATATGCGGTATCTATCACCTCCATACCAGAGCCCATACGGCCTATCCATTGCAGGTGTGGTGCGCTGTCTATCAATGTTTTATCCAGTTGCAACCTTGTAGAGGTGATAACCCCTGCACAATCGTGCAGCAGTGCAGCCGCAGTAGATTGCTGTATCTTTTCTTCAATAATGCACTCATATCCTGCGGCTACTAACCCTTCTATTAAAACAGGATGCACGGGAGCCGCTATCAGAACCCTTCTTTTTGTCATACCAGGTATTTATTATATAGTGCTACAAAATCGGCTACGCTTAGCTGTTCAGCTCTCTTATCCAGCACAGGGTCAGTCAGCGCTTCTGCTGGCAGCAGGCCTTTTAGTCCGTTCCGTAATGTTTTACGCCGTTGGTTAAAAGCGGTCTTTACCAGGTTTATGAATTTGCGCTTGTTAGCTATACCATGCGGATTCCCCAGGTCAGTAAAGCGCAATACCCCACTCTTTACCTTAGGTGGTGGGTTAAAGCATTGCTCATGTACATCAAACAGATAGTCGACCGTAAAAAAGGCCTGCATCAGTACGCTTAGTATACCATATACTTTGCTGCCCGGGCCAGAGGCCACACGCAACGCCACTTCTTTTTGGAACATACCTATTACTTCTACCACATTTTCTTCCCATTCCAGTACCTTAAAAAGTATAGGGGAAGATATGTTGTACGGAAAGTTACCTATAACACTAAACTTGTCAGTGAAGGGCATATCTGCCTTTAAAATGTCATTCTGTATTATTTTCCCATTTATGGTAGGGTAGGTCTTGTTCAGATATATTACTTTTTCTTCGTCTACTTCAATTGCTTTATAGTCAATGTCGGTCCACTGCAGTATATATTTGGTAATGGCTCCACCACCAGGCCCTACCTCAAGCAGTTGCATACCTGGTGTATGATGTATTTGCGACACTATCTTCTGGCACATATTCTCATCTGTGAGAAAGTGTTGTCCTAAACTTTTCTTAAGGGTGTACTGCATGATGCAAAAATGCGTATTTAAGCATTGATAGCCTAAAGGATAAAACAAGTAAGATAGTATGGAACTGCCATATCATCCTAATTTCTTGCGTTTTCCGGTTTTTTGCAATAAAATTATCCATCAGAAGCATATAGGTTTACCTTTGTGATCTTATAAAATGAATAGCATGGAATTTAAAATAGTACAGAAACCTGCAGGTAAACATCAGCTTTACATACTGGAAAATACAGCGTCCCTGGCACAAGCCACCTTTCTTGATGAGGATGATGTAAAATATATCACGTCATCTGCTAACAGCGACCAGCCTATTTTTACCATTAATAAATACGACCGTTTTGTTTTTATCTATACCGTAAAGGCAAAAAGCACTGCTACACAAACCCGTGAAGCGTACAGGAAGACCGGCGCTGAACTGCAAGGTATCCTTGCCAAACAAAAGATAGAAGAAATAACCATAAGCAACTTAGGTGCACCAGCAGAAGCGCCCCACCTGGTAGCAGAAGGTATGGCACTGGCCAACTACCAGTTCTTAAAATATAAGACCGAAGCTGCAAAGCTGGAGACAAAACTGAAACGCATATCTTTTACACGCCAGTCTATTACGGTAAAAGAGGTAAGCCAATTGCAGATAATAACCGATGCTATATATAAGGCCCGCACACTCGTGAACGAACCGCTGAGCTACCTTACTGCAGTGCAGCTATCTAAAGAGATAACAGCACTGGGCAAAGAAGCCGGGTTTAAGGTGACCGTGCTGCAAAAGGCACAAATAGAGAAAGAGAAAATGGGGGGCCTGCTGGCCGTGAACAGGGGCAGTATAGACCCGCCCACCTTCACAGTAATGGAGTATGTGCCTAAGAAGGCTATAAATAAAAAACCAATAGTGCTGGTAGGTAAAGGTGTGGTGTACGACACCGGTGGCCTGAGCCTGAAACCTACGCCCAACTCTATGGACCGTATGAAGAGCGATATGGGTGGCGCTGCACTGGTGAGCTGTGCCATGTATGCGATAGCCAAAATGGAACTGACACTGCACGTAATAGCACTGGTACCTGCCACCGATAACAGGCCCGGAGAGAATGCATATGTACCCGGCGATGTAGTAACTATGCAAAGCGGCGCTACTGTAGAAGTGCTGAACACAGATGCTGAAGGCCGCATGCTGCTGGGCGATGCACTGAACTGGGCCAAACGCTACAAGCCGGAACTGGTTGCCGACTTTGCCACCCTTACTGGCGCAGCGTCGGTAGCAGTTGGTGAGTATGGCATAGTGTGCATGGGTACAGCGGGCGACGATGTAAAAAGCTCTTTCCGTACAAGTGGTGAAAGACAATATGAACGACTGGTAGAGTATCCGCTTTGGGATGAATATGGAGACCTGATCAAGTCCGACATTGCTGATATAAAGAACGTGGGTGGCCCGTCTGGCGGCGCTATTACGGCAGGTAAGTTCCTGCAGCATTTCACAGATTACCCATGGATGCATTTTGACATAGCAGGTGTATCTTTTGCAACATCAAAAAAGAACTACACAACCATAGGCGGCACAGCATATGGCCTGCGTATGCTGCTCGATTTCCTGATGAACTATGGTAAAGCTTAACAACATTCAATAACAACACATGCAGAACGAAAAACCAGTTATAGGCATTACCACAGGAGACCTGAACGGTATAGGCCCCGAAGTGATCATAAAAACACTTTCTGATCCCCGTATACTGGATATATGCATACCCGTGGTATTCGCCTCCAATAAAATAATTAATTTTTACAGGAAGCTATTGCCCGATCACCCACTTGCATTCAATAGTACCAAGGACCTTACCAAGCTGAACCTGAAACAGGTAAATATCTTTAACTGCTGGGAAGAGGAAGTACCCATACAACCCGGTGTGTTCACAGAGGCAGCAGGCAAGTATGCTATACGCTCCCTGATGGTGGCTACGCAATGCCTGAAGGATAAAGAACTGGATGCACTTGTCACAGCCCCTATCCACAAAAGCAACACCAACATCCCTGATTTCCCATATACAGGGCATACCCCATTTTTAAAAGAAAAATTTGGCGTTAAGGATGTGCTCATGCTGTTGTACAGTGAAGGGCTAAGGGTGGCGCTGGTAACAGAACATGTGCCTATAGCTAAGGTAGCATCGCTGATAACCAAAGAAGCTATACAATCTAAACTGCAACTGCTGAAAGAGACCCTTATAAAAGATTTTGGTATAGACAAACCGCGTATCGCCATCCTGGGCCTGAATCCGCATGCTGGTGATGACGGGCAGATAGGTACCGAAGAGAAAACAATAATAAAACCACTCATAGAACAGGCACAGCAACAGGGGCAACTGGTATATGGCCCGTATAGCGCCGATGCTTTTTTTGCACGTGGCAGCTATGCGCAGTTCGATGGTGTGCTGGCCATGTATCACGACCAGGGACTGGCGCCATTTAAAACACTGGCCCGCGACATGGGCGTTAACTATACTGCAGGTCTTCCGGTCATCCGCACTTCGCCAGACCATGGTACCGCATTTGATATTGCTGGCAAAGGAATAGCCGAACCTGATTCTTTTCGTGAAGCGTTATACCAAGCCATTGATCTGATAAAACAGAGAAAAAATTACGAATTGTATACATCTAACCCTTTGAGAAGAGGGAAAATAGAAAAAGAAAAAGAAGTTGAGTAATTTTTTTTTATTAAATTTTACTATAATTGATAAATAAAGGTTTGGTTTTGTTTTAGTTAATTACAATATATATTTCATATAATTATTTTATCGTTTCCCGCCAGTTCTCTTGGCGGGATTTTTTATTGTAGCTAATTAAGGCTATCTAATATAATAAAAATTTAATAGTATGAGATCCGATAGGACGTTCACCAGTTTATGGCAGGACACAGCAGAAATAACTGATACGATACAAAAACACGTTGCTGATATAAATGGCGATGTGATAGTTATAGGTAATGGTATCACAGCGTACACTACAGCATTGCTACTTCAAAATGAAGGTAAGAAATGTATCATCGTATCGGCTATCGATATTATGGACATTACCCCCGAGACCGCTTGCCTGAATACGATACCCGATTTGCACAGTATGTATAATAAAAACATAAATGCAGATAAGGCGCGCAGCATAGCAAGAAGCAAACGAGAAGCAATAGACCTCGTAGAAGGCCTCATCAATAAATACAACATTGACTGCGACTTTACCTACCAAACCGGTTACCAGTTTGCCCAAACCAATGAAAGTGTGCTGATGCTTGAAAATACCGAGGCAATTTTCAAGGAATCGGGCGTAGTATCAAAAACTACCAATGTGATACCTGTGCCATTACCTTTTAAGAAGGCTTATAGGTTCGATTTCCAGGCGCAACTTCACCCTATAAAATATCTGCAAGGGCTTAGAACTGCACTTGAAGCGGAAGGTGGTGTAGTACTTACAAATTGCATCATGACCTCGGTAGACCATAGCAAGGATAGGGTTACTGCCAGCACAAACTGTGGCAGTATACAGGCAGGTGCACTTATATACGCCGACGATACCATAAATGAGATAACTAAGGCAGTGCTGCCTGTACTACCCAATTGTTGTTACAATGCGGCGTTCACCCTTCAAAATGGCCCTTATCCCGATGGTATCACGTACGATATGTCTTCACCTGCCCACACCTTTATTACATATAATATAGATGGCCAGCAGTATATAGTGGCTACGGGATTTGAGTACAATAACAATAATGATCTTGAAGATCCATTCGCAGGTCTTGAGCAATACCTGCATAAGTATTTCAACATAAACAAGATAACCCACAGGTGGCAAAGTAAATGTTTTTCTGGTGTAGATGGCCTGCCATATGCGGGTATGAGGCCTGGGTATGCGAATGAATATATCATTTCGTGCCCCGGTAACAATGCTATCGTTAATGGCTCTATATCGGCCAAGATCATTTGTTCACTTATATACAACAAGCCTTCAGACTATACAGAACTATACAGTCCGGAAAGGATAAAAGAAGAACTGTAAATAAATTAGTTTACAATTAGAGACCCGGCATTATTAAATGCCGGGTCTCTTTATTATAACGATGATGATGCCTTAATTATTGTTGAGAATAGTAATAGCGGTAGTACTGCTAGCCCCGTACTGGCCTGTAAGTACTATAGTATAAATTTTACCTGCACTGAATGTTTGATTACTTAAAATCGTTTGTATTGGCACATTGTTAGGGTCAGATACTAATACAGCGCCTGAAGTTGCAGCTATAGAAGTAAACGATGTTACTCCACGATACTTTGTATCAGCACCAGATACCAATGTAGAGCCAATGTAGACATTATAGCCAACAGTATCTGGACTAAGATTTACAAAACGAACCTTTGCCATTCCAGATGTTGGTGCGGTAACGTCGTCGGATGTCATTACCTGCGCAAGTGGTGTAACACCAGTGATGTATACAGAATAATGTGTATTAGCGGTCAGCGTCACCGTAGTATCAATAAGTTTTGTCGGAGGGCTTGGCAACAAAAAAGCCAGATCTTCTGCCACACCTGCGGCTACATTCTGATAACCTGTATTTTTTAAAAAACCCAGATTTGTTGAAACAGAGACATTATTCGCTGTCACATTCACACTATTCGTCACTAGCCATGCATTCATGAACATTACCTGCGCCTGCGGTGTAGATGGGCCAGAGCTTTTAGAACATGATGCCGACGTGATAATGGCTGCAGCCAAAACCGGGATAAGTAATTTTTTCATAGTATATATTGATCGTTAAGATAACTATAGGTAACAATTATAGTGCCAAAGGAATGTTTTAAGTTGCTGCAAGAAGCATCGCAAAACATCCAAAGGGTAGATAATATGCTGCTGTTACCATAGAAAATATACTTGTTCACATAGAGTTAACCGCAACATAATACAAAACGTTACCTATCTATAAAGATCGCATATTATCATTACACCACAAAAATAAAATAATGAGAAAAATTCAATTGATCACCATTGCGGTATTAGCAGCCATGTGCTTTAGCAACTGCTCTAAACAAGCACAGCAGGCACCCCCGCTTGCCAACAAGTCTAAAACATGGAACCCGGCCACCCTACAGCGCAGTGTGTACAGCGGGTTCCCTGAAACATTTGAATCGGGTTCCAAAACCTCCTACGCCAGTGCCAGCGTCACATTATCTACCGGTAGCTGGACGCTGGATGACGCCCTCATAGGCACATCGGTAAGTGATGCCAAGAATGGTGCAAAGAGTGTACGTATAGAGAACACGGGTACCGTAGGTATGAACTTTGATGTGACCGGTGGCGCATCGCTGGTAACAATAGCTACAGGTGTTTATGGGTCTGATGCATCGAGCACATGGCAGCTCTGGTATTCTACCAACAGTGGCTCTACCTACACACAGGCAGGTAGCACCATCACTACCTCTTCAACCACCTTAAGCACTACAAGCTTTACGTTGAACATAACCGGCAATGTACGTTTCCAGGTGCGTAAACTTTCAGGCGGCAGATTGAACATAGATGACCTCAGCATCACTGACAACTCAACCTCAGGCGGTGGTACTGATGATGACAACATGGGTATGGGTAACCCATCGGGTGCTACCAGCGTCCTGACCAATACCAACAATTATCTGCTGGTAAGGTCGCAATATGCGCTGTCCTACAACAACTCCAATGGCATGGCCAACTGGGTATGCTGGCACCTTACATCTACCGACATAGGGGCTACTACACGTTGCGATTGTTTCGCCCAAGATCCCGCAATACCGTCAACATATTTCAGGGCTACAACGTCTAACTATACCAACACAGGTTTTGACAGGGGGCACCTGTGCAATTCTGAGGACCGCACCAAAAGCGATACAGACAATAAGGCAACATTCTACATGTCCAACATTACGCCACAGGCACCTATCCTTAATGAGCAAACATGGGAAAGCCTGGAAGCTTATTGCAGAACGCTTGCTGGCCAGGGCAATGAACTATACATCATAGCAGGCAGCTACGGTACAGGCGGCACCGGCAGCAATGGTGGCACTACCAGCACCATAGCAAGTGGCGCAATAAACGTACCTGCACATTTCTATAAGATAGCAGTAGTATTGCCAGTGGGCAGCAACGATATCAGCCGCATCACATCATCAACGCGCGTTATCACTATAGACATGCCTAATAACCAAACAGTGAATGCACATATGTGGGGCTATTACCGCACCTCTATAAATGCTATACAAACAGCTACAGGCTACAACTTCTTATCGAACCTGCCAAGCAATGTACAAACAGCATTGAAATCTGTTATTGATAACGGACCTACCAGCTAGGCTTAAGATAAAACCACAAACATAGAAGCCTGCTGCACATGCAGCAGGCTTCTATGTTTCTATGCCTATGGTGTGCAGCACTATATAACCATAACCGGTATTGCAGGCTATATAAATATGCACGGTTATCTTACCAGTGCTATACATCTTTATATCCTTGAAGTTGTTTTGAAGATAAGCATATAAAGCCCTGAAGCCACTGGCAAATGTTATAGCCTCATCGCCAGATAGTTCGGCATTCCTGATGACACTGGCAAAAAAAATGCCTGCAGCTATGGGCGATACAGGCAGCAGAGAAGAACTGTGAGCAGCAATTTTCTGTTCAAGCTGGTTGTTGTTATTGGTATCAGACCAGTCCAGTATATCAAAAGAATGTTCTGATTCGGTTATGTATAACAACCCGGCAGTAAGGGCTAAGAGATCTTTGATAATTTTTGCATTGTCGCCCATTGTCATATCTTTTTGTCCTGGCAGTGGCCAAATTAAAATTAGATATTTACAGCCGCAACTATACAGCAAAGTATTGCTGTAAAAAGTGACACTTTAGTAACCACATCGCTGTTGCTTAAAACGTAAGTTGTTGCTTGTTTCATAACTGTGTGTTTGTATGTTGTGTGTGTTAATTGTCGACACAAATATCTACACACCACACAGGCTATACAAGCTAAAAGCCTTGTTTAACAGCGGTTTGGGATATAGTTAACCACTAATTATAAAGCCGTTAACAGCCACTTAGAAAGCAAATAACAACTCGTTAAGAACCATGGCGGCATTTCCTGTCGCAGTTCTCGGGGCTTTGTGCTGATACCCGCCACAAAGAGCACACTAAAATGCACAACATTATTGCTTTATTCCCAATTCAATGAACATCTAAAACCCTTTACCTCAAAGGCTTACGCTTCTTCATCGTAATAGATCTTATAGTACTTTTTGCCTATGGTCTCATCATATCCCTTCTCTATCAGCTCCTTATCCCCATGTATGTATATGTGAAAATTCTTATCCAGTTTCAATACACTTTTAAATACGCGTAGCTGCTTTTTTACTGCCTGGGTCGATATACCGAATGTGTCTGGTATCTCCACATCATTCATCTCTGCATAGGTGTCCTCGTACTGCTTAAAAGCGCTTATCAGCTTACCTTCCTGCAGCACGGTCTCTACAAAATCCTTTTTATCGAACGATCCATTGTTCTTAAAATACTCTACCGATCGGTTCAGCAGATCTATTTGCTCGGTCTTTTCCAGCTCTAAATGGCCGGGGATATCCTTTGCTATGAATTGGCGGGTCAGGTTCAGGAACTGGTTGGTCTGGTGATATTCATTTGCCTGGGGCGCCACACCCAGGAAGGTCTCTTTCCAGAACACAGCTTCCTCGCCCCGGTTATGGTCGAACAGGAATATGTCAAAACCATTCTCTCCATTGGTAGGGAACACCAGGCAGCCCTTATCTATCTTGGTCAGCTCTGCACCTTCGCGCAATACCATAGAGAAGTCGTGCCCAGCCCGCTGCAGGTCCAGGAAGTTGCTTTTCGATTCTGTTTTGTATATCCCTATTGCCTCTGCTATTTTGCCATCTATCTCACAGTGCTCAAAGTGGCATATGTATAGCTCCCCGGGCTTTATTTTAGGATGCGTGGCGCTCTCATACAGGTGTCGCGCTATATCCACTGTGCTTTTATGGAAATCTGCATCTTCAGCAAAAATGGCAAGGCACAGGTTGAATACTACATTATAGTCCAGCGATACTGCATTGGTGAAGGAATAACGCTCCATATCGGTAGAGAACTTGGCAAGAAAGGCCTCTGCTAAAATATGCTTGTCCCTGTCGTTCAGCTCCAGTGTATGTGCCGCCTGAACGAACTCCTGCCCAAGACCCTTATTGCCTGTATAGTGTACTGATAATTGCTTTATAGTTGCCTGCGTATCCATTGCACATTTTTGAGGCGCTAAGGTATACAGGAAGGATGATAAAACGGGTCACTATTTACAGGCATTGCTCGTAGCTATCAGAGCGTCACCACTTTATTTACGGTGGCCCAGTTGCGTGTAGTAGCTACCATTCCAAGTTTTTTCTCTACAAATGTGTTAGAGAACTTGGTGTTGCCATATGCGGGGGTCAAGAAGTAAAGGATACTGCCATGTATTTGCATCGCTTCATCGCCGGTACACATCTCAATAAGCACTTTGGCTAAAGCGGGTTCAGGGGTCTTCTCCAAAAAGGTTACATAGCGTTTGCGCTCATCGTCTTGTAGGTGGCTGAAAGGATCTTTTGCTATTACCTGCTCTATATCACTCACACGCAATACTAATGCCGGTACTTGAAAGCCTAAACCCTTTAGTAAAAGCATTTCTATTCTTTTCCTCAATGCATCGCTATCAGCTTCTTTGGCATCAAAGACAATGTTGCCGCTTTGTATATAAGTGACCACTTTGCTTACACCAGGTGTTTTGAATAGCTCTTTCAGCACATCCATTTTTACCATGTTGTGCCCGCTTACATTTATACCACGCAGAAATGCAACGTAACGCATCACAATTGTGTTATTTTTCGAAGTTAAGATTGGTAGGCTCTTTTAGGCGGGCCTCTGCCACAGGGACTGGTCTCACCACATCGAACACCAGATTATTGAACCATATCTGCCCAGAGCCATGCAGCAGTGCACCATAAGATATATTGCCTGCGGTCTGCGGTACATCCAATACTATTTCGCACTTTGTCCAGTTGGTGGTACCTCTTATGGGCCTGTTCACCATATTGTCAAAGGCAAGGCTTTTTTTAGTGGCCGAGTCGTCTATACGCAGCCAAAGGCCTGCCCACTCCGCTACATTCTCAGAGCGTATATATCCTGTCAGTTTCACCTTTTTACCTAAGTATTTACCGGGGTCAAAGCTTTGCATCAAAGTTCCCGTACCTTTTACCTGCCCTATACTTTTTATTGTTGCTGCATTAGCACCTTTTTGCCCTGCACCCTTGACCACACCCATTATATATTTAGCAGGTACTGTGCCCGATTTGTGCCAGCCTGCTGGCAACTGGTATGATGTTTCTGGCTGCGGCACAGCAGGCGTAGCAGCAGATGGTGCAGCAGCAGTGCGCTTTTTCTCGCGCGATCGATCCTGTGCGTACGAACAATATGTATTAAAAAATACAATTGTAAGTACTATGGCAACAGTAAAAATGCGTTTGCAAGCCAGCAATGACATGGGTTATATAATTTTAAAAAATAAAGATAAGGTTAATTTTATCTTACCATATTAACAATGACCTGTACTGATGTTAATCGGAAGTTAATGACCTTTTGTAGGGCTTTACGCAACTCATTTGGGATAGAGATGAACGGCTGTATAAATATAACCAGTTGACCATCAATAAAATAATTATGAATTACAGTTATTTCTTTCTTATTTCAAAATTAGCAATAACAGGGTTATGATCTGATATGGTAACAGCGGGACACTTAAAACCTATAATATGTAATGCCGAAGCATTGTAAAAAATATCATCGATCCGTAATGTGGGGAATATCTGATTATAAGTGCGCCCCACGCCAGCGCCTTTGTCTATAAAAGCATCGGCCAGCTTGCCGCGTATGGTAGTGTATGTATATGATGCCGGCAGATCATTGAAGTCGCCACAGATGACCACAGGGTATGGACTGTTTTTTACTATATCAGCCACATTACCTGCCTCGTCTCCGCGCTCTACATAATTACGATCGAAACGTTTTAGGATATTCTTAGAAAGGGACACGTCACCGCGGGTCACATTTTTAGACTCCCGTACTTCTGCAAAGCGTTCCCTATCCGCATCGTTGAACCTGAAAGAATACAGGTGCATAAAGAACATACGGAACATTTGACCCGGGGCCTGCACATCTATTTGCATCAGGTATATGCTGCGCCCTATACGGTAGGTCTGCATATTGCTAATGGGATATTTTGAGAAGGCTGCCGTACCCAGGTACATCTCTGTGCCCAGCGTGTTGTCGCTTACGTAGTTGTAATATTTGAACCCGTTATCGTCCATTATCTTCCGGCTATAGGGCTTCATAGAATCGTTGTAGCGCACGTAATACTCTGTGGCACAAAGTACATCAGGTGCCTCGATCTGTATCCGGTCCATCACCTGCGGCGCATTGGCATTGTGCGGCTTGTCGTATATGCCCAGCCCATGTACGTTCCATATCATTACTTTCATACGATCGGGAGCTGGCGAAAAATCACTGATGGCAAAGAAGTTGAACGCGAACACGGTGATCACCACTTTGTAGCAAGCCACCAAGGCAATACCCGATACCAATGCCCGCCACTTACCGGCTGAAAGCAACCAAATGAGCAGGAATATAAAATTGACCACAATAACAATAGGAGTAGTAAGGCTGAATAGTGCCAGGTACTGGTAAGTGGCCGGTTTGGTAACAGACGCAGCATAGCACAGCCCAAGCCAAAGCGCGGCAACGATATTCATTAATAGTAATAAGAACCTTAAAAACTTGCCCATTGGCTATTATCGGTTATGTGCGGATCATACAGATCTCTTCCTTCGCGGAAGCAGCTACGGTCAAAATGACGATCTTTGAGACCCTTACTTATTCTCCTTGCTCGCGCGCATCAGTATTTCCTTTTCCTCGCTGGTCAAAGAGTTGTACCCCTTCTGATTAATCTTATCCAGTATATCATCTATACGGGTTTGCGTGAAGGGGCTTTTGCGCTGCATGTTCTTCAGTACCTGGCTGCGTTTCCTGCTGTTCTTTTTCCAGGTCACATGTTCAGCGGGGGTTACCAGCCCTTCCACACGCCCAGTAAGGCTATACATCCAGTCGCCGGGTTTGTACCCGCTGCGCAGTAGCCGCACATAGCCAAAGCCCATAAGGCCGCCACCTGCCAGCTGCAGTATGTTGGGTATATGGCCGCCCGTGTTCATGACCATAAAAAGTGCAAATATGGCCGCTACAACATACAGCGGCACCGCAAATGTGGGCGTAAAGTAGAACCGGTACTGCGGAGAGAGCGTGATGGCCGCTGCCGCCAGACCTATAATGCCTGCCTGAGGACCCAGTAACAACCCATACACCTGAAAAAAGCGGCCGGGCAGCAACTGGCAAAGCAGGTATACTGCACCACCTACAAGCAGGCTATATAAAAATACAGGTATCACCTGCTTGTAGCCAATGAGCATCTGCACCAGCGAGCCAAAGCAATAGAGCCATATCATATTACTGAACAACTCCCAGAAGCCCGTGTGGAACAACCCGAAGGTGAACAATGTCCAGAAATGGGATGGGAAATTATAGATGTCGCCAAGGGCTATCCGGCTCAGTACCTGATCTGTAAATATGCCATCGGTCACCACGCCTGGTTTTACATAAACAATGTACATTACCGCGTGCAATAACCCCAGCGAAACGAATGCTACACCTAACGCTATTATGAGCTGAACCACTGCATTGGAGCCCAGGTTAGGAAAATAGGAAGAAGCTGACCGGTTGAACATGCTTAAAGAATATAAATAAAGTTATCAATAAATACGGTTGCCGCTTTTGATGCGCCATATCCTTAACATAATAAACCCAAAAAGCATACCACCTAAATGCGCAAAGTGGGCTATGTTATCGGTATTCTGGAAACCGCCAAAAATATCGATAGCAGCAAAGATGGCTATAGCATACTTGGCTTTTAGTGGCAGAAAGAAAAACATGTACAACATGGCATTGGGCAAGAGGTAACCAAAAGCGAACAATACCCCCATAATAGCACCCGATGCACCTACCATAGGCTCATCGAAAAGACCTGGATAAAGAGTACCATTATCTACCCCGCCAAAAAGATACTTATCTATATAAGAGATACTCTCATTGGGGAAGTTGGCACCGCCGGGGTTGCTCATCCAGTCTTGCCGTATATTGTATAATGGCGCTGCCCAGGCATTGCTCATTGGTGGTATCCTGGTCTTCAGGAAAAGGTCGAACTGGTCCAGTGTGGCATTAGCCTGGTATACCTGGAAAGCTTTGTATACCGGCTCCCACTCTATGCCAAAGAAAATAAGCTGACAAATGGCTGCCCCCACACCGCATATGAGGTAAAAAATAAGGAAACGCTGCGGCCCCAGAAAATTCTCAATAACGATGCCGAACATGTACAAGGCAAACATATTGAATAATATATGCTGCATACTAGCATGCATGAACATATGGGTAAATATCTGCCAGGAATGAAAATGCTCTGAGCGCACATAGTGCAGTGCGAACAAATTATCTACCTGTATGCCGCTGCGCTCCAGCAGGTACTGGGCCGCAAAAACTATTACATTAACTATTATCAGGTTTTTAACGACCGGTGTCATACCCGGCAAGCCTACACCTCTGAATTGTGCCATTTTCTATCCTTTGCTGTGCCGAGGCATTAAATAAAACCTGCGGGTGTGCAAAATTAATTGTTATTAGTGTGATGTGGGTAAAATTGTTGGGGAGACTTGACCCGTAAGTTATTTGAATGCTACTGTATACCATGGGATATGAAATAACCCTTCTTTATATCTTACCTTGACAGTATCACCTATAGGAACAAGCAGAAACATTTTATCATCTACCTCTACTTCCTGTTCTTTTTTTTGTGGCCCCCACCAACCCAAAGTAAAGTAAGAGCTGTGTCCGCCTTTTTGACCGTAAAACTCTCTTTCTCCCAACACAATAGCATGATATGTCGTCACTTTAGAATTATCGAATGTTTTATTTATTTGCAACACTGCACCTTTGCTATACATTAACGATATCACCACGATCACAAAACTTTCTATATACCATGTTTTGCTGTCCCATTTCACTGCAACTTTCAAAAACAACAAAGTGATAGGTATGCTTACCAATGTAAAAGAGAGCCAAAAATTATCTAATGATATAATGTTGTACTTAGCAGACCTTATCACCAAGATCACACATGGAACAAGAAAACCCGGTATAACATAAGCATCCGTTGCCCTACTTGGGACAAGTTTTATCACACCTTTATTCTTTGCCATAAAGAAAATTCCCCATAGTGGATAAAGCACTAATAAAGATGTATAAACAAAACAAAGTTTTTTGCTGTCATACGTTATTGCTGTAAAAAAAATAAGGGCCAGGCTAACAAATGATATTGCGTAGCTGTTATAATTAAAATTATCGGCTTTGTCTTTCGCTAAATTAAATTACATCACTCTTTTCTCTATGTGTAAAGAATTAATAATAGATAATTTTATAATACGAGCCACACTTAACTCTGAACCCTGATAAATTACCGACCGGAAAGAAAAAAGGGAATCGGTAATTCCAACGTGGTCAATAGCCTAATAATGCCTATGGTGGCTTATATTAATCTTGAACATAATTTCTGCTTTTTACCGGTCTTTACTTGTGGCGGAAATTTTGTCTGGATCAGTATTCGCAGGATTAAAGGATAAGGGGGAAATCACCAAAATTTCCCAGAATTTCCGGTACCGGAAATTCTGTTATTGGCTTGAAATGCTTTGCTGTAGCTGGCTTGGGTTAAAATTACCGATTGCTGGTGGAATTTTTCGGGGCAGTGGCTTGAGGGCCAGCAGGGAATAGTGTTCGTTTTTGTGTTTGGCGATTGTGGCATAGTGGAGATGGTTCACAGGTTAAAAACTATGGCAAGATACTATGAGGGAAGTGCGTTTTCCAAAAAATCATATCCACATATTTAACGCCAACATGTTGGAGGCGGTGCTTGGCGAGATCTCTGATCTCGTCGCATCGGTAGGCGATCTCCAGATCGCCTTAATATAACTACGCTATATCCAGTCGGTAATTGTTATCCTGTTGTTGACGTTAGCACTACTGTATATATAGTCTTCGGGACGTTCTACCCATCCGGCACGTACTGGGTTCATGTGTATATATTCGCGCTTACTGAGAAAAAAGTCGGGGGTTGTGATCTCTTTCGCGTGGTTCTCATGTGTCCAAACCTGGTAGTTGGTGTCTTTTATGCGTTGCTGAGCATTCCATTCAAACCGATGCAACAACCAATCGCGCCTGCTCTCTGGCTCTTCCTGTATAGACTCTGTTATCTTTCGCGAAGTATACTTTTTAAAGTCGCGAATGGTATCGGACAACTTGCCGGTAGCACTGCTTACGATAAGATGCACATGATTTGTCATGATGACATAGGCGTATATCCTAAGTCCCTTCTCCTTGATGCAATACTCAAGGTTCTGAATAATAATATCGCGGTAGCGCCTTCTACTAAAAATATCTACCCAGTCTACAATAGTGAATGTGACAAAGTACATGCCATATTGGTTGTAGATCTGGTAACCGGTGCTCATGATAAATGTTTATTTGAAAGTACATATTACCTGGCACACTGCGATCTGGAGATCGCCTACCGGGGCGACGAGATCAGAGATCTCGCCGAGCTGGTGGTTCACAGGTTAAGAATGCTGGTGCAAGATACTATGAGCGGGTTGGGTTTTCCCAAAAAGCATATCCACATATATTGGCAATACTATTTCTCATTCCCACGATTTTCTCTTGCTAAAGAAGCTCGTGCGAAATTAAAAGAGAATAACTTACTTCACCTGCTCTTTATACACCGTTGGCCTGTCATGGTTCACTGGGTAGCCGAGCGATTCGTAGATGTAGTCTTGGGCTACGGTGCGCACATTCAGTTTGTTTATTTTACTGTTGTCGGCAGAGGGGTATACGCGGTTGCTGAGGAATACGAACACAATGCCTGTAGCAGGATCGGCCCAGGCGCAGGTGCCGGTGAAGCCCTGGTGACCAAAGGCGTAGCCAGTAGAGCGGTCGCCCGATGGGCCACCGTCAGTGGCATCGTTCATTGGCTTATCGAAGCCCAGGCCGCGGCGACTTAGTCTGGTATTGTATGCGGTGAAGTACTTTACGGTCTCGTCTTTAAAGTAGCGCTTGCCTTTGTACACGCCCTTGTTCAGCAGCATCTGGAAAATGGCAGCCACATCGCCCGCAGTAGCGAACACACCCGCGTGGCCTGCTACCCCGCCCAGCATAGCTGCTCCGGGATCGTGCACAAAGCCCTGCACCTGCTCGTGCCGGAAGAACATATCGTATTCAGTAGGCGCGATGTCACTTTCTTTGAACTTGCTGAGCGGTGTGTAGGTAATGTGGCTTACGCCCATTGGTTTGTAGAACTGCTCATCGGCATACACATCTATGCTCTGCCCGGTAACCTGCTGCACCACAGCCGCGAGGAAATAAAAATCGAGGTCGCTATACACAAAGTGTCCTTTGTTCTCCAGGGTGCTGGTGAGGATGCGGCTCCATATAGTATCCTTGTAGTCGCTGCGCAGATATAGGTCTTTGGCTACTGGTATGTTGTAATTGTTGCTCTTGCTTTGGTGGTATAGATCCTTTTTCAGGTTGCCATTGGCATCCAGGGTTTCTTTATAAAAAGGGATCCAGCTTTTGAGGCCCGCCTGGTGCAATAGAACATCTTTTATTTTCAGTTTGGCTTTGTCTGTATTGTGTGTGAACGGCAGGTAGTCGCCCAGTGTTTTGTCCAGGTCTATCTTGCCGGTCTCGTACAGGTGCATTACGGCGAGCGTGGTAGCTACTACCTTGGTCATTGAGGCCACATCGTAGAGGGTGTTCTTGTCTACTGCATGGTCTTTACCATAAGTGTAGTACCCAAATGACTGGTCGTAAAAAACCAACCCGTTCTTTGCTGCCAGTACACGACAACCCGGGAAGGCACCATCCTGTATGCAGCGGTCGATGAAGAGGTTCAGTTTGTCCAGCGCAGATGCATCTGTTACCCCGGCATCTTTGGGTAGTATCACGGCGCTCAATTCATCGGTACGGTGTGGTTCGCGTGCGCCACCAGTGTATGGTGCACTGCCACCGTGAGCAGCAACAAACTTATTGGTATCGGTTTGGACAGCCACTACCGGCAGCATATCAGCAAGGCGCTTCACGTCTATGCATGGTGGTGTTACGGGCAGCTTGCCTTTGGGCTTTAATTTTTTCAGCAGCAGGGTGGCTACAGCGCGCTCGCTCACACTATCGTCCTCATAAGCAACTATAGCGGTGTTGGGTTTGCAAAAATGCTGCATAGCATACGCATTGCCCATAAGCGCTATCACTATATTCTTCTTGCTCTGTGCTTCTTGCAGAAATGCCAGTTGCACGGCATCGAGCCCGTAGTTGCCACCGGGGTAGAAGCTGGTATTGTGCACGCCTACTACTACCACATCGTTATCGGCACTTTTGTCCATTATTTTTATGGCGTCGGCAGCAGTGGCACCCCTTGGCAGCCATGTTGCTTTTATAGAGCCCAGGCCGTCGCTGAGTGCATTGTACAGGTCTGTTGGCGCGGCAGCATTTACACCTATGTACGCTACCCGCATGTTGCGGTTCATTTTGTTAAGGATACCATTATCATCGCGCACCAGTGTAACAGAACCACGCACAGCCATGCGGCGTAGTGGCAAGGTATATTGGTTCAGGTCTTCGGTAATGTGGTCGGTATTGATGTAGGCAACATTCTTTAGTCCGGCATCGTACTTCGCAAATAATATTTTGCGTACACGCTGCTCCAGGTCGGCCTGGGTTACTTGCCCATTATCTATGGCGGCCTTTATCTTAGCTATAGCTGTGGGTACATCCTGCGAAAAGAGCAGTACGTCGTTGCCCGCTATGAATGCCCGCAGGTCGGCATCGCCCGGCGCAAAGTACTTGGCTACACCCTGCATGTTCAGTGCATCGGTAAATATCAACCCTTTGTAGCCCAGCTTATCTTTCAAGAGGCCGGTAACTGTGTTCTTTGATAACGTGGTTGGTACATGCGGTTCTGTTTCCAACGCAGGTATTTCCAGGTGGGCCACCATTATACTTTTTATGCCTGCCTTTATCATTTGCCTGAAGGGGTATAGTTCCAGCGTATCCAGCTGCTGCATGGTCTTGCTTACCAGTGGAAGGTCTTTGTGCGAGTCCATATAAGTATCGCCATGACCGGGAAAGTGCTTGGCACATGCCATTATACCGTTATCCTGCAGGCCTTTCATGTAGGCTATCCCGAGTTTGGCTACCCACACCTTGTCTTCCCCAAAAGAACGGGAGTTGATAATGGGATTGGCCGGGTTGCTATTGACATCTACCACTGGTGCAAAGTCGATATGAACACCCAGACGCTTGCACTGGTAGGCAATGGCCATAGCTTCGCGATACACAAGTGCAGTGTCGCGGGCGGCACCCAGCATCATTTGGCGAGGCATGTCCTGCACACTATCCAGCCGCATACCCAGGCCCCACTCCGCATCCATAGCTATAAGCAAGGGCACATGAGCCAAGCGCTGATATTTGTTGGTAAGCAATGCCTGCCGCACGGGGCCGCCCTGCATAAAAATGAGCCCACCAATACGGTTGGAATCTATAAGTTTGGTTATAGCCTCTTCATTGAAATTTTTGCCGCCAGTATAGGCTGCTACCATAAATAACTGGCCTATACGCTCTTCCTGGCCCAGCTTGTTGTACACACTATCTACCCAAGCCTGCCTTGCTACATTAACAAAGGTCTCCGTTCTTATTTTTGACTGTGCATAGCTACAGGTAAATAAGAACAAAGCGGGAATGAGTGCCTTACAGAAGTGTTTCAACGCCATAAAACAAATGTAGGCAATGGATATTAAAAGGAGAAAGCGTTTTGAGTATATGTGCTACTCGTCGAACCCTGCACCGCCAAATTCCTCGTGACCTTCATCACTACCGCTATCTGTAGCATCGTCACTGCCATTGCTTTCGCCTTCGTTGCCAAAGCCTTCGGCCATTTCGTCGGCACCGAGGTCGTATTTTTCTTCCACGTCCATGAGCTTTTCTACGTTGACACCTTTGATGCCGTACTGGCCGGGGGCTACACCTTCCTTACGTATCATGTACGGGTAGGTGCGTTTGTGGTCTATGTCTTTCGACACGCTGATCAGCTCTATATGAAATGTCCACTTCTTTACCCTATCGTACACGTAAACGAACTTCTGATCGGGCAGGGATACCAATGCCGAGACCGGGGTCTTTACCATGGATAGCGCTGGGGCATCTTTCTTATTCGTTAATACTTCTGATGATAGTTCGCGCTTTCTTTCCCAGCGGTCATCGCTTTCATAAAATGAAGCATCGTGCTTGCTGTCAAATTCAAAAGCTTTAAGAATACCATAGTGAAAGTCCAGAAAGGTCTGGCTTGCCTGTATCTCTATATCCCTGTAGATCTGATCGTCTTCTTCCCAATAAACTCTAAAACGGAGTAAGGCCATACTAATATAAACGCGGTTGCAACCGTAAAAATAGTAATTTGCGCTTAGTATTTATAATTGCAAGGTTATCTATCCATGTCCAAAGCCTATAAATGCTGGCTTTAAGCCAACAAATAAAAAGGTTAAAATATTAATTTGGATTTTTTTGAAATAGTGTTACCTTTGCCATCCCAAAATTGAGACCATGCCAAAGGTGAAGACTCACTCCCGTGCTAAGAAGACTTTCAGAGTTACAGGTACAGGAAAAATACGCAGATACAAGGCTTTTAAAAGCCATTTGCTGACGAAGAAATCAAAATCCCGTAAACGCCACCTGCGTATACACGGTCTGGTTCACCCTGCGAACCTGAACCTTGTAAAACGTATGTTAGGTTTACGATAGTAAAAGTTCCCTCTTTGTGGAGGGAAGATATTTTTAATAAAGATCATTAAAGAAAGATATGCCACGTTCAAAAAATGCGGTTGCATCACGCGCAAGAAGGAAAGAAATACTAAAGCAAGCCAAAGGTTTTTACGGTAAACGTAAGAATGTATATACCGTTGCTAAAAACGTTTTGGAGAAAGGCCAGGGCTACATGTATGTGGGCCGTAAGCTGAAAAAACGCGACTACCGCAGTTTGTGGATAGTACGTATCAATGCTGCAGTACGTGAAGAAGGTATGAGCTACTCTGTATTTATGGGCAAACTTGCCGCTAAAGGTATAGAGCTGAACCGTAAAGTACTGGCTGACCTGGCTATGAACGAGCCGGAGTCTTTCAAACAGCTTTGCGCGCAGGTAAAAGGATAATTTTTACTTCCAACATATAATTTGAATAGCCGGTATACGTACCGGCTATTTGTATTTATGCAATGTAAAGACACGTTTGGCACTTACAAGTGTTAAAGACTGCCTTGCTCTTCAATTCCTGCTCATGTTGTCATTTCTTTTTTGACGGCAAAAAAGAAACAAAAAAGCCGCCCCTAAAGCCGATCGCTCCGCGGGCTTAGGGGTTAGCTCTACTGCGTGTTATAGCCGGCTCGATGGTGGGCCACTGGTTTTTGCAGGCGATGAAGGATCGCAGCAAAAAAGGTGGCTGAATATAGGCTCAGCTTTGTATATAGTGTTATACCGTTAATTCATATAATGCATTCAGGATAGGCCTTTCACAAACTCATTTGCCTCAACCCCTACATTCACGTTCGCACGACTACCCTTCTCAAATATCCCATATACGGCACTACCACTGCCGCTCATAGATGCATAGAGTGCCCCACCATCGTATAGTTGTTGCTTGATGTTTGCCAGTACGGGATGCTGGGCAAATACCGGTGCTTCAAATTCATTGCTTATCCTGTTTTTCCATTCGGCTATTGGTAGTGTTCTTAGTTGCGTCAGGTCAAAAGAGGCCGGTTTGGGGGTTATCATTTTAAATGCTGCTGCTGTGGACACGTGTACCTTTGGGCAGATCAACTGGATGTTGTACCCTTTTAATGATAATTCAACTGGTTGCAGGTGCTCGCCACGGCCGGTAGCGTGTATGGGCGTATTATAGATAAAGAACGGACAATCGCTGCCCAGTTGCAGAGCCATTTGGGCAAGTGTTGGTTTATCAAGTCCCAGCTGGCAGTGGTCATTTACCAATTGCAACATAAAAGCCCCATCTGCACTGCCACCGCCTATACCCGCCCCCATGGGGATAGTCTTATTGATATATATATCTAATGGGGGCACTGATGCCGGAAATGCTTTTTGCAGGAGCATATATGCTTTCCATACCAGGTTGTCTTCCCTGTTGCCTGCTACCAAAAGGCCGCTCACGTGTAGGGCTGCTTGCTCGGCTGGTATTATTTCCAGGCTATCTTGTACCTGAACGGGATAGAATACGGTCTCCAGGTCGTGGTACCCGTCTGGTCTGCGGGCCGTTACGTAAAGGCCCAGATTTATCTTACAATTGGGAAAGCGCAGCATGGTGCGTGAAATTATATGTATTTTTGAAAATGCACGGCAATTATAGTGCATTACGGCATGAATGAAGTCATAAGGCTGAACGATATACGCAAAAGCTATTACCTGGGCAAGCAAGAGCTGCCTGTACTGAAGGGCATTGACCTCCTCATCAACAGGAACGAATATGTGGCATTGATGGGTCCATCGGGCTCAGGCAAGTCGACGATGATGAATATACTTGGCTGCCTGGACACTGTGACCGGCGGACAATACATCCTTAATGGAAAGGATGTGAGCCGTATGGGAGAGGATGAACTGGCGGATGTGCGCAATACAGAGATCGGTTTCGTGTTCCAGCAATTTAACCTGCTGCCGCGGCTGACCGCATGGGAAAATGTGGCGCTACCACTGATATATGCCGGGGTAAATAAAAAAGACCGTGAAGAACGTGCCCGTGCCATGCTGGAAAAAGTGGGACTACAGGAAAGAGGCCACCATAAACCCAATGAGCTAAGCGGCGGACAAAGCCAGCGTGTGGCCATCGCCAGGGCGCTCATCAACAATCCATCCATCATACTTGCAGATGAGCCTACGGGTAACCTGGACTCTAAAACAAGCGTAGAGATAATGGAGCTCTTTGGGCAGATACAGGAGCAGGGCAATACGGTAGTACTGGTGACCCATGAGGAAGATATTGCATTGTACACACATCGCGTAGTAAGGGTAAAGGATGGACTTATAGAAACGGACCTTGCGAATGCGCATGTGAGCCACGCTTAAAAAATACTTATGTCATTCAAGATATACACTAAAACAGGAGATAAAGGCAGCACCAGCCTTATAGGCGGTGTGCGCGTGCCCAAGAGCCATATACGCATAGAAAGCTATGGGACCATAGATGAACTGAACAGCTATGTGGGGATGGTAAATGATATGTGCGGCAACGCTGAAATTAGCGAACAACTGCGCGAGATACAGGATCGCCTCTTCACCATAGGCTCTGTGTTGGCCACTAATCCAGATAAAGAAGTAAAGATGAAACTGCCCGACCTGCACGATGCTGATGTAGCGTGGCTGGAAGAGCATATAGACAAGATGAATGAAGTGCTGCCAGAGATGCGCTCATTCATACTGCCGGGGGGCAACCTGGCCTCATCAACCTGCCATGTGGCCCGCTGTGTATGCCGCAGGGCCGAGCGGCTGTGCGTGGGTATGCACGAGCAGGGTGAATACGTGCCCGACCTACTGATCAAATATCTAAACCGCTTGTCTGACCACCTATTCGTGCTGGCGCGGTATATCAGTCATATCAACAACGCACCAGAGATACCGTGGCGGGCACGGATATAGTGTGCTATGGTTTTTATAGCAACATTAACACCCCAGCAGCCAATTTGCAGGTGATGTGTCGCTGTAATATGTGGGGTAAACCCTTATTTTGCAAACAGTCAATAAAAAGTTTATGCGCCATTCTCTTATTCTTTGTTCCGTGCTTGCAGGTTGCGTTGCGGGTATGTCTTGCAGCAGCTCTAAACACTCTGGCAAGAACGGAGGAATGCCGGGCGCCTGGCAAGCCACTCCTATAGTGATAGATGCAGATAGCAAGGACTGGCCATCGCCCTACCCTAATTATGATAGTAAGGCGCTAATAGGCTACGCTACAAGCAACGACAAGCGGTACCTATACGTAACTATGGAGACCGGTGATGAGAATACCGAAATGAAGGTACTGAAACAGGGCATGACCCTGATAATAGATACTACTGGCGGTAAGGGGCAGTCATTTGCCATACACTTTCCGCTGCCGGATGAAAGTGGCGAACCATTTGAGATAGATAAGAACAGGCAGACCACTTACAGCATAAAAGGGATAAAGGGCGACCTGACCCAAAAGATAAGAAGAACAGCTGCAGATGCATCGCAAATGACCATAGAGGGGGGCCAACTATGCAGTGGCGGTTTTGCTATTACCCAAACCAACCCTTGCGGCATAAAGGTAAAAATAGGCCTGGACGAATACAAGGAACTGATATGGGAAGCAGCTATACCTTTTAGCGCCATCTACAACAAGGATACCCTGACGAAAGAAGATGCAGGCCGGCCCATAAGTGTATGCTACTCTATAAAAGGATTTAAAAAACCAAAAACCAACAATAGCGATAACAGCAGCGGTATGGGCCAAGGTGGTGGCAAGAACATGAGCGGCATGGGTGGCGGCGGACGTGGCAATAAAACACCGCAACGCAATGGCACCGACCCGCGCGAACTGATGTATGAAAATACGCGTACCTATAAATATTTCGGGTTGGCGTATCAGCAATAATATGAAGGATACACCATTAACATAACTTACTTTTTGAAGGGATCGCTAAATGACGGGTCGGAAATAAATGCTGAATCAGTAAGCGTTCTCAGGAATGCAATGATCTGTTTTTTTTCCTGTGGTGTAAAATGTGCACCATGATGCGAAGCGAATTCCATTTTAGGGTCTATATTAGCACAGGGATGCACACCGTTGCTATAAAATTCTATCACCTCATCTATGGTCTTGAACCTGCCATCGTGCATATAGGGTGCCGTGAGCATTACATTTCTTAAAGAGGGTATTTTAAATCGTCCACGGTCATAGACACTACCTGTTATACCTCCCCGGCCTAGGTCTTTATAATTGCTGGCATCTACTATGCTGTCCAGTCCATTATTACTGAAGAGGAAGGTAGACCCAAGCGGATCTGAATCGGTAGTATGGCAATGCAGACAGTCTCCTCTTGTCATATCGTTCACCAAATTGAAACCCTCATATTCATCGTCAGTAAATGCCCCTTTTCCTTGTGTTACCCTATCGTATTTTGAGCGATAAGAAATGAGGGTACGCTCGAACTGTCCGATAGCTTTGGCTATCAGACCGCTATCTATGAGGGCTTCACCATATACCTCTTTAAATTTAGCCACATAAAACTTATCTTTCTTTATACGGGCAGCAGCCTGTGCCCATGGCAGGTCCATTTCGTTGTGTATCCTCACCGGGTGCAGTACCTGCGCTTCTATTGTTTTTGCTTTGCCATCCCAAAAGAAAGAGCTATGCCACACCAGGTTGAAAATAGGTGGTGTGTTCCGAGACATGAGTATACCATCCCTACCTTTGCTAAATGCGTGGGGTGCGTCTGCAAATGCTGCTTCCTGCTTGTGGCAGCTACCACAGGAAAGTATTCCATTGTTACTTAACCGGGTATCATAAAACAGGTGCCTGCCCAGTTCTGCACCTTCCACGGTTACAGGGTTGGCAGTATCTACAGGCATAACTGGGAATAACTTCAGGTAAGGGAATGGATAGGGTGTTAACCTATTCTGACCCTTAAAAGCAACGATAAGAAAGAACACCCCCGTTATCAGGCTAATGTATCTTTTCTGCCTGCGCATCACTGTGCTATCTTTTTAGAAATACAGGGAATGTCTTTGACTTGATATTTGTGTTCACCCGTAAGTAGTAAAGCCCATCAGGATGCCCATTGATATTAATGAATGTTTTAGTAGGGGCTACACCAAACTGCTCTACTATTTTACCGTCGGAACTGATGAGCTGCATGCTCTCTATTACATGAAATTCTTCCAGCTTTTCTGCTTCAATGCTCACAATTCCCGTAGTGTTGGTAGGATATACCCGCAAATATTCGGTTTGTTTCGTGTTCTTTACAATATGCACATATGTGATACCTGACATCATATTATCTATCACCCAGCCTTCTTTCTTATTAGTAGTAGAATCTGATATGAGCGTGAAGCGGAAATGTACTGCTGCTCCTAAAGTAGATAGATAAGACATATCGTAGCACAGCCAGATGTCTTTCCAGGCACTGTCGGTGCCGCTAAAACCATATACGTTGCCAGGCAGTGTATCCCTATTTGACGGAGCAAAGCCATAGAAATTGTATACGTTATGGCTACCAAAAGCATTTTGCCAGGTCTTACCCGAATCATTCGAGAATTCTACCATAGCAATATCATGGCCCTTCACCAGATCTAATTTTTGCGCCCACCTTAGGGCAAGTATACCCCATGTCATATGCGGTACTATAATAAAAGTGAATCTCGATGTGTCGTTAGGTGGATAGTTGTTTATGGTGTCTGTAACAATAGCATTGGGGTATGTATCTGCGCTATCGAAGATGGCTTTGTGCGGCCGTCCAATTTGCCATACATTACTGCCGGACGAATCTAAGGTGATAATTATAGAATTTGATGCTGCTGTGTCAGCACCATCAAAATATTGCCTGAGCGTAACACTCTGTGCGTAGCTATTAAAGCTAAAGATCAATAAAAAGAAAGAAAAGTAAAGGGTTTTCATAGGCTTTATTTATAGAGTTAACGTAAACAAATATAATAATAACTATCTATTTCTTGCTATCGTGGGCATATTTCTTTAATTGTATAAAAAAAGGGTGGCAAGAATGCCACCCATGTCGTTCTATCCTACTATCTATACTATTATCTTAGTTGCTCTTCACAAGCTTATCTGTTTTTATCAGGTTGTTGTTAGCATCGTAGATCATTATCATGTACAGACCGTTGGCGAGGTTGCCAATGTTCATGCTCTTAGCATTTTCTGCATGCATTATCTGCCTGCCATCGCTGCCTGCTATTGTTACGTTCACCTTAACTGGCGCGTCTATATATATTGTTTCTGCAGCGGGGTTAGGATATAGCTTTATAGCATTGCCCAGTGCTGTTACTGATGATACACTAACATCAGATACGGTAAAGGATGCCGATGTGCCGGTGCAACCATTTGTGTCGGTCACCGTTACAGTATACGAGCCATTACCACGGTATATTGAAAGTGTATCAAAGTTGGTAGATGCTATGCTTGAACCGTTGTACGACCATGCATAGGTAGTGTAGCCAGATGCTGTAGATAAAATGTGTGTGGTCTCAGTGACCACAGGTACAGGCAATGCATGTATGGTTACCGTAACTGAAGTAGCGGTATCGATACAACCGCTTGCATTGGTCACGATAACAGAGTATTGACCAGTAGTATTAGCACCATAAGTATTAGTAGTTGCCCCTGGAATGGTAGCACCACCATTGAGCCATTGATATGACGAGAAAGAGCTACCTGTTGCCAGGGCCACACTATTACCGGCACATGCACTTAGTGAACCTGTGTTCGCAATGTTTGCAACGGGAGCTGCCGCTGCAATGATGGTAGTGGCAGTAGAAGTAGCTGAACATCCGCCTGGAGCAGTGATCTTAACAGTGTAGCTGCCGCCTGCGGTAACGGTATCTGTATTGAGTGTATCACTTACATTGGTACCGCCAAGTTGCCACTGATAGCTATAGCCTGTGGTAGCCGGTGTGGTAAGCACTATTGACTGCCCAGGGCAGAATGTAGTAACACTACCCGGAGTTGTGATGACCGGAGTTGGCGGATTGCTTATAGTAATAGCTGTCGACGTACTTGAATCTGAACAACCAGAGCCAGTGATCTTTACTGAATAGTTGCCTGTTGCAGATGCTGCGTAGGTGGCGTTGGTGGCGCCACTTATATTCACACCATTATTCTCCCACTGGTATGCATAACCTGTACCCGTACTTGCATTGAGCAAAACGGTATTACCTGCACAAGCCGATGTTACATTGCCTGCTGTAGTAACAACGTTAGTAGGCAACGGTGTAACTATTACTGCTAAAGAAGACGGGGTAGAGATACCACACGTAGCATTGGCCACTACAGATATAAAACCTGATGATGCAGTGTTGGCAAAGTTGACAGACACAGAATCGGTAGTAGATGTGAAGGTAGCGCCAGAACCTGAATATGACCATGTGTAAGAATTGACCGTAGGGTCATTTGGTACACTATATATGGCGTTGGTCTGACCTGCACAGATGGAGGTATTTGCAGCCACTATAGGAGCAGGCTGTGTGGGGCAAGGCAACGGTGTTGTGATGCCTTTTGCATAAACATTTTCAAGAATGGCATACTTGCCTGAAGATGAACTGCTACAAGTAAAGTATACGCGGAAAGTAACAGTTTGTCCCGGAGTAATGGTAATACCTGTTGGAGTGGAAAGCAGCCCCAAACGCCAATTGAGTGAATTTGATGAAGTTTGGCTGGTAGGCAAGAAGATATCACCTGCTGGTGGCGGATTTGAACCATTATTATTTGTCAAAAAGCCGTAGCCGTATATATTAGTAGAGTCTGAGACGAAATTACTTTTTGAGTACACTACCATCATAGTAGTAGCTGATGATGTGCCATAAAAACCTGCATTCAAGATCAGCGAATCAACACGCATGGTGTAGCCCGCAGTTGGGGTCAAAGTGAACTGCTGATACACAGTACGGGTCAAATTGCCAGCCGGGCCACCTGTAGCAGCGCTCCAGTAACCATTGCCACCAGTACCGGGTGTAATTGTACCGGCACTCAGCGCCTCACCAAAAGCTGGTGAATATGCTGCCGGTGTTGTAGCTGTAGAAAGATAAAGGTTGCTTAGCGTTGGTACTGTAGGTGTAACACCCACTGCCCTTACAGCAGCACTATCCTGGTTGTTGGTAGTAAATGGCCACTCTTCCAGTACATGGGGCAATTGGGTAGTGAAACCCTTTGCTATTACGTTGAGCACTTCTGCATAGCGACCAGGAGATGAACTACCACACGTGAAGTAAACGCGGATAGTAAGCGTATCGCCCGGATTCAAGGATACACCCGACCCGCCACCTACAAGACCCAAGCGCCAATTTGCGGTAGGGCCAGTTTGGTTTGGCAGCTGAATATCAGCAGCAGGAGGAATATTAGTAGTACCGTTCGCTGTCAGAAAGCCATAGCCATAGACGTTGGTAGAGTCTGACACAAAGTTGCTCTTTGAGTATACCACCATCATTGAGGTATTACTTGATGTATTATAAAAAGCTGCGTTAAGGATAAAGGAGTCTACGCGAGCAGTAAAATTGGGTGCACTTGTTATTTTGAATTGCTGATAGATGTTGCGGTTCAATGTGCCTCCCGGTCCACCTGCGGCTGTGCCCCAGGTACCATCTCCAGTTGCATTACCAGCACCAAATGCTTCACCATATGTTGGTGAGTAGGCAGGTATTGCTGCTACGGTTGTGCCATTTGATAAGTACATATGCTGCATAGTAGGCACTGTAGGTAATATACCTATGTTCCTTACTCCTACACTATCCAGTGCATTGGTAGTGAACGGCCACTCTTCAAGTATGGTCTCTGTATATGCCGGCTGTGGAGATGTAGTTCCACTTACGGTATCAAATTTAGGATAGCCACCAACAGTTGTGTGTGCTATCTGGCCGCCGTAGGTGCCATTAGCTGAAGCATTCAATCTTGCATATACAGTAGTAGTAGCAAGTACGCCCGCTGTTTGTGGTAAGGTAAGCGGAGAAGCATTGGTATACCATGTGATACCACCATCTGCAGACACCTCAAAATTAACAGGAGGAGTAATAACTACACCTGCAGTAAGGTTAACACCAGACACCTGGTAAGGAGAGCCGCCTGAAGGAGAACCGAGGTATTGGGTAAGAATGCCCGGTGCACCTGTAACCGTGATAGTAGGCGCACTTGAAATCACCACTACATCACTGCTATCTGCATTGAGGCCAGACTTGGTAGCCTTTACATAATAGTAATAAACACCGCCTTGAGGAGGTATAGGGTCGGTAGCGGTAAAGTTTACGTTGGTATCATTGGCAGAAGTAATAGTAGTAGCTGCCAGTGGTGAAAAGTGCACGCTATCTGTAGAGCGGTAAAGCGTGTAGGTAATACCTGTCATAGGCCATGCAATGTTCCAGCTGAAAGTTGATGACACAGCGCCTTTGATGCCTGCAAAGTTAGACACAGCAATATCTGGCGTGAAAGCGCCACAACCAATAACAGGGCATGGATCCCAGCCACTGAAAATAGTTGCAGTAGGCTGCAAGTATGGCGCTGCTGTAGTACTATTAAGCTGCTGAGACCAGGTAACGCGTCCTGCAACGTTGGTAAAGGTACCATCAAAGTTCTTGCTTTGGTATTCAGCATCAGTGATCTTTGTGGTGTCTGTACCGGCATCCCATATCACCCAACCTGCAGGCAGTATATGTGCACCCAGTGTGCAATTGATGTACGCTACCTTGTTATTGGCCTGCGGGGTGGATGAGGTAGGTGTAAAACCTGTAGAGTTCTGCCATGGCCGCCCTAAATAGTAGCCCGTGCCTAAAGTATTTGCCGGCAGTATACAATTTCGGAATATATATCCAAAAGACTGGCCTGCAGTAGTGTTTGCCGCAGTGGTGTATGAAACACCGTTGGTAGTGCGGGTTTTGGCATAAATGACGCAAGAGTCAAAAATATCTATAGAGCTGCCAAAGATGAAATCTATATTACCATCTATGTAGCAGTTGCGAAAATAGTGACGGGGATTGCCCGCACCTTTTGTATACATGGTATCCTGGTTGCCCATGAAGCGGCAGTTCTTAAATGCCACCCTATCGGCATTTATCTCTATAGCTACTGCCTGACTACCATCGCCGTACGAATTGCGCACTGTGATGTTCATCATAGAGCAGTCGTTGGCATTAATGGTGACCGTAGCAGAACCTGCCGTACCGAGTGCGGCGCCATTTACAACAGTAATAGCACTATTGTTGTACTGGATGATGGTATTGGCCACACTCTGACCTACTAACTGAATGAATGGCTTAGTGGATGGGATATTGACCACCTCGTTATACTTGCCATTCTTTATGTAAATGACCCAAGTGGTGGTGGCACCTGCCGGTGCGGCGTTAATAGCTGCCTGCACACTGGTATAGTTGCCCGACCCATCGAGAGCAACCACTGCATTCTGGCCAAAAGCCCGTGCCGTGCAGAAGAATAAAATAGCAAAGCAGAGCAACAGCTTTGAAAATGATAAAGAATTTTTCATACTACATTTTATATTTATAATAAAACAAATGCGAACACCTGAGTGAGGGTTCACTCACTTTTGTATTCTCAAATTTATGGATGATAGTCATATGTAAACACATAGCTTATACTGTTTATTTACGCAATCGTTACCATTTATTTATAATAATAAAATAAAAATATAATACTCTTGTAGCAGATAGCCTTAAATGTATCTATGAGAGAATTATTTGTACATGAAATATTGTTTCCTCATATACAAAAAAATGTCCCACAAAAGTGTGGGACATTAAGCAGACAACGCATTATCAATACAATTACAATACAGCTGTAACAGATATCTCTACATTCACACCCTTAGGCAGGCCAGAAACTTGCACGGTTTCGCGTGCAGGTGCGTTCTCACCAAAATATTGGCCATAGACCTCATTCACCTGAGCGAACTTCCCCATATCTATCAGGAAAATAGTTGTTTTAACTACATGGTCAAAAGTGATGCCCGCCTCTGTAAGCACAGCATTTATATTTTCCATCACCAGCTTAGTTTCAGTCTGTATATCACCAGTGCTCAGTTGGCCTGTAGCAGGGTCTAACGCTATTTGCCCGGAAACAAATAAAAAGCCACCAGCAGCAACTGCCTGGTTATATGGCCCTATAGGTGCAGGTGCATTTTGGGTACGAATGATCTTTTTCATAGTGCAAAAGTAATGCTGCTTACCTTTGCACACAATTATTATGAGTTACATTTTACACATAGACACATCGGGCAGCGAAGGCAGCATCGCAATAGCCTGCAACGGCGCCATACTTGCCATAGAGACCACAAATGACAGCCGCAACCAGGCCGCGGCAATAAATAATATGATAACAGCTGCATTGAGCACAGCAGCTATAGTGCCGGGCCAGCTGGATGCCATTGCTGTGTGCGGGGGGCCAGGTAGTTATACCGGCCTGCGTATAGGTATGGCCACTGCCAAAGGGCTTTGCTATGCATTGGATATACCTTTGCTTGCGGATAATAAACTCGCCCTGCTATTGGGTAGTAAACAACAACAGTATCAGGATAAATATAGCCAGTACACCACCCTGCTGGTGGCCCGGGAAAAAGAATATTTTATAGCCGCAACAGATGCTGGAGCGAACTTTACCATACCCTCGCAGCATATATTAGAAAAAGATATAAATAAACTGGTGAATAATAGCTATCTGATCACCAATGCAGATGAAGCACAATTGGCAAATATATTGGCGGAAGGTGCCATTATCGATCATGATATCAGCATTGACTTTCCTTATTGGGCTACATTAGCTCAAAATGAATTCAATGAAGGAAAATTTGTAAATATGGCTACTGCAGCACCATTTTACCTAAAAGAAGTTTACACTCATAAGTGATTGTATTTCAATCACTTAATTCATTTATATTGATAAATTTTATCACTTTTAACGTCAAATTAACAGTTTTACTAAATATGTTCTTGATTCATATCTCCATATTAGGTATGTTTGCATTGTGTATATGTAGTTTCTACTACAAATAGCACAGAAAGCAAGCAAACAATATCATTTTAACAACAGAAAAAAGTAAATTAATGGAAACAACTGTGTCAGCCAACACACTGGTGATTCGTAAAAACGAAGGAGCTAGCGATCAGATCAAGTTAGACTATGTAGCTGTAAAGAATGCGGCTATGACGTTAAGGGCAATTAATCACAAACTTCGCCAGCAGATAGTAAAACTGCTTGAAGAAAACAAACGCATGAATGTTACTGACATTTATGTAAAATTACGTTTAGAGCAGTCTGTAGCATCACAACATCTTGCTATACTGCGTCGTGCAAACATCGTTATCACTGAACGTGACGGTAAATTCATTCACTACGCATTGAACCATGCGCGTATAGCATCAGTTGCCAAGTTCGTAATGGAACTGGTAAATTCTGATGAAGGTTAATTCCATCTATCTCAGAACTTTGAAGAATGGCTTGCATGTTAACATGCAAGCCATTCTTCTTTTTATCAGACCTTTATTTACTTTCTTTTATCTGGTTCCAGGTTGTGTAGAGGCTTTCCTGGGCCGGCCGGTCGGCAGGCATCTCAAAGAGGGGCTGGCAGGCCACCAGGCTATCGTAGCAGTCTTTAGGGAGTGACTGGTATAGCTGGGTGCCTTTTGTTTTCCACGCTATCATTTCGTCGCTCACCTCTTTTATTATCTTGTATGGGTTGCCTACTACCAGTGAGCGGCGTGGTATCTTACTATTGGCATTAATGAAAGAGAGTGCGCCAATGATGCATTCGTCCCCGATCTCTACTTCATCCATAATAACGCTATTCATGCCCACCATTACATTGCGGCCTATGATGCCGCCATGCACTATAGCGCCGTGGCCTATATGAGCCCCTTCCTTCAGCAATACGGTAACACCTGGGAACATATGTATAGTGCAGTTCTCCTGCACGTTGCAGCCGTCTTCTATCACTATACCACCCCAGTCGCCACGGAGGGCTGCACCGGGGCCTATATATACATCTTTGCCAATAATTACATTGCCTGTAACGGCAGCCTGTGGATGCACAAATGCAGTAGGATGAACAACAGGTATGAAACCTTTGAAGGAGTAGAACATAAGTTAAGAATAAGGATTACAAATGTAAAGAGTATCTAAAGACATTACAATGCCAAAAGACAAGCCTATGGTACAGGATCGTACCCGTGACCACCCCAAGGATTGCAGGAAAGAAAACGTTTGAAGGTGAGCCAGCCGCCTTTGAGCGGTCCATATTTTTTTATGGCCTCAACACCATACTGACTGCAGGATGGCGTGTAGCGGCATTTGGCCCCAAGCAATGGCGAAATGGTGGCCTGATACACATGTATGAAACCAATGAAGATAGCAGACAGTACTTTACGCATCTGGTGGTTGTGGCAGTGTTTCTTTTAGCTTGTTGAGGCCTTTTACTACCAATGGTTCTACCAAGGTGTATTCGGGCATTTTATTGTCTGTAAAGATAAGGAAGATATGTAGTTGCAGGTGCGGTGGTATGTGCGCATACAGTATGTGCTTGTGCAGCCGCCAGCTCTCGAAGAGCAGCCTGCGTACCCTGTGGCGGTGTACCGAACTACGAAATTTCTTTTTGGGTATGGAGAAGCCTACCCGCGATGGGGATATATCGGCTGTGCGCGGCACCCATTTGTACATGAACCTGACCGGAAAAAAAGAAAACGCTTTCCCGGTCAGGAAAAGCGTATCAATATGTTGCTCGCGTTTCAGCCGCTCGTCTGCTGTGAAAGTATAACGAATGGCTAAAAAGTTTTAATAGTAAAGATTATTTCAGGCGGCTTTCGTCTGATACGGTCAGCTTGTGACGACCTTTAGCACGACGGCTGGCCAAAACCCTGCGGCCATTTGCAGATTCCATACGCTTACGGAAACCATGAACAGTTTTGCGGCTTTTACGATGCGGTTGATATGTACGTTTCATAATAGTATATTTTGCCCTTTTACAAGGGGAATAATTAAATGGAGTGCGAAGGTAAGTAAATAAATTAAATAGCCAACCAAAATTGCAGAAAATAATTTTGGAGCCTTATAGCTATGCTACCACATTTTGCCGGGCCCCGCCCTGCTTGGTGGCGGCGCAAAGTTCTTTTATCAGCAATGGATCGCGCTCTATAGCATTGCCCACCACTACCACATTGGCCCCTGCCTGGCAATTGGCAAATACCTTTTCGGGGGTGTGTATACCACCACCTACAATAAGCGGTATGTCTGTATGCGAACTTACTTTTCTTATCATATCGACCGATACGGGATGCTTTGCGCCACTGCCGGCATCCATATACAGCACATGCTTGCCCTGCATCTCGGCCGCCCAGGCAGTACATAAAGCTATCTCTGGTTTATTGGCAGGTATTGGTGTGGCATTGCTCATGTACGATACCGTGGTAGGTACCCCACCATCTATGATCATGTAGCCTGTAGATATCACTTCCAGCCCGCTGGCCTTCACCACCGGGGCCGATACTACATGCTGCCCGATAAGTAACTCAGCATTGCGGCCCGATATAACGGATAAGTACAAAAGTGCATCGGCATAAGGTGTTACCTGTGCGGGACTGCCCGGGAACAAGACCACCGGAATATCGCTCTCGGCTTTGAAACTTTGTATGGAAGCATCCAGCTGGTGGGCCATAAGCAAGCTGCCACCAATGAACAGAAAATCTACACCTGCATCATTGCACAACTCGGCCAGGTAGCGCATATCGTTGGGTGATATCTTATCAGGATCGGCCAGCACAGCAAATGCACTGGTCGCTTTTTTCTTTAGTTCGCAAAGACCCTTATATACCTTCCCTGTAGCCATAACGCGTTGTTGCCCTGCAAAAATGCACTCTTTTTACGAGGTTTTGTTGTTTTTTAACTGATCACGGATCTCCATCAATAATTTATCTGTGGACGAGATAGCAGGTGGTGGTGCCACAGCCGCTTCTTTATCCATCCGTTTTTTCATGTTTGCCAGCAGTTGTATAAAAAGAAATATACTAAATGCAATAATGAGGAAATTAACAATGGTCTGTATAAAATCGCCATAGGCAAACACATTGGCACCAGCAGTTTTGGCCTCTGCCAACGATTTGAACTTCACTGCACCGTCCTTACCGGGTTTCAGAACCACATATTTATCTGTGAAACTTTCACCCGTACCTATCATACCTACCAGGGGCATGATGAGGTCATCGACCAATGCAGTAACTATTTTACCAAAAGCACCGCCGATAATAACACCGACCGCCAGATCCATTACATTCCCTTTAATTGCGAAAGCTTTAAAATCTTTTATGAAACCCATAATGATGATTTTGGCGGTAAACTTAATAAACATTCCGTTATCGAGTAAGAGCAGGTGGCCAATGTGTTTCAATTTTAGCATTTATTAGTATAACAAACAGTGCATATATTTTTCTCCAGCTTATCGGTCTTTGTTGCAACTATATGTGGTTTTTAAGAGAGAATAGAAATAAATTATAATGGAAACGATTATTGTATAAAATGTTTCCATAGTTTTGCGTGGCGTTATGGGACCATTAGCTAAAATAATAGGGTGTGCATCTGAATTGTTTAAACAATATGGGTTTAAAACAATTACTATGGATGATATAGCACGTGGGGCCGGCATATCGAAAAAAACGCTGTACCAGCACTTTGCAAATAAGGACGAAGTAGTGCATGAGGCGGTAGTGAGTTATGACGATGACATGAAGAATAGGTGCAGCATCATGATAGACGAATCGAAAGATGCTGTTGAGGCCATGGTAAAAATGATGGTGATGATGGACAGTAAGTTCAAAGAGATAAACCCGATGGCCATGTTCGAACTGCGTCGTTTTTACCCGGACACCTACAAATTGTTCAAAGAACGACTGGACAAAGATGATGTGGGGATGACACGGGATATGATAAGCCGGGGAATGAAAGAAGGCCTTTTTCGTGCAGAGATAAATGCAGACCTGATGGCGCGGCTAAGATTGGAAACATCACTTATGATACTGCAGCCCAACCTGCTGGTGAATGAGCGCAACGACCTGCTCTCTGTAAGCCTGGAAATAACAGAACATTTCTTGTACGGCATTATGACTCAAAAAGGCGAACAATTATACCGCGAATACAAAACAATATATTTAAGCAAATAGCAACAAACATGAGGTACAATTTCACACTTATCTTAACAATGCTACTGGCGGCGGGCCTGAGCAGTAAGGCGCAAGATACTCCTACTCCGCTGAGCCTGGAAGACTGCATGGCATACGCCATGAAGCATAATTATACCATAAAGAACGCCCGGCTGGATGTGCTGATACAAAATGCACAAAATAAACAGACCATATCAGCAGCGTATCCTCATATAAACGCCAAGGCCGAATTTGATGATTATGTAGTACCGCAGCAATCGTTCTTCCCTACAGGTATATTCGGGGAGTTTTTTGGCAGTTATTTAAACCAGAATGTAGTTCCAACTGCACTGATACCGCAACAACCAACCACAGGCGGTAGTCAATATACGGCTGTTCAATTTTCACCAAAATACGCAGGTGTTGGTACTCTCAGTGGCTCTCAAGTGCTATTTGATGGTAGTGTACTTGTAGCATTGCAGGCACAAAAAACAATAATGCAATATGCTTCTCTAAATGGTGAGGTCAGCGCGGAGACGATACGCTATAACGTATACAGGGCCTACAACTCATTGGCCATCGCTTACAGGCAGTACGATATCATTAAAAGCTCCTTGCATAATGCCCGCCTGATAGAGCATGATATAAGAGTGACACAAGAAAACGGATTTGCAGAACGTATAGAAGTAGAACGCACCAGCGTGCAGGTGAATAACTTAAGTACAGATAGTATTCGCATCAGCAATATGCTAAGTGTAAGCGAACAAGTGCTAAAGTACCAGATGGGTATGGATATAACAACGCCTATCGTCCTTACAGATACTGATGTTGAAGCCCACCGTAATGAGGTTGCTCAATTGCTGGAAGAAGATGAGAACTATAGCCGTGTACCTGAATACAATTTTTTCACTACCCAGCTAAAACTTAACAGTTACAATGTCAAAAGGTACCAGTATGCAGGCTTGCCTTCTCTTAATCTGATAGCAAATGCTGGCTATAACTATTCATCTCAGGCATTCAGCGAGGTCATGAAATTGAGCAATTACCTGCCCAGCGTATTGGTTGGCGTACAGCTTAATATTCCCATATTTAATGGGTTTATGCGCGCAAATCAGGTTAGAGAGGCAAAACTGAACGTTGAAAAATCAAAGAATAACATAGATAATATAAAACTGACGATAGACTTTCAAGCATCTCAATCGCGCACTACTTTACGCAATACCTTGCTACAGGTACAAAGCCAACACAGAAACTTAGAGCTTGCAAATGATGTACTGGACCTTGCGCAGAAAAAATACAAGGCGGGGGTAGGGAGCAACGTAGAAGTGACCCAGGCCCAAACAGACCAACTACAGGCGCAGAACAACTACTTCAGTGCGTTGCTCGACCTTACAAATGCAGAAGCTGACCTGAAGAAAGCATTAGGACTTTTAAAGTAAAACGAAACAAACATAAAACCACACGATCAAAATATAAAGAGCATGAAACGTCTCATCTATTTAATACTACCTGCTATAATACTTGCCTCTTGCGGTGGCAAAAAAACTGTTGACAATACACAAAAGCTGAACGAGCTTAAGAAACAGCGCTCCGATATTGACACCAAGATACACGACCTGGAAGCTAAGGGTGGCGACTCCTCTAAAAAGGCAACACCAGTGGTAGTGCTACCCGTGCAGAAAACGGATTTTGTAGGTTATGTATCAGTACAAAGCTCTATAACCGGAGATCAGAACGTTTATGCATATGCACAAGCAGGGGGCATAGTAAAGAGTGTATTGGTACAAGCCGGCCAACACGTAAGCAAAGGGCAGGTTTTGGCGACGATAGATGATGCTATTGTACAACAGCAGATATTGGGTCAGGAAGCGCAATTAGGCCTCACCAAAACCTTGTATGAAAAGCAAAAACAACTATGGGCACAAAACATAGGTACACAAGTGCAATTATTGACAGCTAAGGCTAATTATGAATTTGCTGAAAAACAAAGATCTGCATTAATAGCGCAACGTAATATGTACCATATAATATCACCAATAAATGGCGTAGTTGATCAGGCTACCTTAAAAGTGGGGGATGCAGTATCAGCAGGACTCTCAAGTATACGTGTAGTAAACAGTGGCCAGCTAAAAGCTGAAGCACAGCTGGGTGAGAACTACCTGGGTAAGATACATGCAGGCAATACCGTAAAGTTGATATTCCCTGATCTGGGCGATTCTATAACCACTAAGCTTACCTATGTATCAGAAGCTGTAGATCCATCCTCACGCTCGTTCCTGGTGCAGGTAAAACTTACCGGCAGAACAAAATTGCATCCTAACATGAGTTGCATCATGAAGATAGCCAACTACGAAAGTGACGATGCAATAACAGTGCCTGTATCTATAATACAGAAAACAAGCAAGGGTGACCTTGTATATATAGCTGATGGCAACACGGCCAAGGTAGTATATGTGACCACCGGGCAGAACAGCGACGGCCAAGTAGAAATAAAGTCAGGACTTAAGGCAGGAGACCGCGTTATAATTACCGGTTATGACAACCTGGACAATGGCGACCCTATAAGTGTACAACAATAAGTTTACCAGCAATTTCTGAAACAGACAACACATGAAAGACGTAGTTAAAGAGTTTAAACCGTCGAGCTGGTCAATTGACAACCGCACGGCCATATATATCATCACATTGCTCCTTTCCATAGCCGGCTACATGGCCTATAATGGATTGCCAAAGGAGCAGTTCCCTGATATCAAGATACCCAATATCATTGTGCAGACGGCCTACCCAGGTACATCTCCGGCAAACATGGAGAACCTGGTGACCAAGCACATTGAAAAACAGCTAAAGAACCTGACCGGCATCAAAAGGGTGACCAGTAATTCGTTTCAGGACTACTCTGTAGTGATCGCGGAATTTAATACTGGCGTACAGATAGACAAGGCGAAACAGGATGTAAAGGATGCCGTGGACAAGGCAAAGACCGACCTGCCTAAGAACCTGCCCAATCAGCCGGAGATAAAAGACGTAGACCTTTCTGAGGTGCCTATACTGTACCTCAACATATCAGGCAACTTTGACCTGAACAAGCTAAAAAAATACGCTGACCGTATAAAGGACAACGTAGAGGCCATGAAGGAAATAAAGCGCGTGGATATAGTAGGTGCGCTGGACCGCGAGATACAGATAAATGTAGACCTGTTCAAAATGCAGGCTGCCGGCCTCACATTTGGGGATATAGAAAATACCGTTGCAGCCGAGAACGTATCGGCCACTGCAGGGCAGGTATCTATGAACAACCAAAAAAGGATACTTAGTATAAAGAACGAATTTAAAACTGCGGACGAGATAGGGAATGTAGTTGTAAAGAACCCGCAAGGGAAAGCTATATACCTGCGAGACATTGCCGATGTAAAAGATGGCTTTGAGGAGCAGGCTAGCTATGCCCGCTTGAATGGAAATAATGTGATAACGCTGAACGTTATTAAGACAAAAGGCGAGAACCTCATAGCAGCATCAGACAAGATAAATGACCTGATAGTGCAGATGAAGAAAGATGAGCTGCCAAAGGATCTGAATATAGTAATAACCGGCGACCAGAGCGAAAAAACAAGGTCTACCCTTACCGACCTTATCAATACTATCGTTATCGGTTTTATACTGGTTACCGTGATACTCATGTTCTTCATGGGGGTTACCAACGCACTGTTCGTAGCCATGTCTGTACCCTTGTCTTGCGCCATAGCATTCCTGGTGCTACCGGTAGTAGGCTTCACGCTTAATATGATCGTGTTGTTCTCCTTCCTCCTGGCACTTGGTATAGTGGTAGATGATGCCATTGTGGTAATAGAGAACACACATCGCATATTTGGCAATGGTAAAATGCCGATAAAGGAGGCTGCCAAAATAGCTACCGGCGAGGTATTCATGCCCGTACTATCGGGTACCGCCACTACGCTTATGCCTTTCATCCCGCTGGTATTTATGCCGGGCATTGTAGGTAGCTTCTTAAAGTACCTGCCTATCACCCTTATCATAACATTAGTGGCATCGCTTATTGTCGCTTACATCATCAATCCTGTGTTCGCGGTCGACTTTATGAAGGTGGAAGACCATGACCATGATATGGACAAACCTAAGTTCACGAAAAAAGACAGAGCGTTCCTGATAGGTTTCGTCATAGCTATCCTGTTGTTCTATTTAATGGGGAATTTTGGCGTGGGTAATTTTATTCTCTTTATATACCTGTTCATACTGCTGGAGAAATTTGTGTTCGCACGATGGATACACATCTTCCAGAACAGGACCTGGCCTGCATTTCAGGACTGGTACGCAAAGTGGCTGAGAAAAGCATTGGCCCATACAGGTGCAGTAATAGGTATCACAGTAGCGCTTATCATATTCTCTATAGTACTGGTAGCTATACGCGGTCCTAAGGTGGTGTTCTTCCCAGAATCGGACCCCAACTTTACGTATGTATATCTTAATCTGCCGGTAGGTACAGACCAGGCCTATACCAATACAGTATTGAAAAAGCTGGAACTGGATGTAGATAAAGCACTGGGTATAGATCCTAAAACAGGACTTGGCAACCCAATTGTAAAATCAGTTATCGCGAACGTGACCGTTGGCGCGGTAGACCCTAACAGTGGTGAGATCGGAGACTTCCCTAATAAAGGGCGTATAACAGTGGCCTACGTAGAATTCGCACAACGTAAAGGCATATCCAGCACAGAGGCTATGGAGAAAGTGCGCAATGCAGTGCAAGGAGTACCGGGTGCTGAAGTAACTGTAGATAAAGAAAGCAGTGGACCGCCATTGGCAAAGCCTATAGTAATAGAAATGACCGGTGACAACCTGGATACACTGGTAAGCGCATCTGAAAAACTGAAACGCTATCTGGAAAACCAGCAGATAGCAGGTGTAGAACAATTGCGCAGCGACTTCCAGGCCCGCAACCCGGAAATAGTCTTCGACCTGGATAGAGAGCACATGAACACGGAGGGTATTACCACAGGTACTGTTGTTAACAGCCTGCGTACGGCGGTATTCGGCAAGGAGATCTCCAGGTTCCGTGACCAGAACGATGATTATAAAATAACGCTACGCCTGAAAGAATCACAACGTGGGGATATAGATGCGATACGCAATATGCCTATCATATTCCGAGACATGGGTATGGGTGGTGCGGTAAGAACTGTGCCCATCAGCGCCTTTGCAGATGTACGGTATGCTACTACTTATGGCGGTATCAAACGTAAGAATCAAAAGCGCATCATCACGCTGTCATCCAACGTGCTTAACGGTTCTAACCCTAATGATGTGGTAGCTGCTGTGCAGGCACAACTAAAAGAATACAAACCACCGGTAGGTATAAGCATCCGCATGGGTGGCCAGCAAGAGGACCAGATAGAGATGATGAACTTCCTGGGCAAAGCATTTGGCATCGCCATAGCTATGATATTCCTGATACTCATGTTGTTGTTCAACTCTATAAGCAAGACGATAATAATACTGAGCGAGGTAATATTCAGCGTAGTGGGTGTGCTGCTTGGACTGGGCATATTTAAGACCGGGTTCTCTATTGCGCTTAGTGGTATCGGCATCGTAGCACTTGCCGGTGTAGTAGTGCGAAATGGTATACTGCTTGTAGAATTCATGGACATGATGCTTGCCGAAGGTATGAGTGAGATAGATGCGCTCCTGGAAGCAGGCCGCACCCGTATGACACCTGTATTGCTTACTGCAACAGCTGCCATTCTGGGCCTTATACCACTTGCATTAGGTATGAACATTGATTTTGCAGGTCTTTTCCAACACCTGAGACCTAACATATTCTTTGGTGGCGATAGTGCTGCCTTCTGGGCACCACTGGCATGGACCATGATATATGGACTGAGCTTCGCTACCTTCCTAACCCTGATACTGGTACCTGTACTGTGCCTGATGAGCTTCCGCTTTAAAAGGTGGGTGAAGAGAGGAATGGATAAAGTGAAGGCTTCAGTAGCGTAGGTCTTACTATAAATTATGTAAAAGGTAACGCTCCACTTGGGGCGTTACCTTTTTTATTTCCAGTATATTACCTTTACTATTAGTATCTACACCTCCATACCAAGTAAACCTAAAACATGTCATGAAATTAAAATTCACTACCGGGCTGTTTATCATGTTATTGCTGGCTGCCATGCCGCTGTTTAGCCATCTTGACGAAATACCTTTTCAAAACTGGGATGAAGCGCGCCTTGCCGAGAATGCATTTGAAATGGATCATGACCATAACTATATTGTAACCCATTTTTTGGGGAACCCTGACATGTGGAATACCAAGCCCCCATTAATGATATGGCTACAGGTTTTATTCATTAAATTATTAGGCCCAGGCGAACTTGCAGTGCGCTTGCCTTCAGCACTTGCTGCTTTGGCTACATGCTTATTGATATATTGGTTCCTGGCAAAAAAATTAAAAACACCGCTATTAGGTCTATTCAGTTGTTTAGTACTAATAACAGTCCCTGGCTATGTGGGTATACATGGAACACGTACAGGCGACTACGATTCGTTGCTGGCATTATTTCTAACAGCCTACAGCCTGTTTTTTTATTTGTATCTGGAGGAGTCCAAAAAGAAATATCTGGCGCTTGCCTTTGCAGGTATCATATTGGCTGGTCTTACAAAAGGCATAGCCGGCCTTATGCTGTTGCCTGCTCTATTCTTATATACCATATACAAAAAAAGGTTGCTCACAGTAGTTAAGGAAAGCTATTTGTACATTGGTATTTGCAGCTTTGTAGTAATAGTGATAGGTTATTATTTTTTAAGAGCGCATTACAACCCTGGATATATAGATGCGGTAAAAGCTAATGAACTTGGCGGCAGGTACAGCAACACTTTAGAGAATCATAATGGTGGTGCGTATTTTTATTTTGATGAGATAGCATACAGTCAATTTAAATATTGGTTCTTATTGCTATTGCCTGGGGCAATATTTGGTATACGATCTAAATTTAAATGGATGCAGGACCTTACCATTTTACTGCTTTTTGTTACAATCAGCTATTTTCTTATTGTTAATAACGCTCAAACAAAGATCATCTGGTATATTTTACCCCTATATCCATTTTTTTCAATGATGGTCGCGACCTTCATTTATGGAATATATCAGTTGTTAGCAACTATAAATGTAGAGACCCAACTGAGAACTAACATACTACCAATAGCCTTTATAGCACTTCTATGTTTAACTCCGTACATTAACATCATGGATCAAGTGTTAAATAAAAAGACCAATGGAGGCATGTCAGTCGAAAATGGCGATATGACCCAATTCTTAAGCGATGTATATCGTGGCAAACGAAATATTGATAGCTGCACCGTTGTCACCGATCTGGATCAGAATGTAGTATGCTACCAAAGCATGTTCGCAAACAGGCACAAGCCTGTGCAATTTTCCTACAACAGAGAATTTAAGAATGTCAACAGAATAGTCACATCATCAGAAAGTTTAAAAAGACATATCGAATCAAATTACTACAGCACCGTAACAGGCAGCTATAACACGGTTTTTATTTACAGGCTGGATAGCCTTAGACGCAAATAATGTCAATTTACGTCATTGTAGTAGCGCTGGTGGAATAGTACCCCCTAACTGTTTTGCTGTCTCTATATCGGCTTGCATAGCTTGCATTAGATCTAGGCTTTTCTCGTAGGTAGCTCTGCTGATGTAATATTCCGGGTTGCCGCTATTGACCTGCAATGCTTTATTTATGCACTTCAGTGCTTCCACTGGTTTCTGTAATGTCATTTCACAGACAGAATGCCTGTAGTAATTCACATCGTTACCGGGGTCCATCTGTTCGGCACGCAAAAAGTCTTGTTCGGCAAGATCGTACCTTTTTAATAAGTATAGGTCATAGGCTCTGTTCTGATTCGCCGCCTTCATATTAGGGTCCATGTTCAGGGCTTTTGTATATTCATTGACCGCGCTGCCTATCTTATAAGTGAACTCATAGGCCACGCCATGGTTGAACAAAATATTTGAGGTTATCTCTGCCGATGGTCTCCCATTCAGCGAGTCTTTTATCTCTGTAATTTGCATATACTGCAGTGGCAACGTATTCAGCGGATGAGTTGTGTCTATATGCGGGTCAGGCAGTTTGGATAACATCACATCCATATAGTACCCTGCAAGCTGATAGTAACCATAATAATCATCGGGCTTTACCTCTGTATAGTGTGTCCACAGCGATACCGTATTCTGCCATACTTTATTCTGGTTAAAGGTCATAAATGCAAAAAGCGATAAATACAGGCCCAAGGCAATATTGATGAACAACTTATACTGTCGCAAGTATCTAATTACCCATTCGTACCCTTTTGCCACAATAAAGAAAAGCCCCGTATAGCCTATATAAGTGTAGCGGTCTGCCATGAATGTATTACCAGATGGTAACACCTGCAATACGAACACAACACTACAAGTAAAGAGCGCAATACCTAAGAGCAATACCTTATGTTGCTTTGCCCTCCATAGCAACAATACAAACGAAGCCAATACTACCACTATCAACACATAAGCTATGACCGGCATTTTAATAGGATATGGGTACAGGGCCAGCATCTGGTAGGGATAGATGAACTTGACGAGGTACATAGTGTACGCATATGCACCAATGGCCAGTTTATCTATAAAGTTGTAATGCGCTACGTTAAGCCCTATATTAAATATCTTTTGGGAGGCCAGTATGTAAACGTTTACAATGCCAAAGGTGAGCGATAATTGCCACCACGGCAGTTTTTCAACCAAAAGAACTTTAGGAGAAAGCCACTTTCTGTCAAAATAAACATCTAATGCTACCATACATAATGGCAGGCACACTGCCTGTACTTTTGCAAGGCAGGATAGCAAGGCAAACAACCAGGTGACCAGGTACCATGTAGTATTGTTCTTAGTGCTTTTTATGTAGTTGATGTATGTGATCAAGGACAGCAAGAAGAACAGACCATACAATACATCTTTACGCTCTGTGACCCATGCTACGGACTCTACACGCATGGGGTGGATGCCGAATAATAATGCACCGATAAATGCGCCCCATTTTTTCACGTCCAGTTTCAGGAAAAGAAAAAATGTACAAATGGTGCAGCCTATATGTATAAGTACATTATCCAGATGAAAAATAAAAGGAGCAGTAAGTGTATCGGGTGCGAAAAAATACTTTTCAATGGCGTAGGTCAGCGTCACCAATGGAATGTAATTGCCACTTGCATCGGTAAACAAGTGCTTCACCGCATCCCAGCTCCAAACTTTACCAAAAGGTGCCAGGGAGTTGTTCGCAAATAAATATACCGGATCATCTACCGTTATATAATATGCTGATAATGCAGGATAAAATGCAGCAAAGGTAATAATGACCAAAAGCAACAATAGCAACCATACAGGCATCTGCCGGCCATCCTCGTTCCTAATTCTTAAGGTATCTGTAGCATTGATGCTTGCAGCCATTGTTGCCATTCTTTTTATAATATAGCGTACCAATATTGTATTAGCGATCAGGGCAGCAAATGGGTATTGGCCATTATCTTTCCATCTGCCGACCTGGAGATGATAAGCGTTCCTGTAGGGCGCACCATCATTTCATCTATAGCAAAGTAGCACAAATGTTTACTTGGCATTACCCTGCACTTGAGCAATGCAGTATGTGCAGGTATCTTATAATAGCCCGATACTCTGAACCACAAACCCTTGTTATCTGTACTTGTTTTTGCAGGCATAGCTACACTTGCTAACCCCACCCCTGCGCTATCATCCATTTCCCATACAAATGCCGGCCCTCTGAAATCTTTATCCTCCATCAGCACCCAAACCGATAGCTCATATTCCCGGTCTGTATCAGCGGGTTTTATAGGTACCTGCGCTATATAGGCTTTCCCATCCATAGGCGAAGGCTTTCCCGCAGCACCAAATAGTTTTTGGACCGATGTACCGGTATCAAAATGGTTTATGTACCAGCTACCTGTTGCGTTGATAACAGTATCGCTGCCATGCATATTTTTAGCTATTGCGCGGGCGCTGTCTGCATAGTGCTTGTCGCTGGCCAGAAGCGTTTGCGGATAGCAGGCATACAGGAAGCATTGGCTATAGTGGCCTATATAGTCGCTGTTCCGCAACAAGTATTGCTGGTCCACATCTATAGAGTCCCCTTCAAAGCGCATGATGAGGAATGGCTTATTGCTTGCCCCATCTCTCATCAATGGTTTATCAGTGAAAGGGCCGCCTACAGTACGCACCTGTTTTTCCGTTTGCGAGAGCGATGTCCTTGACATCAGTACATTCACTATTGGTATCTGTTGCTGCACCGCTGCTTTTGCTCCTAATGTTACCATCCAGCCTGCACTTTCATGCAGCCACAGTTTTTCGCTGCCTACATGTATAAAAGGCAACAGTATCATAGCCTGAAAGTCTGTACGCTTGTGCTGGTGTTCCGCCAGAAAAGCACTTAGTGATCCATCTTCTGTAGCAAAGAAATATTTATATTTATCGTAGCTTCCATCAGCTATGTCCCTTGTAAATTTTATGTAGGCCGAAGATTCCCATGCCCATACCAGCATAGGTATGAACAGCACTGTGTATGCCCATATCTTCTTTTGCCGCACAAGCGCCCGGGCATACCATCCGTATAGCATCACAACAGCATACACAGTAATGATATAATAGAATATCCACCCAAACCTGCCCAGCGCCCTGAACTGGCGGAGCACAGACATATGTTCGTACAGATCGTCCATCCCCCATACAAATGGTATACCTAAAGCAAGTATCAATGTACCAAATGCTACGAAGAACCATATGGCCGGGAACCGCCTTGCCGCACGCAAGTTGCTGAAATGTTTTTTCCTTACCAACCTTACTATGCCTATGATCAGCGACACAGCAAATACTATAGCAGCTACTAACCCTACATAAATATACCCTTCCCCACCTTTAGGGAATTCCACTTTCGCAAGGGTACCAATATGCGTCCAGATGGGGGAATAACCGGAAGTAACTATAAGTGGGAACTCCGTTACCGTCTGCAATGCACCATATGGATATACAGGCCTGTCGTGCACAGGATCAGTGGTATGCATAAATATCTGTATCACCGCATACATGGCTACCACACAAATGACCGGTGGCAATATGTGCCTTATTTTAGCTATAGGGCGCGTTTTGTATAGTACCAGGCAACCCACAGTATACATGGCTACCCATATGAAGGCCAGCCCACCAAAATAAGGATGCTCGAAAGACATGATAGTAGCCAGCAGGAATACATAGATCATGTACCTGAGTTTCCCCTGCTCATTATATAGTATGAACCAGTAGAACAACATTGGCACAAAACACATCATAGCGAGCGCATAATGGCCACCTATCCGGGTTACTTGTGGCGAGAGCGATATGATGAGACCTGCAAAAATTATAGCTGCCCATGGGGCAACGCGGAAGTGCACCAATATTTTCCACGAGTACACAATGCCCAGCACATAACTAAAGCCAATGCACAAATTCATTATCGCCAGTATGGTGCCATTACTCATAGGCATCCACTTGTTTATATAACTAAGCGGCACTGATAGCAGTGCCTGACCATCGGCATAAACAATATGCTCCCCATAAGGGTAATTCATGCCATAAAACCATGTCCCCTTTTCGTACATGATATGATAGAACCAGGACAAATAATTTTTGCCTCCATCTCCACCCACCTCCATCATACTATGCTGCGGATGAATGACGATATCAGAAAGCATAAATATCGTCAGGCATATGGCAAACAATATGGCAACAAGTAGCCACAAATTTTTCTGTCTTACGTGCATACAGGAAATTAACGCAATAAAATTTTCATGAAATTAACGATTTCCGGCAGCAGTATCTTATAATTCATAGAGCGAAAATGGATACCTGGGTTAAGCGTTACGGGAATGGGACAAACCCTGTACTTATCCTTGCTTTTATAGCAGTTACGTATAAATTCCAGGTCAAAAAGATACCTGTCGATAGTGGTAGCCAAAAAAACCGGTTTTACCTTTGCAGTAAACCCTTTAAGACCACACTGGGTATCTGTTATAGGTGTAGATAAGAATAGGCGGATAAAGAACTGCAAGTACTTGGATATGATGCGGCGCAGCAATGGCACTTTTTCATAATAGACCTCATCCTTTACGCCAACTGCCACATCGCAGGAGTCACTATGCAGGGCTGTATATATCTTAAGGAAACTTTCTGTAGTGTAGGGAAAGTCTATGTCGGTGTAGATGATGATATCGCCAGTGGCTTGTGCTATGCCGCTTCGCAATGCATATCCTTTCCCTTTGTTGTGTTCTAATGAAATCTGTTGTACACCAGGTATATTATCATGAAGAAAAGCCAGGTCTGTACTCGTTACTCCTTTGCTAATGCCATCGTATACCACTATCATTTCAAGTGGTCGTTGTATCAGCGCGCTAAGTACACCATATTGGTCTACAATATTTACAGCCCAATCCTGTGGCGGGTTATAGCAAGGCAAAACTACAGAAACAGACATTCAGGTACCAGGGCTACATGTTGAACCTTAAAAATACAACATGCTTTCGGGTTTAAGCTATAAAAATACTACCATTCCATACCTGGGTATGCACGCTGCATAAATTGCAGTTCTGCAAGTATATAGCCCAGGTGTTCTGTATGGCGGCCATCCTTACCTCCTTTATGCATCCACCCATCGGGTGCTGCTTGCAGGGTGGCCTCTTGCAGCACGGTGGTCATCCTATTGTGCCAGGCAGTTTTCATCGCTGCAATATCAGGCCCTATACCGTTACCCAGCGCCCATTTATCGGTTTCGTTGGTGGCCATCAGTTCACCGCTGTAGGGCCACATATCATTAAGTGCAGCTTGCATACGGCCATGGCTTTCGTCGGTTCCATCGCCAAGGCGCACTACCCATTCGCTGCTCCAGCGTACATGGTAGTCTACTTCTTTCAGCGATTTTTCAGCGATACCAGCCAGCGTCTCGTCCTTACTGCTCAACAGCGCTGTATAAAATAAATGGTTGAATGTATCGTATATAAAAGAGCGGGCTATTGTATATGCCCAATCATTATTAGGCATTTCTACCAGCTGCACATTGTAAAAGTCCCAGTTGTCGCGCAGGTAGGCCAGGTCATCTTCATCTATCTCCTTCCCTTCGCTCACCATTTGCGATAAAGCTGTTCCGGTAAAAAATTCCTTTTTGGCTTCAAGCGGCAGTTGGTTAAAGACCGCAGCAGCATATTGATAGAGATTACGCGCCTGCCCCAAGTGATCCAGGGCTATATTGGTAAGGGCTATATCCTGTTCCAGCACAGGGCCATGGCCGCACCATTCGCTTAGGCGATGGCCCATTATCAAGGCATTATCTGCTATCTGCAGGGTATATTTTACAAGTTCTTTGCTCATCTGGTATTTTTATAGAAAACTATCGAGGCACGTTTACATGTGCGTCAACTCATCTGGCAGGTTGTAAAAGGTAGGGTGCCTGTATATTTTATCATTTGCAGGCTCATACAGTATCTCTGCATCACCAGGATCTGATGCATGTATATACTTACTCTCTACCACCCATATGCTTATCCCTTCCATGCGGCGGGTATATACATCGCGGGCATTCTCTATAGCCATATCCGCATCTGCAGCATGCAGGCTGCCGGCATGTTTATGATCAAGACCTGCTTTACTGCGTATAAAGACCTCCCACAAAGGCCATTCCTGCTTGCTGTTTGTTGCTTGCGACATTGTATTGATCTTATCTGTTCACGAAAGACAATAATGGCTACAAGTATCATTTGTAGCCGTTACCTTTTATATTATGCTGCTTTTTTCTGCTTACGTTCCTGGCGTTTAGCACTGTGTGCCATAGCGGCATCGCGCACCCACTTGCCGTTCTCCCATGCCTTGCGGCGGGTATCTACGCGTTCTTTATTGCACTGGCCATTGCCTTTCAGTACCTCGTAAAACTCATCCCAGTTGGGCGTACCAAAATCATAATGCCCTGTAGCCTCATTCCACTTCAGGTCTTTGTCCGGTATTTGCAGCCCCAGTATGCGGGTTTGTTCTACAGTTACATCTACAAACCGCTGGCGCAGTTCATCATTGGTAAAACGCTTGATGCGCCAACGCATGCTTTGCGCGGTATGCGGGCTATCAGCATCTGGCGGGCCAAACATCATGAGCGATGGCCACCACCAGCGGTTCAGGGCATCCTGCGCCATTTTGCGCTGCACGTCTGTACCTTTTGATAGGGTAAGCATTATCTCGTATCCCTGGCGTTGGTGAAAACTTTCTTCTTTGCATATACGCACCATGGCGCGGGCATATGGCCCGTACGATGTGCGGCACAGTGGCACCTGGTTCATGATGGCAGCGCCATCTACCAGCCAGCCCACAGCGCCCATATCGGCCCAGGAGATGGTGGGGTAATTGAATATGGAAGAATATTTTTGTTTGCCGCTGTGCAATTGCTCCATCATATCATCGCGGCTGATACCCAGTGACTCTGCTGCACTATACAGGTACAAACCGTGGCCTGCTTCGTCCTGCACCTTGGCCAGCAAAATGGCTTTGCGGCGCAGGTTTGGGGCGCGGGTTATCCAGTTGCCTTCAGGCAGCATACCCACTATTTCGCTATGGGCGTGCTGGGCTATCTGGCGTATCAGCGTTTTTCTATAGTCGTCCGGCATCCAGTCTTTAGCCTCTATGGCCTCGTCTTTCTCCATCTTCTCATCAAAATGTTGCTGAAATGAATGCACCGTCATACGATAATTTTTAATGAACAAATATACAAAAAATACCTCAAAAAACATTGCTTGGCAACGTTTGCACTGTCACCCAAACATCCTATTTCCCGGCACTTTTCCTCCTAATATCAAATGCCGTTACTCGCCTGCCATCAATATTTGCCACGCTTTGTTCACATCCATCATATCCAGTATTTCCTTGGCGTAGAGGTGCAGTGCATTTATGCGGGCGGGCCCGTTGTCTTCATACTCGCGCATTATCTGCACCAGCCTGTCGTCGTCCAGCAGGTCGTTCACTACGGGTAGCGAGGCCACATTGGCCAGCATGCCCAGGTTATTGCCCGTAAGTATGCTGCTGCTGCGTATATGCTCTGGCAGAGCATCTATGCCTACCCCACAGGTGGTAATTGGCTTCGCTACTTCAAACACAGCATCGCCCGATGCGCGACAATAATAGTCGCCACCCATGCGGGCCACCAGGTCTATCTTATGCGGGTCTATATTACCGGCAGCGTTCAGCACCGCATCGTCTATGTGCATGCATAGCACCTCACATATCACCAGGTTGCCTGCACCACCTTCCTGCCCGGTCTCTATCACTTGGGTCACACGGCATTCCAGTTGCACCGGCGATTCTTTTACCCTAAAAGGTTTTACCATATCAGATGCTATAGGTGTGAACCCTGCCTTCTGAAATTCGCTCACATTTTTAGGATACTCGCAACTGGCCAGGCTGGCTTGCTGCACTATGTTGTAGTTCACCACATTTATCACCACTTCCTTAGTGGCATACACGTTCTCCAGCGTATGTTTTATACTGTTATCGCGCACCCTGCGTGCCGGTGAAAATATAAGTGTAGCTGGCTTGCTGCCAAAAACATTGAAAAAACTAAAAGGCGACAGGTTAGGATTGCCATCACTATCTATAGTGCTGGCAAAGCATATGGGGCGTGGTGCTATAGCGCCCAATAAGTAGGCGTGGAGCTGTGCGGTCTTTATTTCACCGGGTACTATTTTCATGGCTGCAAAATAATTAAAAAACAATGGGTTAACACACTTCAACAGGGTCACCAGCTATTTTCAATAAAAAAGGCCTGCAACTATGCAGGCCTTAATACTTAACATTAGAAAATATTATTTCACTTCCATTGGTATAGTAACACCTGTCATATCCCACTGCATCTTCAGGCTATTATCTGTAGCCGATATAGTAAATTTCTCTACAGGAGCATCCAGCTTTTGGGTAGCAACAGTTATTTGCAGTACATCATTTTTCTTGATCTCATCATATTTAAAGGCGCCCCATTGCTTTAGTTTGCTGTTCAGTATAATGGTCCATTCTGTTTGGTTGGGTATAGTAAATAGTGTGTAGGTGCCTGGCTTTACTATCTTATCACCAAATTTAGTTACGTTCTTAAACGTTATTTCTGTAGCCTCATTAGCGCCGGTACGCCATACCTGGCCGTAAGGCACCAAGCCGCCAAATATTTCGCGTCCTTTCTTTGATGGCTGACCATAAGATACCTCTACGTTAGTGCTCTTAGTAGTGATACGCGGGCTTGCTGCCGGCGCTTTTTGCTGTGCGTAAACATATGTACCTGTAGCTACCAGCAGTGCAATGGCAATAAGTGATACTATTTTTTTCATGGTTTTACTTTTTAAGTTCATGCAAACTTAAATAATTATTTTGCTACAACACCATATTTCGTGCTTCAGCAACGCTCAGGGCCAGCCCACATCGACGTGCAACAAGCAATATCCTAATGTGAACAACTTGTGCATTTCACATTCCGTTAACCTGTATATAATTATTCCGTAACAATTATATCGTTAACTTTAGTACAATTAAAAATTAACCATATGCTGTGGAGAACTTTTAGTGGCGAGCCGTTAAAATTACCGATCAAAAAAGCTGTGGAAGATGCGATAGTACGGGAGACAGGCGCTGGTTATAAATTAAAGGTGTGTATAGGCACCGACTCACAAGTAAAAGCCTCAGAGACCGAATTTGCAACCGTGATCGTTTTCCTGCGAGAGAAACAGGGAGGATTCATGTTCATCTGCAACGACAAAACCCGACAGCCCTACTCTATAAAGGAACGTATGCTGGTAGAGGTAGCCCGCAGCATAGAGATAGCCTATGAGCTTTGCGACCTCTTTAATAAATACGATATTGATATGGAAGTGCATGTGGATATCAATACCAATCCACACTTCAAAAGCAATGAAGCCCTGCGCGAAGCTATGGGGTATATATTAGGTATGGGCTTTGCGTTCAAGGCCAAACCTGAAGCTTTCGCAAGTAGCAATTGCGCCAATAAAATTGTAAATTAGGGATTACAGAACTACGTAAGGCTTAATCACCGTGCAGTACTTTTTTGCTGAGGATAAAATTATTCCTATGCAGATAACAGCAAGTGCTACCATACGTGTACGCTTACGTTCATCGTTCAGTTGTTGGCTGCTTTTTCTTTTCTGTGGCATACCTGTGAGCGTTATTTATGTACAGGACCTACAATATCATATATCATGTTGCCTTGCACCTTAACAGGGGTAACCGTAAAACCATCTTCCTGCAATTGTGCTAAGGTCTCTATATTGGATAAAGAAAAGCGTAATTGTAAGTGGCCGTGTTTTTTATAATCTTTAAATTCTGCCAATATCATTCTGTATTCTTCCTTTGCATTCATATATTTCTTTCCTGGGTTCATTAAACAACAGTTATAAAATAAACATCCTCAACATTAGCTCAAATATAATGTGTATAATACTCTACACCATATCACAACGAAAATTAACAACCGAATAACAAACGTTATGGCCTTAAAGATCACATGTAGTGAAACAACATTAATTTGCCCTTAAGTATCTCCTCCAAGACATACGAAAATTGGATAAAAAAAGTTTGCCATCAGTAATTTTGAAAAGGCAACTTATTATAAAACACCATCTTTGATCTCTTGCCATAATGCATTATAGCATGTAGCAGCATAGCTGGATGGTGCGAATGCAGAAACCGGGGCATTATATACGCCCATCTTTTCCACATCTGACAGGTAGGGGATGTAATACTCAAAAAAGCGTTTGTCCTGGTATAGTTCCTTCATCACATCGCTGTGCATGCTTTTGCGCATATCCACCATAGTAAAAAAGCACATCAGCTTGTCTATATCTCCTTTTTCGTTCAGGTATGTCTTTACTTGCTCGTAGGTGCGTATAGAAAGTGTTGTGGGTATCACCGGCATCAATATCGCATTAGATGCATAAAAAATATTATCGGCCAGTAACGAGAAACCGGGAGGACAATCGAACAAAACAAAATCATATTCGCCAGTGATACCTTTCAGAAGATTTTTCAATTGCTTTTTCGATGCATTCTGGTCCAGCAGCAGGTCCATTTTGCGTATAGACATGTCAGCAGGTATAATGTCGAGGTACTCGTAATCGGTGGCCATTATCAGGTCTTTTATATCTATCTCATTGCCCAGGAGTTTTTTTATACTGCTTTTATGCTTGGGTTGTGCCTTGTAGTAGAAGCTGGCTGCCCCCTGCGGGTCAAGGTCCCACAATAGGGTCTTATATCCATCGAGCGCTGCCATGTAAGCAAAATTTACACACGATGCGGTTTTACCCACACCACCTTTAAGATTGTACAACGAAGCGATGAACATAGCCAGAGAATATTAATTATTTGTTCTTATTCCTACACAATAAAACTACTGTAAATATTTTTATAATGCTTTATTTCTCTTTGGCTGCAGGCTGTTCGGGTTCCTTACCGCCTATATTAAAGATGCGGTAGGCAAGGCTTACGCCTGCTTCCTCGGGCTTCTGGTATGCAAACGACTGGCGGTTCACGATGCTGACCCCTGCCTTGCCGGTCACAAAATATTGTATATCTTTTTTATTACCGTTCTTCACAAATACAATATTCACATCGGCAGCGGGTATACCAATATCTGTTATCCAGTTCACATTGCATGCTTTTAGCCTGTCGGCAGCGTCTTTATCTATGGCACCACTTACGTGTAGCCTCATGTTCATTCGCAAACCCGTATACGGCACCAGCTGCGGGTAGGTATCATACAGGCGGTACATCCAGTCGTTATAGGCCTCATTATCCTTCCGCTGTTTGGCACATTCGGCCTCTGCCTGAAAAATTCTTGCTACAAATAGCTTTTCATAGTCCAGGTCTATATTAGGCTCCCGCAATATACCATCAAGCATGGTGCGGGCAAATGTGTAGTTACCTTCCTTCATCTCCAGCAGGGCCACAAACAGCTGAAAGTACTTGCGCACATATTTGCGGTCATCGGTTTGCGCTGCTTTCTTAAAACGGTCTAAAAAGAAGCGGGTACTGAAATCCTTTACCAGGTACCATATCTCATCCCAAGACACCGTACTTTCTGTAGAGAATAGTTTGTAGATCACCAAATCGCGTTCCGGATTTTGAGAAAATTGGTTGATGATCAGGAATTGCTGCAAGTATTTATCTACCTGCATGCCCGCCATTTTCCCCAGCACTTGAGGGTTGTACCACCAGTTGCTATGCTCAAATCTCTGCTGCTCTAAAGCCGCATTCTTATTGAGCAGCTTTATGAGTTGTATGCTAAAATCGTACTGGCTTTGCCCCAGAGTGGTGCCTATGTGCAGTTCTTTGAACGAGGCTGCTTTGTCTGCATACCTGTTCGCTTCGTCTACCTGGCCATCATAATACATGCTCCTGGCCAGGGCTATGTTATACCAGCCAAACCCCGGTGTGGACCCGGCCGAGCGTATCATGTCCTTCATCAGGGCTATACCCGCTTTGGGTTGCGACTTATAGTTGTCTATGATAGATGTATAATAGGCCCATTCCTGCAATCGCTTATCGCTTGCATCTGTAGCTGTCGATTTTTTGTATTCACTTTCAGCGGTCCTGAAGTCGCCACATATAGCCCTGAATGTAGCATAGTTGTTGTGCGGGAATATAGGGCTGCTGCGCAGCAGGTTAAAGAAATATTCAGCAGAGTCTATATTGATAGCATAGCTATACAGGATGGATTTGTAGTGATACACTCCAAACTTATCGTTGGCCTCATACCCTGGCGGAAAAATGTGGGCATTCACTATCCTGTCTCTCGATATTTTCCTGAGGCCGGAGTCCAGCATACGGTTTGCCAGAGCTTCATTATCTTTTATAGAGTTTTTTAGGAAAAAGTACTTATCGCTGGTATAGTACCGGTTGCGGTGCACTGTCCACCCCAGGTAGTTATAAGCATCCATATAGAAATCGCGCTGAAAGTTCCAGCGCAGCACACGCCTCAGCAGCGCGTATACCTGCTGTGGCTCATCCATGTTACTGTAGCAGTTCATCAGGTACAGCGCTATCATGGTGTAGTCTATATCAAATTTATAGGCCGGTATGTACAGCAGCAGGTTATCGGTGCGCGTAGATAGCTGTTTTTTGTAGTCCCGCTCCATCAGCCGCAATGCATGCTCCAGCGGTACCGATGCATTTTTAAAACCCAGGTAGTCGGCCGCATGGTTGTATTTGTAGGCGCCCTCATACAGCCAGCCCATGTAGTAGGTGCTGTCTATCCGTAAGAATTCTCGTGAGCGGGGCAGTGCGTCTTCACTGTTCACATTTACACTTGCCCGCTTGGCATCTATGCTCATGCGCATCTGCATTTTGGCAGCAGGGTGGGGCGATGCGAACTGGACCAGTTGTTGCCCCTGTTGCTGGCCTTGTTGCTGCTGGTCCTGTGCCACACCTATGCGTGCGCAGAGCAGCATGGCAATGACGATACTAAAAGTGTAAATTATTTTTTGGAGATACCTGCCCATGTACTTATACAGCAATGCTTTTATATTATTGGTGTGTGTGCTACCACAATAATGTTATGCATACAGCTTCAGCCGTGCCAGGCGTTCTGTTTCTTTATTAATGATACTATCCAGCGCCTTTTGCCTGCCCTCTTTATTGCGATATATAAGCCTGTGGTCTATTACGCCACGCGCTATATCTTTCACATCATCTTCTATTACAAACGTGCGGCCCTTTACCAGTGCATACGCACGAAGGCACTTTAAGAATGCTATACCACTACGGGTAGATGCACCAAGTGCTATATCAGGATGGGTACGTGTATTGCGCACTATATGGGTCACGCTGCGTACTATCTCTTCATGTATGAACACCTGCGCAGCCTGCTCCTGCAGGTTCAGTATATCGCCCATGCTCAGCACCTGTTCCAGCTCTACCAGGTTTTGTGCTATGTGCAGGTATTCTTTATAAATATTCATCTCCGTTTCTTCATTTACATAGCCGAAGATGATCTTCATATAAAAGCGGTCCAGTTGGGCTGCAGGTAATGGATAGGTACCTTCCATCTCTACAGGATTTTGGGTAGCGATGGTAAAGAATAGCCGTTCCAGTTTCAGCGTAGTATCACCTGCGGTTATCTGGCTCTCGGCCATAGCCTCCAGCAATGCGCTCTGCACTTTGGGCGAGGCGCGATTTATTTCATCGGCAAGCAGTATGTTACAAAAAAGCGGGCCTTTTTTAAACACAAATTCTTTGGTGTTGTCATCAAAGATGTGCGTACCTATCAGGTCCATAGGCAGCAGATCGGGCGTGAATTGTATGCGTTTGAAGATAACATGCTGCTCTTCCCGGGCACCGCTGATGCATTGCGCCAGCGTGCGTGCCAGTACTGTTTTCCCGGTACCAGGATTATCTTCCATAAGTATATGGCCACCGGCAAGTAAACATGTAATTACGACCTCTACCTGGTCGCGTTTGCCACGTATCACCTTCTCTATCTGGTCTATGAGTTGTTGTATGGCCGTTGTTGAATTGAAAACTTCCTGTGCCTGTATCTCGTCCATCATACAATATTTCCTTTATACAATTTTACACATTTATATAATGGCAAAATAAAGGGCCGTGGTAATTTTTTGTGAAAAGATGGCTCAGCAAGGTTTGCAGCCTCATTAATTTTTGGTAGTAAGTGTCTTTCTCACCTTTATTACTTCATTCATCATGAAAATAAAAGGGATAGCTATAAGGATGGCTGGCAGGTATTGATAGCCCCAGTCGTTCTCTACAGTACTATTGAGTGCGCTATGTATAAGTTCTGTAGTAATGATGATACCGGTAAAAAGCACCAGCAGTTTAGATATGCCTGTCACCCGTGCAAGGCTGTTATAATAAGCTATTTTTCTGCCTACTTTGAATTTTTTGCCCGGCTTTTTCATATAGTTCTCTATGTAGCTAATGAGCATGTACAATGCCACACCTATAGCAGGCACCATAAAAACTATGTTCTTGCTCATATACTTACCGGGTATACCATTTATAAGATGTGTAGGTATATCGAACGGCATTTGTAGGTAGCCAACAATTGTTATAAGACAAAACAATATTATCAGCAGTGTACATGCACGACCGATAAATTTCTCTGCGCTAAGTTGTTCGTACTTTGATATGTTATGCGAGCCCAAAAAATAAGGGTTTATATTTTCGTTAATTTTCAATTAAGTAAATATAAAACGTTATTGGTGAATTTGTCAAGTAAAACACCATATTCTTTTCCACATATTACAACCCAAATGTGGAAATACTTAATTCAAAAATACCTCATGTGTTTGAATTAAGTATTTCTAATACACTGCGTAATCTGTATTACATAGCTACTTGCTTTGCAACCTGATCACCGGGATTATCATTTCCTCCAACGATATGCCGCCGTGCTGAAAAGTATTTCGATAATAATTCACGTAGTAGTTGTAATTATTAGGGTAACACAGAAAAATATCCCCCTTCGCAAAGATGAAGGTAGAACTCACATTGGGGCGTGGTAGCCCTGCCAGCTTAGGATCGCGAAAGGCAAGTACATCCTTCTCTTCGTACTGCAAATTGCGGCCGTGTTTGTAGCGCAGGTTGGTAGTTGTTTGCCTGTCTCCTACACACTTACTTGGCGTTTTTACCCTTTGGGTACCATGGTCTGTCGTCAGTATTATCTGTATGTTCTTATCAGCAATTTTTTTCAATGCCCTGTACAGCGGCGAATGCTCGAACCAGCTTACGGTCAGCGAGCGGTAAGATATCTCATCGCTTGCCAGCTCTTTCAATACTTCCATTTCGGTACGCGCATGAGACAGCATATCCACAAAATTGTAAACGATAACGGTGAGGTCGTTGGATAGATAATTATGGATATTATCCTCCATATTCTTACCATTCTCGTTATTAGTGATCTTTAAATACTGGGTCTTTAAATGGTCCAGTTTCAACTGCTTCAGCTGGTACCTTAAAAATATTTCTTCAGACAGGTTCTTGCCGCCTTCCTCATCATCATTTTTCCATTCGTTGGGGAACTTTGCTTCTATATCTATCGGCATCATACCGGCAAACAGTGCGTTACGTGCATATTGCGTAGCCGTAGGCAGTATACTGTAGAACATGTCTTCTTCTACTACCCTGAATGCATCGTTAATAATAGGCTGCAGCACCTTCCACTGGTCAAAACGAAGGTTATCTATCACTACAAGAAAGGTAGGCTTCCCCTGCTCCAGGTAGGGCGCTACTTTCTTCTTAAATACCCGGTGCGAGAACAGTGGGCCTTCCTGGCTGTCCTTACCTATCCAGTTGCTATAGTTTTTTGAAACATATTTAAAGAACTCGGTATTAGCCTCTGTTTTTTGGCTCTGGAAAACTTCCATCATTTCTTCACTGTCACTCTTGCCCATTTCAAGCTCCCAGTATACCAGCCGCTTGTATAACTCTTTCCATTCTTCGTGGTTAGGATTATCATTCAGCGCCATGAACAGGTTGCGGAAATCCTGCTGGTAGGCTATCGTTGTCTTTTCCGATACCAGCCGCTTGCCATCCATTATCTTCTTTAGCGATAGTAATACCTGGTTGGGGTTCACCGGTTTTATCAGGTAGTCAGTTATCTGTGCGCCTATGGCGTCTTCCATTATATCTTCAGCCTCATTCTTGGTCACCATTACCACAGGCATCTGCGGCAGCATTTCTTTTATTTTGCTCAGCGTTTCCAACCCTGTAAGGCCGGGCATACTTTCGTCCAGCAGTACTACATCTATGTTCTTTTCCTTCAGCAGCTCCAGCGCGTCATAGCCATTGGTAAGCGGGGTTACCTCGTATCCTTTATTTTTCAGAAAAAGGATCTGCGACTTTAAAGAATCTATCTCGTCGTCTACCCATAGTATTTCGCCTTGTGTGCTCATAGTTGCTGCTGTGTGTTATAAGTGATCAATGATGTGCTGCCAATAAATTTACATTACTATTTTTTCCTGCTCACTGCTTTTAACGCAAATTTGGCGGTTACAATTGTTGCAATAACGTTGGTTTGCTGTTAGTATTGCATGTCAAATAAATATTATGCCCCCAATAACAGTTCGCAAAGCTATAAAAGAAGATTGCCCCCGCATGCTGGAGCTGATACACGAACTTGCCATGTTCGAAAAAGCGCCACACGAGGTAACGGTGACCCAGGCCCATTTTGAAGAAAGCGGCTTCGGAGCGAACCCGGTATGGTGGGCGTTTGTGGCTGAAGAGGCGGGGAGTGTTATAGGTTTTGCGCTATACTATATACGATACAGCACCTGGAAGGGCCAGCGTATGTACCTGGAGGATATACTGGTGACAGAAGGCCATAGAAGCCGGGGGGCTGGCAGGCTGCTTATGGATGCACTACAGGAAGAAGCCCGCATTAAAAAGCTGGCCGGCATTACCTGGCAGGTACTCGACTGGAACGAACCTGCTATACAATTTTATAAAAAGTACACAGACAGATTTGATGGCGAATGGGTGAATGTGAGCATGGATGTATAGAACATCAATGGTCCATCTTTACTAATTTTTCGGTCTTCATCACCCGGCCATCCATCTCTGTAATTTTAACCATATAGATGCCTGCGGCTAATGTGCTGATGTCTACCTGCTTCACCTTTTGCAGATGCATCAGGCATCGCCCCGCTATATCTATTATATCCGCACATACAGGCATTGAAGCATCAATATAAAGAATTGAGTTGGCTGGATTAGGATACAGAAGTAATGGAACGTTTCCATTTAAATTTTTTAATCCAAGCCATGTAAAATTAAATGGGGCAGCGCTATCAACGCAACCATTATTGTTGGTCACTACAACATAATAGGTGCCATTTTGGTTAACTAATAAAGAATCACTGTTACCCTGGCTTACAGCAATTCCATTTAGGTACCATTGATAAGAAGCAAAAGAATCGGCAGTAACTAAATAATTACCGCTAACACTAATATGCACCTGGGTATTTACCACCTGTACATACAAACTATCCGGCGCAGAATAGCAATTGCTATCCTTCACCATCAGGTGATACATACCTGCATTCGCTGGTGCTATATTAAATATCACTGGATCCTGAAGTACAGAATTGAACCCTGCCGGCCCCGACCACTTGTATGACCCCATCTGGGTATTAGCCGTTAATCGTAGCGTATCACCAGCACAAACAGGGCTATTCGAGAACAGGATAGGCGTTGAAGGCATCGGGATTACGGACACTGTTGTGGTATCAGTATTTTGACAACCGCCCACCTGGTTCGACACGACTACATAGGAGGTCGTGACCGGTGGAGCTACCACAGGCGCCGAACAAGTAATGCAGCTTAATGAGCTGACCGAGGCGCCGCCGGGCAATACGGACCAATTATAGTTTGTACCTCCGTCAGCTGTGAGCGTGAGCGCTGTTCCATTGCAAATAATGGTATCTGGCGTCACTGTGGTAGAAGGAAGTATGTACAAAGGGATACCATATCTGTTAGGTACCGTCATCCCACTAGTGGTACAGGTAGAGTCTGCTATTGTGATGGTAAGTAATCGGTAGCCGGTATTACTATTTGTGGGGGTCCAGCTAAAACAGCCTTGCACGGAGTTCGTATTGATCCCTGTATAGGTTATTGTGGACCCTGGCGCGCACAAACTATGGTCGTCCGCAGCAATAAGCACAGCAGCAGTATTGCTCGACCTTGCCGTAAAGCAAAAATGCATAGCAGTACCAACGCAGTTCTCTATTCTATTGTTCACTATGGTTGTAGTAGAGCTATCAAGATGTATACCCGGCGTTACCAGTGAGCAACTTAAAACATGCATCTCCAGGTCGCGCATTGTAGTTCCTATGGCTACATGGTTCCTATACTCAGTTATCCGCACAGCAATAGAATAATTACCAATTAATTTTGGGGTAAAAGTAAGCTGCCCGGTTATCGGATCTATAACAAAAGTGTTGTTTGTAGGTAAAGGGTTACTCGTAAGGTTGTAAGTAGGTGTACCTGAAGCGAACGGTATGTTACTTACTTGCCCGCCACAGCCAGCTGTATTATCTTCCGGCTGTATCATTTCATATCCCAGTGAATCCCCATCCATATCTACTGTGCCACTATTGTAGGAAACAGGTTCATTGATACACATATAAGGTTCTGGATCGATAGTATATTGGGCAGAACTATTGCCTTGCGCTAATACGTTATTTAAGGTTGCTTGGGAATAAAGTCCAGTAGAGGCAGAATTAAGAAGATTATTGGCGCTATTTCTGGAAGATATATGTGTAGCAAATGTCCATTTAGAACATTTATATGGTATAGTGAAGTCACCTTCATACCACCATTCCTCAAATCCAGGCAGCGTTCCACCTGCTGAAGTACAAATAGTAAAGAACCCCGGACATGTAGATGCTATTGGCGTTCCGTTCAGCCTATTACCATTGATATTGGCAGTTCGGGTAAGTGTTATACTAAAAGCAGTTGGGTTGCAATCATTAGTAATGCACATGGTAACGTTCGCATCGGCGATTACACCAGCGCAATCCCGGTACAGCTTATATGTAAAATGATATGTAGAGTCACTCGTCCACGTGTATACAAGTTCCGCTCCTGCCCCGTGGCTGGCATAACTGCTGCTGTTACAAAATGTAAGTAGGATCAGAATTATTAGGGTCCACAGCTTTATTTTCATAGGGTTAGGTTTATCTCAAAAGTAGAATAAATTACCTAATAAACTATGTATAGCTATTATAAGCGGTGGAAAAAAAAATTCTAAATTGCCGATAAGAACTAAAACCGCATGAAGCCTCTTTTCAAATACCCCGGGCAGCGGTACACTTTAAGCTGGAAGGAAAAATTTACCACGAACACCAGGTATTGGTCCTTGCTCGATGCATTGCCGCGTTGTTTGCCTGCGGTACCCAGCGCACTATTAGTGTTCACCTCCAGCGAGCGGTCTTGCAGGTAATATGCAGGATTAGGATATCCTGGAGGGCCTTTAGCAAATTTATCTGCCCCTACATAAGTGTCGTGTACATCATCCAGGTAGCCGGTAGTGGTCAACCTGTCCGATATTTCTGCCCCCAGGTTTATGCCAGGTCTCAGCCAGTATTTTACACCTACCCCTACCGGGAAGCACATAGCAATATCGCCGTACTTGTTGCCGCTATACCCCGCAAACTGCCCCTCGGTACCCTGTGGTCGGAGGTAGTATTTAGTGCCATTGTAGTACGTATACGGGTTGTAATAGAAGGCACCTATACCACCGGTAAGATATGGGGTGAACCGACTGTCGTCTTCGCCCGTCGCAAAATGGAAAAAATTGAACTCAGCCTGTATCAGCCCTTCTACTATATTGCTCTTAAAGTTCAGGTTGCGCTCCAGCTGGTATGGATTATTCGAGTATTTATCATCGTAGCCTACAGAGGTATATCCCACAGAACCTCTCAGCGATATATAGGGATTCATAGGCAGGCGCACATACGCCATGGCAGCAGGTTTTATTTCTCTAAATCCGTAGTTGGTATTAAGGTCGCCAAAATACTGGCAGCCTCCAAAAGAAATGCCATACTCTGTACCCGAAAAAAATGTTTGCGCCCGGGCTGTGAACACGCCCAGTAAAAGTACCACCAGTATTATTCTGCGCATAGCGACCACCATAGATAAATACAACTGTAAATTAACTTTTTTATTGTTCCCTGCGCTTCATTAATTCCTTTTGTCAATGCCCCAGTATAGTTTCTGGCGTATCGTTTTCAGGAAATTATGCTCATCTGGCCGCACCAGCGATACCGTAAAATTTTCCCTTTTCACCGCTATCTGCACCGAGCTTTTTATGGTTTCAGTACGGGCATCCAGCGTGCATAAAAATTGTTCCGTACGCCCCTCTACTTCAAAGGATATCACATTATCATCAGGTACCACTATCGACCGGGTATTCAGGTTGTGCGGCGATACAGGGGTTATTACGAAGCTCGATGTTTGCGGGAATACTACTGGCCCGCCACAGCTAAGCGAATAACCTGTAGACCCCGTAGGCGTAGCTACTATAAGCCCATCGGCCCAGTACGTATTCAAAAATTCACCATTCAGGTAAGTATGTATCTTTATCATACTTGATGTGTCGTTGCGATGAATTGTAAATTCATTTAGCGCGAACGGTGAGCCATCGAACAGTGGCACACTGGAATCCAGGTGCAGCAGCGTACGTTTTTCAATAGTATATGAGCCACGTACCAATGATAATATAGCTTCATCTACTTCCTCTTCAGGTATGGCAGCTAAAAAACCCAGCCTTCCCAGGTTTATGCCTATGAGCGGGATGTTGGAACTGCCCACAAAGCATACTGTATCCAGCAGCGTACCATCGCCACCCAAACTGAACAACATGTCGGTAGTGGGCGGTAGGTCTTTTTTGCTGGTAAAGAATTGCGGCTGTATATCAAATTGTACATGCGCCTGCAGCCTTTCATAAAAATCTTTATAAAAGACCATCTGCAACCGCTGTTGCTTCAGCTTATCAATAATATGTAAGAGTACAGGCAGGTCCTGTACATCGAACGTTCTGTTATAAAGCGCTACAAGCATAAAATGTTAGGTGGCAGGCACAAAAGGAACCTGTGGAATATTATGGTTAAAAGCTATTCACTGCCACTGTGTAAATATAATCCATTTTGTCCCAAATGGTTATACGCCAGCTCCAGCCTTATCTTTATTTCATAAAATGTTATTATGTCCACGCCTGCACCAAAGGAGTAAAGCAAACGATTGCCCAGGTAGGCATTGCCGGGCACATCTGTTCTCACATATGCCACATCTGAAAATATTTTTGGGTATATGCGCAGCGGCAGCGTAGTAAAATATTTAATAGGTATCTCCTTTATTTTAAAATTCACAAGTTCTCTTTTCAGGTCCAGGCGCAGCACCCCGTAGTCCGATCCGTTTATCACGAAATACTCATACCCTCTTATGTAATCCATTGCAGTGCCTAATCCCCCTTCAAATGAATAGGGTTGGTTTTCGGGTATCATTACTCTGCCCCTGAAAATAACAGACGTATACCATTTGGGGACAGGCATCCTGAAATAGCCCACCTCCACATTCAGGTAGTTTTGAAATTTGAAGCCCTGTAGCCCCACCCTTGATAATCCGTAGCCTACCACCTTTTCGCCCTGTAGTGGATAGTTCCAGTTATCTACATGGTTATATTCAAAGCGGTATAGCAGTTCTATCAGTTTCATCCGCCGGCTGCCATTCAGAAAATAATCGTGGTTCAATTGCACCACGGTATCATTCACACGATAGTCTTTATAGCTGATCTGTACAATGTGTCTTGTAGCGTATCCGGGCCGGTATATATAGCTCGCTGCGGCCTCAAATTGGGTAAGCATGTACGGGCCGGTATAGTTGCCTACATACTGTAGCTTATTAGAGTCTGTTGCGTAAAATATCTGGTGGTTGCGCGAGTACGAGATGGATGCTCCTACCCCGTTCTTCTGGTCTTTATCTATATATGGTTTGGTATAGCTGAGGGCCAGCTTTTGTGTATAGCCTGCCTGCACCGTGGCCGTAAGTACATCCAGGTTGCCGGTCACATTTTTATCTATACCGGTCAGCCCTATGTTCACCCGGTTCAGGTTATGGTGTTGCTCATACCACCACACATTAAAGTTTCGGTCTGCCAGCTGAAAGGTAACCTGCGGAAATACATAGAAGCGCTCTTTCAGTAATATATACCAGTCCATTTCATCTGCACTGGTACGCACCACCTTTATCTCTACCTCATTAAAAATGGTAAGGTTTTCCAGCCGTAGTTTATTCTCTTCTACTAAGTACAGTAAGGAATCGGTAGATATCACGTCCCCTTCATCCACACTTAGCTCCCTTACCAGCACCCGCTTGCGTATCACCTCGTTGCCTTTCATCTCTATTTTTCTCAATAGCAGGTGTACTGGCTTCTTCGGCATGTTGAAGAAAGTAAGGGTATCATTATTCTTAGAAATGCCTGCCGGGGTCTGCCCAAGCACACCGGTCACAATACAGAGGGTAAAAAATATAAGCAGGAAGTGCTTCATTCTATCAGGCTCAAAGATAATATAGTCCCACCTTTAAATAAGGTACACTCTTTATAAGAGTGTAATGATACAAAGATCATGCTATCTATCCCTCAAAAATTGCATTACTTACTCAGTTCTTATAGTTTATAATAGCAGGTAGGTATCCTTCTGCTAAGCGCTTATCTTTGGTACATGCTTACCGTTTCGCTACATGGCATCGCACTGCACGCACCTCATGGCTTATATCCGCAAGAGCTGGTGCTGGGCAATGATTTCGAGATAGACGTGGATATCTGGTTACCTACACACAATGATAACCTATGGCCGTTCGTAGACTATACCCTTATACAGAGTATTGTGGCACAGGTATTTGCACAACCCGGACAACTGCTCGAAACCTTTGTGCAAAACATACACTCCGCACTAAAGGTGAATGTGCCCAATGCCATAAAGGCACGGGTAGCAGTAAGAAAACTGCACCCCCCTATGGCCGGTGAGGTAAAGTATGCCCAGGTATGCTACGAAGATGATCGTGAAATAGCAAGGTGAGGCCTGAAAAGTTATAGATCGCCGAAAATTTGTTATATTTACTATCATCATATTAACATATTATGAAACCGAAGTATTTCCCTGTCTTTTTTGCTCTTGCTGTTATTTTCAGTTCCTGCGTACATAAAGTAAAAGTGGTTCCACAGGCAGGTGCGGGCGAGTTCCCTGCCAATGTTGCCGCCATTATGCAGTCCAAGTGCGCTATAAGTGGCTGCCACAACCAGGCAAGCTATGGTAATGCCGATAGCCTGCTGCTGGATAGCTGGACCCACCTTTTTCAGGGTGGTGGCAGTGGCGCAGTGGTGATACCGTATAGTACCGCCTACAGTACACTCTTATATTATGTGAATACAGACCCTTCTTTGGGCCCTATCTATGCCCCACTGATGCCGGTAAGCTTGCCCGGCCAAACTTTAGCGCCGCTTACCGCCGCAGAGTATAATACACTATACACCTGGATAAAGAATGGCGCACCGGATGCAGCGGGCAATATTGCTTTTGCTGCTGACCCCGATACCCGCCAGAAATCTTACCTGATTCATGGCAATTGTGATAAGATAATAGTAGTAATAGACTCCAAGACCGGCCTTGCCATGCGTGTGATACCCATAGGCGACAGCTCTAATGGCGAAAGCGGCCACTGCGTTCGTGTCTCCCCTGATGGCATGTATGCGTATGCGAGTGTCATTGGATATAACTTATTCGTTAAGATAGATACCCGTACAGACAAGGCAATAGCCTCCATAGACCTTACTGCGGCGCAAAGCCTCTATGCCAGCGCCGGATCGAATGCGTGGGCCGACATGGTGATATCACCCACTGGCGACAGCGTACTGCTTTGCGATTTTGCAGGTATTGGCTGTGCACTGCTCATCAATACCCAAACGATGACCGTTATCAACGGCTGGCCCACACTGGTGAACCCGCATGCACCTGCCGCCAATGCCACCTTCGATACATTTTTTGTTACAGCCCAGTATGGCAATACCCTTTATAAACTATCGAACAGGTACATTGGCTACATGAGCGTGAACGGTGCACAGCACTCTACACAGGCCAGCATAGGTAGTTTTCAGCCCGACCCCCATTTTATTATTTCGTCGCCAGACCACAGCCAATTGTTCGTCACCTGCCAGGACCAGAACAATGTGAAGATATTAAATGCCTACACTGGCGCGCTCATAGATTCTATTGCAGTGGGTGCCTTCCCACAGGACATGGCGATCTCTACCAAGTATCCCTACTTATTTGTTACCTGCAAAAATGACCCTGTTACCAATGGCTTAGGCTCTGTGTATGTCATCAACTACAAAACCTGGCAAATAGTGCAGGTATTAAAAGACCAATATTATGCGCCGCACGGCGTAACGGTAGACGACCAGGATGGATTGTTCTATATAGCCAGCAGCAATTTTGGCGGCGTATCTCACCACCCTACCACATGTGGCAGCCCTAATGGGTGGTATAACGCTTATTATTTAAACACGTTACTACCGGCATTCTCAGATAAAAGGTTCAGCATCTTCTCCGATCCTTATGCTATGGATACACGCTTTAAATAGGGATACTATTGCAAACAAAAACCCCAGGCCATAATGGTCTGGGGTGTAAGGTGTATATTATAAGATTAGGGTGTCTGTATACTTTAGCTATTCACTAAAGCACCCAAAGCATTATCATACGCTTCTTTCCAATCGCTGATATAGCCCCAGTTATCTTCATCTATTTGTATTTGCCCATTGGCGCTTACGTGGCCTATTTTGGTGTGTGCTACCCCTCTCATTTCGGCCTCGAATAATGGCTGTATATGCGGATTGATGCTCACCACAGCACGGCTCTGCCCTTCGCCAAATAGCCATGCATCTTTACGTATAGCTGCATCGGTAGCCACGCTAAAACCATAGCCATTGGTCATGGCGCTTTCCAGCAGGCAGGCATATAGTCCCCCTTCCGATACATCGTGTACAGAGCTTACCAGTTTCTGTGCTATCAGCTTTTGTATGGTCTGTTGCACCTGGTATTCTTCTTCCAGTTCAAAATGCGGTGCCGGACTATGCGTTATACCATGCAGGTGATGCAGGTATTCAGAGCAGTTAATGTCGTTGCGGGTAGTGCCTATCACATATATCAGGTCACCCGCTTTTTTAAAGTTCAGCGTCATTTTCTGCTCCATGCTGTCCAGCACCCCCACCATACCTATTGTAGGTGTAGGGTACACAGGCCCATCCTCGCTCTGGTTGTAAAAGCTTACGTTACCCCCGGTCACGGGTGTATCAAATCTTAAACAAGCTTCGCCCATGCCTTTTATTGCATTAACGAATTGGTAGTACACTTCCGGGTTGTACGGGTTACCAAAGTTCAGGCAGTTGGTCACCCCCACCGGCAGGCCGCCGCTGCATACAATGTTGCGGGCAGCTTCGCTCACAGCTATCATAGCGCCTTTATAAGGGTCGGCAAATACATACCGGCTATTACAATCGGTAGTTACCGCAAGCGCCTTCTCTGTTCCGTGCACACGCACTACAGCAGCATCACTTGGTGCATTGGTATCTGTGTTGCCGGTCCCCACCATAGAGTCATACTGCTCATATATCCACTTCTTAGAGGCTATGTTGGGCAGTTGCACCAGTTGGTATGCTATGTCGCGCAGGTCGGCAGGTACAGGTACATTATTGATGTTAAATTTGGCTATTTCTGCCAGGTACTTAGGTGTGGTATATTCCCTGTCATACACTGGTGCACCGCCGCCAAGTACCATGCTTTCTGCAGGCACATCCGCTACCAGTTCGCCATTCATGTAGTATTTCAGGTTCTTATCAGTGGTCACCTCACCTATTTGCACGCAGTGTATGTCCCACTTGTCAAATATGCGCTGCACCTCTGCCTCTTGTCCTTTTTTTATTACTATCAGCATACGCTCCTGGCTTTCGCTCAGCAGCATTTCCCAAGCCTTCATATTGGCCTGGCGGGTAGGCACCTTGTCCAGGTGTATTATCATGCCGTGCTCACCCTTGGCGCTCATCTCACTGGTGCTGCAGGTAATGCCCGCTGCCCCCATATCCTGCATGCCTATCACTGCGGTGGTCTGCAGCACTTCCAGGCAAGCTTCCAATAGCTTTTTCTCTTCAAACGGGTCACCCACCTGCACTGCTGGTAGTTTCTCGGCACTGTTCTCACTGATATCGGCCGATGCGAACGATGCGCCACCGATACCATCCTTACCCGTAGATGCGCCTACTATAAATACAGGGTTGCCTGCGCCATGACTTGTAGCAGAAACTGTTTGGCCTACTCGCACTACGCCTACACTCATTGCGTTCACCAAGGGGTTGGTCTGGTAGCAGCTTTCAAAATAAGCTTCCCCTGCTACTGTAGGTACGCCAAAGCAGTTACCATAGTGCCCTATACCCTTCACCACGCCTTTCAGCAGGTGCTTGGTCTTGGCATTGTCCATCTTCCCAAAACGCAGCGAGTTCAGCGATGCTATAGGCCTTGCACCCATGGTAAATATATCCCTGTGTATACCGCCAACCCCTGTTGCTGCGCCCTGGAAGGGCTCAATAGCCGATGGGTGGTTGTGCGATTCTATTTTAAATACACATGCCCAGCCATCACCAATATCTACAAGCCCGGCATTCTCATCACCGGCCTTCACCAGCAAACGTGCACCATCGCGTGGCAATGTTTTCAGCCACTTGATGGAATTTTTATAACTGCAATGTTCACTCCACATCACAGAGTACATAGCCGTTTCTGTAAAGTTGGGCGTGCGGCCCAATACCTCTTTTATCTTTTCAAATTCATCTTCACGAAGTCCCAGTTTCACTGCCTGTTCCAGAGTTGCCTGCATTATATATGGTATGTTAATCAGGGAGTTTTCACACAGCCCAGATAGTTTTGAAAGTGCAAAAATATCAAAAGGTGCTGTTTTTATTTAAAAATGTTCTGAACATTGTTAAAGTCAGCAACCCACTAAAAATAATCATATACATTAAATGAATTGTTGACCGTTCAGTTTAAATAGAAATATCCAATTCTTGATCTAGAATATTCAGGAAACGACCCGTAGGCAATACATTGAAAAAATATATAAGCGATAGTTTTTTCAGCGTGATAAAATGACTAACACCCACTGTCTGATCTTTGAGTTCCTAACGAGTTGTTAAGCTTGCGTGATCGCTTTGTTACTGACTCACTAACCTATTGTTAGCCAACTTTAAAACCAACGTTAATGGCCGTTGAAATGCAAATACAAAGCGCTATATGATGGAAGTTTGTGCCGTGCTCATCAAAAGAGTTAGAAATGAAAAATAACATTACAGCAAAAGTATTAACGATCGTCATGGTGGCTTTGAGCTATATGCATGCAAATGCACAGAGCCCAACCGCACCGGCGCAAAGCTTCAATGTATTTGTAAAGAACAACGCAACCTTCACTACCAGCGATTGTGATGGCGCCGTTGCCATTGGGGGTAACCTTACACTGGCCGGCAGCTACACCTTCGATGGGCACAACGTATTTGGTTACCAGGTGAGCGGGGTTAATATAGGGCTGCTTGTAGGTGGCCGGGTCATATATTCCAGCGGCAATGCCTACCAGATAAATAATGGTGGCTATGTGAAGATCGGTGACTCTACCGGTTCTTATGTATGGTACAACTACCAGGGCAATAACATTCATATCACGCCCAATAGCAGCAGCTATACCAATAGCCCTGATATTGAGTTGAACACCAATGCAGCTAATCTGGGCGGTGTCAGCGCTACTAACAACCCTGTTTTCCAAAGCGGGCTTATCAATTTTACAACTGCCTTCACCACTATGCAGGCTACGGCATCCAGCTTATCTGCCTGTTCTGATAATATGGTACTGTATAATTCTCCAAATGGTGGTTCTACAGCAATATCGCATTCCGGCATTTCATCCAATACGCAGATATATACCACAATGAACAGCTCAGGCAACACTGTATTGAACATTGCTGGGTCTGATCTTAACAATATCCAAAGTATCACCTTTCAGAATCCGAATGGCTCAACACAAACACCCGATGCCAGCCATATACTTATTGTGAATGTAAATGCAGCAGGTTCTTTCACATGGAACACACCGAACGGTTTGGGAAATGCCTATGCGCCCTACATTATCTGGAACTTCTACAACACAACATCCCTAAGTATTGGTGGCAACAACTCTGTAGAAGGCACTGTATTTGCACCAAATGCTGACATCACAAAATCAAGTAACAATTCTAATATTGAAGGCCAGGTAATAGGTCTTTCTTACTCACAAACTGCAAGCGGTGAGATACATTCTTACAACTTCACTGCATTTGTTACAGGTTGCGGCGCACCAACGGTAGCAAGCTTCAATACCAACACAAGCACTCAATGCCTTTCCGGCAACTCCTTTGCCTTTACTAATACATCCACCGGTTCATCATTATCTTATGTTTGGAACTTTGGCGATGGCACTGCTACATCAACAACTACCAGTCCTACACATACATATACTTCTGCCGGCACCTACAATGTAAAACTGGTAACAACGGGCAGCACAGGTAGAGATTCAGTAACACACACAGTAACGGTCAACCCTACAGTTATCCCTACAGTTTCAATAGCTGCAACTGCTACAACAATATGCGCTGGTACTTCAGTAACCTTCACTGCTACCGCCACCAACGCTAATGGTTACCAGTGGTTCAAGAACGGCTCCCCAATATCTGGTGCTACGGGCACTATTTATGCAACTACCACATTAGCAAACAACGATGCTATTATATGTGCCATAATAACCACCGCAACATGTGCCTCGCAAACAACAGCTACGAGTAACACAATTACAGAAACAGTTAACCCTACCGTTGTCCCTACAGTTTCAATAGCTGCAACTGCTACAACAATATGCGCAGGCGCCTCGGTAACATTTACAGCGACTGCAACAAATGCTACTTCTTACCAATGGTACAAGAACGGTTCAGCGGTATCGGGAGCAACAAACAATACTTACACCGATGCTTCTTTAGCTAACAACAATACTATCTATTGCATAGTGACCAGCACTGCAACTTGTGCTTCGCCAACCACTGCAACAAGTAATACTATTACAGAAACAGTTAACCCTGCTGTTGCCCCATCCGTTTCCATAGCTGCTACTGCTACAACAATATGCACAGGCACCTCAGTAACATTTACCGCTACTGCAAGCAATACTACATCTTACCAATGGTATAAGAACGGTTCAGCAATATCTGGTGCTACAAGCGCTACTTATACTGATGCTTCTTTGACCAACGGGAATACTATATACTGCGTAGCTACAAGCACTGCAACATGCGCTTCACCAACTACCGCAACAAGCAATACCATTACAATGAGTGTAAATGGTACCGCCGCCCAGCCAAGTGCATTTACTACTTCCTCACCTACAGTATACAACGGGCAAACTAACGTTGTGTATACAGTTCCCGCAGTATCGGGCACTACCTATACCTGGAGCTACAGCGGCACTGGCGCAACCATTGTCAACAACGGGAACAGCGCGACTGTAACCTTCAGCCAAACTGCTACCAGTGGTACTCTCAGTGTCACGGCTACTACAGCTGCATGCAGCACACCATCTACCCCGCAAAGCACACCGGTAACGGTAAAACCATATCTCACCTGGACATGCAGCGGTAATAGCGACTGGAACAATGCAGCTAACTGGGACGGTGGTTTTGTACCCTACAGCTCTATCAGCGTACTGATACCTGCTACAGCATCTTGCCAGCCAAGTATATGCTCTGGTTCTGCAAGCGTATACAACATTACAGTTAACTCAGGCGCTACGGTCAACATCTGTTGCAACTATAACGTCACCGTGAACAATAGCATTACCAACAACGGCTCTATCCTGGGTTGCGGCACAGTAATAGTTACCGGCAGTACTTGCCAGGCTATTCGCGGTAATGGTCGCGTAGATCATTTTGAACTGAACAATAGCTGCGGTGGTTACATTAACACAGGCGATACGCTGCACATAGGTATCACTTACATTCCTACACAGGGTGTGCTCACCATTAATGGCGAACTGGAATTGTTATCAGATTCAACTACTACAGCTACTATCCTTACGCACCCGGGTGTATGTGCTAACTACATCGTCGGTGATGTTATTTGCGACAAATACATACATGGCGGTCGCAGGGCATTCCGTTTCTTCGGTCACCCATTCACTACAAGCATTCCACTGAGCCAGATAGAACCGTATATCGACATCACAGGTCAGGGCGGCGCAGCAAACGGATTCACACCTACTGCTACCAACAATCCTTCTGCTTTCTGGTACAATACAGTTACAGGTAGTGGCTCTACAACAAACGATACCACTGGTTGGATACCATATACAAGCACCAACGGACAAGGTGCAAATGCTTGGAACCAATATCAAGGTATGCGTATGCTGGTAAGGGGTGGCAAAGGTGATGGCACTTGTGCATGCAACACCAACAACAATCCTGTAGTAGTAAAACTGCATGGCGCCATAAATGAGTGCGACCAGGTGGTAACACTTACCGCGAACAACAATGCAGGTTTCAACTTCATCTCAAATCCTTATCCTTCTGATATAGATATGAGCCAAACCACACGGGGTAACGCTATAGGTGCAAACTTCGCAGTATGGGACCCTAACCAGGGCCTGGTAGGCGCGTATGTTGACCAGCCGTTCAACACACCTTACATACTGCCTTCAATGAGCTCGTTCTTCACTACGTGCAACAACAATTCAGGTAAGACCATCACCTTCCACGAAAGTCAGAAAACAGCAGCAGCTCCAACAGGCAACCTGTTCAAAACAACTGGCGTTAGCGATATGGTGCAACTGCGCATACTCAGCAATAATGATTCATTGTCATGGGATAGGTTGTTATTGTTCTTCAACGACCAGGCTATGGCAGGTACCGACCAGATAGATGGCACCAAACTGTACAATCCTGACCTTAGCTTCTATACATTCTCTACAGACAACGACCAGCTCGCTATCGACCAGCGTCCTTATGTGAATGGCCAGGTCATCAAACTGGGCCTTGTTACAGATGTGAACCAGTCTTACACTATACGTGTAGATGACTACAACGTACCTTCCGGCGGCGCTTTATACCTGCATGATAAATACCTGAATCAAACACAATTATTATCACAGGGCATGCACTACAATTTCTCTGTAACAACCGATGCAGCATCACAAGGTGATAACAGGTTCGAATTGAATGAAGTTGGAAGTACAGGCGTTGCTAATGTTACAAACGCTTCTGAGCTGAAAGTTGAGATGTTCCCTAACCCGGTTACTGATAATGCTACAGTAAGTTTCGATGCACCACACAGCGGCAACACAATACTTACTATTACCAACGTGGTAGGCCAGCAGGTATACAACAATAACTTAGGCATGCAGCAGTCAGGAAAAATAAACCTGCCTATGGGTACACTGCCAGGCGGCATGTACCTGGTAACACTCAAGTGCGGCGACCTGTCAATAACTAAACGTATGTCAAAACAATAGACAACAAGTACAGGCAAGAGCGCGTACTAATTAAGAGAAAAATTGTTCGCTCGAAACCATTGTTGCTAACTGTAATATTCATTCAACTATCCCTGCCGCTAATAGCTGGCAGGGATAGTTTTTTTGGAGCAGTATTAATGATTGTGACACTGCACGTATACCATTAGGTGATAGGCTAAGCATTATCCCTTGGTCGATATTATCCTTTAAGCAAGGCATTATCAATTTTATATCTACATCGGGCGCCTTAAAAAACACATTCTTCCTGTAAAACTATCGATACACGGAATATACCAAAAGGTATTTATTGCAAGCTATCAGCTGCACCATACAGCATTCCTTAATGACTGGTTAATGACCTCCAAACAAGCAGTTAACAGGTTTCAAAGTGGTCGTTAATAAAGTTACATACTACTCGTTATCATCCTTTAAACGTGTGGTTAAACAAGCTTTATTATTTCTATACAAGTGCACAGCATTCTACTTTTGATCCATGATAACGAACAATAGTTATCAGCAAAACAAAACAAATAACATTTAAAACATACAAAGATGAAAGCATACAAATTCTTAGCATTTTTAGCAGTAGCAGTTCTTTCTACTATGCCAATGGTTGTTATGGCAGCAGGCCCTGGTTTCGGTGGCGGTGTAGACGATGGCGGTGGCGCTTGTGTACCTATCGATGGTGGCCTTAGCATGTTGGTTGTTGCCGGTGTAGGTTATGGTGCAAAGTTGGTTGCAGCAAACAAAAAGAAGAAGCAGGAAGCTGCTGATGCTGACCAGGCTAAATAATTTCGTTGCAGCATACTGCAATGAGGCGATACATACAAGATGGTTGTAGCATATTCACGTCTTTCATGTGCATACATTTTATTCTGAAATAAGATACTTTGCCACGACACCGTTATACCTTTTATAGGCATACTGGCGTCGTGGTTTTTTTTGTGTTACACGATGCCTGCTATTCACTACTGCTGTTATACACCATTCAACCTAAATAAAAAAGATCCCATTTACAGGATCCTTTCACAATTCATATTCTTTATAGAACAACTACCTGTTCATACTGAACTTCAATATTTCAGAAGCATTAACTGTAGTAAATTTCAGTAAATAAAGCCCATTCACGGCACTTGCAGGTAAGCTCACTCCATGGTCAAAGTTGCCATTTTGCACAGTAACAGTATCACTGTAAACTATTTGTCCTAACAAATTCAGTACAACAATATCCGCCTCTTTAGTAACATCAGTTATTGTGCCTTTTACATTAAAATTGCCAGTATTAGGATTCGGATAAAGTCCAAGAGATAATGTGCCTTTCCCTACCACAGCTACACCGCTGTTCACGTTCATTGTTATAGCGTTGCTGGTCACTATAGGGCTTGCTACACATGGTTCGGTAGTGGTCACTTTGCAGGTCACAATATCGTTATTGGCAAGGGTGTTAGTAGAGTATGTAGGTGATATGGAACCCGTTTTTGCCACTCCGTTCACATACCACTGGTAGCCAAATGATGACCCTGTATTTGCAGCAGTTGCAGTAAATACCACTACCTGCCCTGCGGTTATGCTATTACCTGGGTTAGCAGTTATGCTGAGTGTCATAGTTACATGCGGGCTCACGGTCATTACTACCTTATTACTTGTAGCAGTGTTAGTAGTTGCGCAAACCTGGTTGCTCGTCAGCACACAGCTTACGGTGTCATTATTGCTGAGGCCTATCAGTTGTATACTATTAGCGGCTCCAGGTCCGGAAACTACAGCGCCATTCTTTATCCAGGTATACATTGGTGCAGTCCCGCCAAATGTGGTTGTAGCAGTAAAAACAACTGTGTCATTCATGCAAACAGAAGTTCCGTTATTGGGCGCTATAGATATGGTGGGTGCTCCTATGGCATTTACGGTCATGGTCACTTCGTTGCTCGATACCAGTGTTGCCGTAGCACAGGTAGCATTGCTGGTCATAGTGCAGCGTATGCTATCATTATTAGCCAGCGTAGATGATTGGTATGTGGTGTTGGTAGCGCCTGCTATTTGCAAGCCATCCTTGTACCACTGGTATTGAATATTAGCACCACCGTTGGTACCGCTTGCTGTAAATGTCACTGGTGTGCCGCTGCATATAGTAGTGCCTGGGCTGGCCGCTATGCTTATTGTTGGTATTACAGATGTAGAAACTGCCATAATTATACCATTACTTACAGCTGTTTCCACAGTAGCGCAAGGCACGCTGGTCACCATTTTACAAACTACTGTATCATGGTTGTTCAGGCTGGTCGAGGTAAAAGTATCTACGGTTGTGGTAGCTGTTAGCACACTGTTCACATACCATTGATAGGAAGGGGTGCTGCCCCCATTCACACCTGTGGCCACAAATGTTGCGGGTGTACCGCTGCATGTGCTGGTGCCTGTTATGCTGGTAATGGATATCGATGGTGTCACTGGCGTTACTACAGTATACGTTATGTTATTGCTGCTCGCTGTTGTTGGCGATGCACAGGCCGCATTGCTGGTAAGGGTGCAGCTGATCACGTCACCATTGGCAATTGCAGCTGTTGAAAAGGTGGGGCTATTAGTACCTACAGGATTGTTATTACGTTTCCATTGATAAGCGGGTGCGGTACCGGGGGTAGTAACTGTAGCGTTAAAATTTATATTGGTACCCGCACAAATGTTAGTACTGCCTGGTATTGCCGATATCACTATACTTGGTGTGGTCAGTGCGGTTATTACTACTCCCGTTGTTGTTGCAGACCCTGTAGCGGTGGTCACTGTAGCGGTGTAAGTACCGGCTGCATTGGCTACATATGTAAGGCTGGTGGAGGTAGTTACTGCCGATCCATTTAGTAAGAACACTACCTGCGTAGGCGTAGCGCTGCTGGTAACAGTTAGCGTACTGCCGGTACATGGCCCACCAGATAAACTAACGGTAGGGTTCTGTGCCAATACCTTAAAAGGCACCAGCAGCACAAATAAAAACAATAACAGGGATGATCTCGTCTTGGTAATTGTTGCGTACATAATTATTTATTGACTTTCTTAATGGTTAATATTTCAACCTCTAAAGAAAGCTCAAATCGCCATATTATTCAAATATCAATAAATACATAACGTGCTCTTAATAGCATATTTGCATTTCATGATCACTTGTTAATAAAGCACTAATCAATGGTTAACAGCAACTTAATAAGTGGTTAAGCAGTCTCTAAGATAGTGTTAAGGCATACACTATCTTTACGAATTGTGGAGAGTAAATATACTTTTATGCTCGTTATCAATACTCAATATGTTATATCCAGGCATCTCTATTGATGTATATAACGTACAATAAAGAATAAAACGATACTGTTACAACGACCAAAACCATAAATTTTAAACAACCAAACCAACAATTATGCAAAACCTAAGAAATTGTCCAAAACACATAATAATACTTGTAGTATTATTTCTACGGGCAATAAGCGTTCAGGCCCAGCACTCCAATGCCATTCTTACGAATGCCGGTCATAGTTCAGTTGCCACACATGCCGTTGCTTCAGCATTTAGTGTATCGCAAAGAAGCGGTAACATACTCGTTTCTAACTGTGCTACCAGCAAAGTAGTTGCTCCGGTGCTTAACAATTCTCAGGCTCTGGTTGGGGCTGGCCATGTATTTTATATCAACAATGCTGTAAGCGATAAAATGGTTATCAAGGCTTACAATGTAGCCAACAACACAACTACTGATATCGTGAAAGCCGATGCACTGAATAGCGGCAAGGCTACTGATAAGAAGATCACAAACATGGTCTTCGATAACGTTGCGAACAGGTTATATTTTTCAACTGTTTCTGTGAATGCTCAGGGATACTCCAACTACCTCACATGGTATTTCAACCCTGCAACTAATGAAATAAAATTGTTTGCTGATGGTAAAGTCAGTTCTGTTGACAATAATGGAAATGTATTGTCTGATATGTATGGTGTGGACACTACTGGTACTTACACACAGAGCCACGTGAACGCTATGAATGGCAGGCCCGCTACATTGGGTACTCGCCGGTATACTATCATTCACCAAATTCATTAAGTACTCACTAAACCCTTCACAAACCATACAAAACATTCAACAGGTAAAATTTATGAAAAAGCTTCTACTTTTTTTATCAATGTGTTTGACGGCCACTACTTATGGGCAGTCGGTCACCTGCGATCCCAATATGGATTTTGAAAATGGCAATACCGCTAACTGGTCTTTTTATCATGGCCTGTACATGGGTGGCGCTTCTTCACTTCCCGGCAGTATCAATAGCCCTGAAACTGTGGCCAATTCAGGTGGCTTCCTTACGTTAGATCATGGCGCAGCCACCGATCAATATGGTGGTTTCCCTATCGTAGCGCCAGACGGCGGCAGCTATTCTCTAAAACTGGGGAATAATACAACTAACTACAACTCTGATAAAGCAGAATTCTGGGTGCACGTACCAGCTGGTGTCACCGATTATTCCCTTATCTATCGCTACGCGATCGTGATGGAAGATCCGGGCCATACACCTGATCAGCAGCCCCGTTTCAACGTGAACACTTACGATTCCGCTACAGGCACACAGATACCTTGCGGCAACTTCTCTTACGTAGCCGGCTCACTTCCAGGTTTTGCACTGGCACCCACCGGTAGCGATGTTTATTACAAACCTTGGGCTACCGCAGCCATCAATCTTTCTGGCTATTCTGGCAAAACCGTACACGTACTGTTCACCCGTACCGATTGCGCACTGGGTGGCCACTTCGGCTACGGTTATATAGATATGACATGTGGTCTGTTCGCTATCAGCATCTCAAAATGTTCTTACAGCGCCAACACTACCTTAGTAGCTCCTCCGGGGTTCCAGACATATACATGGTACAACAATAACTATACAGCTGTTGTTGCTACAGGCGATACCGCTACCTTCGCTACCCCTCCTGCTACATCTACTTACCACGTCATCTGTACCCCTTTCAATGGCTACGGTTGCCCTGATACATTGTCTACACAGATCACTGTATCCCAGCTTTCTACCGTTCATGCTGCCAACGATACTCTTTGCCAAACTGCATCTGTACAATTGAATGCTAACGCTTCAGGCGCTGCTGCACCATTGTCTTACAGCTGGGCACCTGCTACTGGGCTAAGCTGCACTACCTGCGCTGCACCTACAGCCACACCTGGTTCTACTACAGAATATCAGGTAACTGTTACAGATGCTAACGGTTGTGGCATATCGGATAGTGTACTGGTTTTCGTTAAAACACCGGCTGCTGCATCTACACCTCCTGCTTCTGTTACAGTATGTCCTAATACCAGCGTATCATTCTCTTCTACTGCTACAGGTTATCCTGCCCCTACTGCTCAATGGCAGTTGAGTACAGATAATGGAACTACATGGAATAACATAGCAGGTCAAACAACTTCTCCATACGCATTCACTGCACAGTCATCGCAAAATGGTTATCAATATCGTGTAGTGTATACCAACCAGTGTGGTAGCGCTACTACGGCAGCTGCTATACTAACATTGAATGCGCCTCCTGTAGTTACTATCAACCCTATAAATGCTGCATCTTGCAGTGGCAGCTCAGTTACATTTACTGCAGCTGCTACAGGCACTCCTGCACCTACAGTACAATGGCAGGTAAGTACCAACAATGGTACTTCATGGTCAAACATATCGGGTGCTACTTCTACATCTTATGGCTTCAACGGCGATGTTACTAAAAATGGTTACCAATACCGTGCTGTGTTTACTAACACTTGCAGCACTGCAACTACAACTGCCGCTACTTACAACTATTCAAATCTTCCGGCACAGCCTGCTGCTTTCACTGTAGCTCCACTGGTTGTTCTGCAAGGGCAGACCAACGTAGTGTACACAGTACCAGCCGTTGCTAACGTTACTTACAACTGGAGCTATTCTGGCACAGGTGCTACATTCATCGGTACCGGCAACAGCGTATCTGTCAACTTCTCTATTACCGCTACTCCTGGCAACATCAGTGTCACTGCAACTTCAGTATTTGGTTGCGGTACTTCTGCCGCAAGGTCTGTATCTCTCACTGTTAATCCTGAAGCTATATGGCAGTGCAACATAGATACCAACTGGAACAACCCTGCTAACTGGAGTTGTGGTTTCGTACCATATGCTACTATATCAGTACACATACCTGCTACTTCACCTTGTCAGCCATCTGTTACCGGCCCTCAGGATGCAAGAACAGTTAAGATAGATTCTGGTGCAAAAGTTACAGTTGATTGTCCTGGCAGCCTGAATGTATACGGCGACCTGTACATGAATGGTGCAGCAAAAGGTTGCGGCCCACTTAATATCAAAGGCACAACTTGTGCCACAATATATGGCAAAGGCTACGTAGATAATTTTGTAATGAACAATAGCTGTGGTGGTATCATCAACACCGGCGATACACTGCACATCCGCAACACCTACACACCTGCATTAGGTACTATGACCATCAATGGCAACATGGAACTTTTGTCCGATTCGCTGGGTACTGCTACTATACTGTCAAACAGCAACTCTTGCAACTATATTGTAGGTAACGTTACCTGCGATAAATATGTACATGGCACAAGAAGGGCGTTCCGTTTCTTAGCTCATCCGTTCAGCACTTCTATAGGCCTTAACCAATTGATACCTTATGTTGATATCACAGGTTATCTGGGTGCTGCAAATGGTTTCACCCCTACCGTTACTAACAATCCTTCTGCTTTCTGGTACAATACTATTACAGGTAACGGCTCAGGAGTGAACGATAACACAGGATGGATACCAGATTCAAGCACTAACGGCCAGGGCAACAATGCCTGGAAACCAATAACAGGGCTCCGTCTGTTCATGAGGGGCAGCAAAGGCCAGGGCTTAGGTTGCGCTGTATGTGTACCAGATCCGGTTACGCTTAAGATGACCGGTCCGGTTAACGAGTGCGATCAGGTGTATACTTGCCAGTCAAACAGCAACTATGGTTACAACTTCGTAGGCAATCCTTACGCAAGCGATATCGATCTGAATAAGACATTAAGAGGCAGCAACGTTGGCGCTAACTTCGCAGTGTGGGATCCTAACCAGGGTACTGTCGGTGCGTATGTTACTCAGCCATTCTCTTTCTCTTACATACTGCCTGCTTACAGCTCATTCTTTACAACATGCTCAGGTAATACTAACAACACTATTACCTTCCATGAGTCTGATAAAACAAGTGCTGCCCCAACCGGCAACCTGTTCAAAACTACTTCTGGCTTCGGCAACAACGTGGTTCAGCTTCATGTATTAAGCAATAGCGATTCAGTATCTTGGGATAGGTTGTTGTTGTTCTTCAACGGTCGGTCTTACGACACTTACGATGCACTTGATGCCCAGAAACAGAACAATCCAGACCTTGATTTCTATACCTTCTCTTCAGACAACAACAAGCTGGCTGTAGATGTAAGGCCATACACTTCAGGTCAGGTCATCAAACTGGGTATTGCTACAGATGTACAACAGGCTTATACCATCCGTGTCGATGACTACAGCGTACCAGCTGGTGCTACACTATACCTGCATGATAAGTACCTCCATACTTCTACACCTTTGCAACTGGGTATGGAATATCCTTTCAGCATCACTTCTGATTCACTTTCCCAAGGCGATGACCGTTTCGAACTGGATCAATCTGGTAACACAGGTGTTACTAATGTGAATGGTGTTGCAGGTGCTAATGTAGATCTGGCTCCAAACCCAACAAGCGATGCATTTGCCATCAACTTCTCAGCGCCACAAGTAGGCAGTACTTCAGTACGTATCATCAACGCTGTAGGTCAGGAAGTATATGCAAATACATATGGCGATATGAAGAGCGGAAAGATCAACCTTTCTGCTAAAAACCTTGTACCGGGTGTATATCTCGTTACATTCAAATGTGGCAATATATCAGTTACCAAACGTCTCAGCAAGCAATAGTTAATATACTAAGGCATAACAAGTTATTGAATTCATCAAAGAGAGCCGCCAAATGGTGGCTCTCTTTTTGCATGTGCATTAAGGCCGAAACGCGGTTATTAAACCTGTGTTCTTTTTTAGCCATTAAAAACCTATTTTTATTGATGCTTTTAAGCAGCGGATTAAAAAAACCTTTTTGTTCCTTCAGTGCCATTGACAGCGCGGATAGAGTAGATCAAAACATTCACGAATGCAATTCATAAAAAGACTTGCAAGCTCATTACTTATATTTTCCATTTGCTTTGCATTAATGTATGCGGCAGTTTTTGCAGTTGCCCGTTATCATCTGTTAGGCCTCCTTTATATCTTCCAGGGTTCTATACTTTTGTCTGCATTGTATGTTATCATACCGTACCTTTTATTCGTCACATTTTTTCGCGCCTATAAAAAAATATTCAAAACACTCCACATCAATACGCCTCCGGTCACTCATTTTATTTTAATGATACCGGCACACAACGAAGGCCGGGTAATAAAGAAATTAATGCATAGCATACAGGAGCAGCACTACCCCAGGGAGTTGTTCAAAACAGTTGTTATTGCAGACAATTGTACAGATGATACCGAACAAATTGCAAATGATACTGGTGCCATATGCTTTGCAAGGCATACCGATGTGCCATCAGATAAATCGCAGGCGCTATACTACGGTGCACAACTTACATTGCAAAAAGGATGGTTAGAGAATGCAGTTGTGTGTGTTCTTGATGCCGATTGCACGCTCGACGCTCAATATCTCATGGCTTTGGATTATGCATTTGCACTGCCTGGCGCAGCTCCGGTCATTCAATCTTTCAGATATGTAAAGAACGTCTTTCAGTCCGATGTTACTATGCTCGATGCCGCTGCTGAAGCACTGCGCCAATGGGTGAAATCAGGCACCCGGAAGTTCCTGGGTCTCGACAATTTCATATACGGGCTGGGTTGCGCCATGAGGGGCGGTCTATTCCTGCAGCTCACTTCCCTGCCCAACCTTACACTCACGGAAGATCGGGATTGGAAAGCATACCTGGTGAACAATGGGCTGGAGGTGAACCACTGCCCTACTGCGCGCCTCGGCTACGAAGCGGTGGATAACAAAAAAGCTTTTCAAAAACAAAGGGACAGATGGATAACAGGACGTATAAAAACGTCCCGCAAGTATAGTTTCAAGATGGTGGCAAATAGTATCATCAAAGGCAATATCTCCCAGTTCGACTGTGCTGTCGATATGATGCATCCACCACGTTCTGTTATCACCTTCTTCGTGCTGTTATTTGGCATTATTGCTTTGTTTGTTCCACGGTCTTCTTTCGTACCAGCATGGTCTTGGTTTGTGATCTTGTTGCTAATTGTTACTTACGCCATTACGGGGCTTTGGCTCATCAAAGCACGCATCCGGCAATATCTCGTGATCTTTTCAGGTGTCAATATGATCGGCAGTGTATTGTTATCTACTGCCAAAAGTCTCATGGGCCGTAGCGTCAAGACGTGGGATGCCACTCGTAAAAGTTCTGCAAAATAACATGAGCAATGGCATTCCCATACTAATGTACCACGCAATTACTACTGAAAATACAGATGGTATACATCGCGTACATGTCACTGCGGCTGCGTTCGCCAAACAGATGTTATGGCTGGCTCAAAATGGTTACCACACCATATCTGTTGCTGGGGCTGTCAAGATCTTGAACGAAGGCCTATCCTGCACCAAATATGTTGTGCTCACTTTCGATGATGGTTTTTCTTCAGTGTATAATATGGCTTACCCTATTCTGCAGCAGTATGGTTATACGGCCTCCTTATACCTTGTAACAGATGTGCTTAACAAACCCTCGTTCAATGGTATAAGTGGATTCGATAGCGCTCCCTCCGGCGACCGGCCACTCACAACCACCGAGGTAAAAGTATTGCAGCAAAGCGGTTGGGAAATAGGCGCACATAGCTGCACCCATGCCCGGCACAGAAGCCTCACGCCATCCCAATTGCATCACGAAATTGCTGGCAGTAAAAAGGTCCTTGAAAGCCTGTTTGATATTCCGGTACGGTCTTATGCTTTTCCTTTTGGTAGCTATACTGTACCTGCACTACAACAGCTGCAAGATGAAGCTTACGATGCAGGCCTTTCAGTACATTCGGGCAAGGCTGGATACAAAAGTGACCTCCGTCGGTTGCCACGCATTGAGATAAATGACCGTGACACACCCAAAACTTTTGCCGCCAAAGTAACTACCGGCTATGCATCTCTTCCGCAGCGACTAAAAAGCGGATTGCGCAACATATTGTTCACCTCTCCCACCATTAAGGACATGATAAGCCGCGGCTGATGTTCTACTCCTCATACACCTTAAAATAAGTACATTTCAGTGGCAGGTTCACTACAGGTTGTATCACTACGGGTACCTTTTCTACGCATGTCTCAGTAGGGTCAAGGCCCAGGGCATTCTCATCGGTCTCTGCCATTCGTTGTATCAGGTAATAGCTCTTAAGTATAAAACCATCCCGGCCTTTTATTTCATTGTCTTTAGACAAGAATTGCTGCAGCAGCACGAACATAAAATCAGCGTTCAGCGCCCCTCTGTTCAGCACCGGGGTATTTCACTTCCAGTTGCAGCCGGCCACTTTCTATCATCTCATGTATCATCCGCTTAAAGAACAGATTTAGCCGCGGGTATATTCTGAACCCAAGGCTGAACTCCACTTTTATCACCTTATCATTTTTTAGCTCATGCACACAGTATTCCAGTGTATATGGCTCATTGGTACGCTCCACATGCACGAACCAGTATACCTCTGCCCGTTTAGGTTTGCCGCTGAATATGGATACGATTATCTTATCCTCCACTTCATATATCTCCTTGGCTGTTGTCAGGTATATGGCATGAGATGCAAAAAGCGGCACATTCTTATCATTGCTTAGTTGTTCCAGCATGGGTATATAGTCATGTAGGTCTACCATTTGCAGGTACCGTCGGTTTATCTGGCGTGCGTTGTACATGATATACATGGTACCAATAAGCCCTATCTCGAAAACCAGGAAGAATAGTCTTTTAAGCAGCTTCGCCGCATTAGCTGCAAAGAACGATGTCTCCACACTTAGGAACACCACAAGCACTAAAATGACCACAGCTATAGGGTATTTTTTTACATACCGCAAAAAATAATAGATCAGTATAGTGGTCATCAGCATCGCCACCGTTATCGAGAAACCATAGGCTGCGGTCATATTTTCCGATGTGCGGAAATATAGCACTACCAGTATACAGCCCACCAGTAATATAAAATTAATACTGGGTATGTATATCTGCCCTCGTATGTTAGTAGGGTGCTTTACCCTTACCCGTGGCCAGAAGCCCAGGCTTATAGCCTCGCTGATGAGGGTAAAGGAACCGCTGATAAGTGCCTGGCTGGCTATTATAGAGGCCACCGTAGCTATTATTATGCTGGGCAGTAAAAAGCCGTGCGGCACTATTTCAAAGAAAGGATTTATACCATCTTTAAGTTTTTCGGTGTGCTGCATGGTCATCCAGGCACCTTGCCCCAAGTAGTTAAGCACCAACGTCGTCTTTACAAATATCCAGCTGATGCGAATGTTTTTTCTGCCGCAGTGCCCCAGGTCAGAGTATAGTGCTTCCGCCCCTGTGGTACACAAGAACACCGCCCCCAATAACCAGAATGCATTGGGGTGGTGTATCAACACGTCAATACCATATCGTGGATCAAGCGCCAGCAATATCTGTGGATATTGCACTACTTGGTTCAGCCCCAGTGCCCCCAGCATCAGGAACCACAACAGCATCACAGGTCCAAAAGCGCTGCCCACTATATTGGTACCAAAACGCTGAAAAATAAAAAGCAGCACCAGTATCCCCACCACTATGCCCATCACCAGTTCATTCCCCGGCACTATGGTGTGTTCCAGGCCTTTCACACCGTTCAGGCCTTCTATGGCTGACGTTACAGTGATAGGCGGGGTTATTATACCATCGGCCAGCAGGGTTCCGGCCCCTATTATAGCAGGGTACACCAGGTATTTACCATGGTCTTTAACCAGTGCGTATAGAGAGAATATTCCCCCCTCACCCTTATTATCGGCCTGCAGGGTAATGAGGATATACTTAAATGTGGTCTGCAGGGTCAGCGTCCAGAAAACAAGCGAGATGCCACCAAATATCAATTGGTGAGAGGCTGAGCCCCCATCGCGCAATATGGTCTGAAAGGTATAGAGCGGCGATGTACCTATGTCGCCATATATGATCCCCAGCGCTACCAGTAAGCCGCCAAACGATAACTTTTTATAGTGGTCAGTGCCAGGGTTCACTTTATTGATATTAAATTGATATAAAAAGCACTATAGCATTTGCACCCTATTGCTTTCCTAAAATCATGCCTGAGAAACAAATTGTCATTTTTATGAACTACGCAAAAATTACGTTCTCCACATTATTTCTATAAAAAGTATCTTTGCACATGCAAATTTTAGACGGTACAGCAGTTGCAGCACATATAAAACTGCAATTGAAGCAAGAGGCCGACGCCCTGAAAGCAAATGGGGTCACACCTCACCTTGCAGCTATATTAGTAGGCAACAACCCCGCCAGCGAGGCATATGTCGGGTCCAAGGTGCGCACCTGCGATGAACTGGGTTTCGAGTCCACCCTGTTGCGTTTTGATGTCAGCATTTCTGAAAAAGAACTGATAGAACAAATACATCGCCTTAACGATGATGCTGCCGTGAATGGTATACTGGTGCAGTTGCCACTACCACCGCACATCTCTCCAGATGCTATTATCAATAGTATAGACCCTGCAAAAGATGTGGACGGTTTTCACCCCAGCAGCCAGGGCAAAATGCTTTTAGGTCAGCCAACGTTCCTGCCAGCTACACCATATGGCATCCTTATGATGCTGGAGCATTATAAAATAGATACCGCTGGCAAACATTGTGTGGTCATCGGCCGCAGCAATATAGTAGGTACGCCTATGTCTGTATTGCTCAGCCGCAATGGCAACCCGGGCAATGCCACTGTTACCCTCTGCCACTCCCGCACCAGCAACCTGCAAGAGCTTACCCTTCAGGCCGATATCATAGTTGCGGCCATAGGCAAGCCAAAGTTCGTGACTGCTGCTATGGTGCGCCCCGGTGCAGTAGTTATAGATGTAGGTATCAACCGCATAGACGATGCTACCCGCAAAAGTGGCAGCCGCCTGGTAGGCGATGTGGATTTTGATGCCGTAGCCCCGCATTGCAGCTATATAACTCCCGTACCCAAAGGCGTAGGCCCCATGACCATTTGTGGATTGATGAAGAACACCCTCACGGCTGCAAAATTGCAGGCGGGCATTTTTGATAAATAGGTGCCCGGTCTTTGAATATAATTTTGATGGGCTAACCCCAGCCTGCAGGCTGGGAAGAATAACCCTATAAACTCAGGCTTAGCCCTGACAATGAATATTACCCAAATAATGCTTGAAAACGATACCAGACCTTGACGATGACAGAAACGATCACAAATATCCAAAACGCCGTTACCTACCCGGTAATGGAGCACTTCTACACCCTGCAGGGTGAGGGGCAATACACTGGCCATGCTTCCTACTTCATACGCCTCGGCGGCTGCGATGTGGGCTGTGTGTGGTGCGATGTGAAAGATAGTTGGGATGCCTCTAAGCATCCGGTAATGACCGTAGATGAAATAGTTAACATAGCAGCTGCGCATCCCGGTCGCATTGCCGTTATTACTGGTGGCGAACCTGCCATGCACGATCTGTCACCACTAACCGCTACATTGCATCAGGCTGGCTTTCGCACCCATATCGAAACTTCCGGTTCACACCCGCTAACCGGTGCTCTCGACTGGGTCACCCTTTCACCAAAAAAATTCAAAGCCCCTCTTACAGAATGTCTGGAGCAGGCCGATGAACTAAAAGTGGTCATCTTCCACAGGTCCGACTTCGAATGGGCCGAACAACACGCCGCCCAGGTAAGCCCCAATTGCAGGCTCTACCTGCAGCCCGAATGGAGCAAGCATCAGCAAATTAATCCACTGATAATAAATTATATACAGCAAAACCCAAAGTGGCAATTATCTTTACAAACACATAAATACATAAACATTCCGTAGTATGACTTGGTTACAAATGATAATATTGAGCATCGTAGAAGGCATCTCAGAATTCTTACCCATTTCCTCTACCGGTCACATGATCATTGCCAGCTCCGTTATGGGCATCGCTAAAGACGATTTCACCAAGTTGTTCGAGGTGTGTGTGCAGTTAGGTGCCATCCTTTCAGTTGTGGTGCTGTACTGGAAAAAGTTTTTCGACTTCAGCCGTTGGCAGTTTTATGTAAAACTTATTGTCGCCTTCATCCCTGCTGCTATAATGGGAGGTTTGTTTTCTAGTAAGATTGATGCATTATTGGAAAGCGCGCTTACGGTAGGCATTACTTTGTTTGTTGGCGGTATCGTGTTGCTGTTCATCGACAAAGTATTTAAGAACAATACTATAGATAAGATGGAAGAAGTGGGCTACCCCAAAGCATTCATCATTGGCTGCTTTCAGGTACTTGCTATGATACCCGGCACATCGCGCAGTGCCGCTACCATACTGGGCGGTTTGCAGCAAAAACTGACCCGCAAGCTGGCAGCCGAGTTTTCCTTCTTCCTCGCGGTGCCTACTATGTTCGCTGCCACCGCTAAAAAGTTAATTGACTATCCTAAAACTATTGCAATAAAAAATAGCGGCCTGTCACCAGAAGAATTTAAGAAGCTCCATCACTTAAGTATATCTGAGCATATAAAAGAAATGATTGGCAACCTGCAACAATTGCCGCACATGTTTACATCAGACGAACTTACTAAATTACTGGTAGGCAATGTAATAGCCTTTATCGTAGCCCTTATAGCCATCCGTACATTCATACAATATGTGCAGAAGCACACCTTCGTCGCATTTGGTATCTACCGCATCATTGCTGGCCTTGCTATTTTCGCACTTATATTCATGGACATCATTCAAGGATAACTCTCCCCCAACTTTCGACTTTCGACTTAAAACATGAATTGGCGTAAAACAGCCCGGCGTATCTCAATATACCTTGCGGGCGCTATACAGGCGCTGTTCCTTTTCATGATATTTAGGGAGAACACGCATTCCAACTGGATAAGCGTTACGGTCATTTTAGTATCGGCTTTGCTGTTCATTGCCCACCTAAAGTTGCCCTTGCACCACGATGACCATTTGTATGAGCAAATCCTCGTAGCTATCTGGATACCGGTTGGCGCCATTACAGGATACTATATCAATAACAACCTGCACTTGGGCCCTGTCATGGCAGCAGGCATAGTAGGCACCGCCGGCTCTTTCTTGCCCGTGCTCTACAAGCGCTCCACTTATTTAAAGCAACTCCCCCCTGCCATCTATTGCGGGGCGTTCATCGGCATGTCCAGTCTTAAGGTGGCCAATGGGTTTCTTTTTGTTTTTGCTGCAAGTTTTTTCGCAGGCGTTTTGCTGGTTTCGTCCAAAAGTCTTTTCCACGGCATGGGCGGCAAGCTGGGCCTCATTGCGTTTACCGGGGTAGTGCTTACGTCATTCTTTTTGTTTGTACTATCCGCCTATGTTCATTGATACTTGCATATTATTAGCTACCGGCGCCATGGCGGCCATAACCACCTTCTTTGTCAGTGAGCGGTTGAGGCAAGGGCCTGTTCGCTCGTCTGCCGGTCTGTCGTTACTGGTAGCGGCATTCTTTTATGTCTTCCCACACTGCATCAGCCCGTCCCTCACCAAAAGTATCCCTGTGGTTTTCATTGGGGCATCGTTCATCGGCATGGTCTCTGCCCGGTTGTCTTCCAGTTATTTCAGGCTCGCCACTGCAGGCGTTCTCTTTTGCCTCATCTACCTCAACACCAGTAGTTTTTTCAACGGTTACGGCGGAGCGTTGGGTACCGCTGCATCCATATCACTGCTGGCAGTACTAAGTCTGCCTGTCCTCAATATCAAAGGCCGTTTGACCAATGGTTTCAGGCAACTCAGAAAAGTCATCTACGGCAGAAGGCAAGGATGACATTACCGTATTTTTTGCCATCAAATTTCATCTGGCATCGATGTTCTGCCCCATAAGGGGCAAAGGGGTCTGTAGAATAACGACCAATAGCAAATAGGTGCCTCATTGGGGCACAGCACACCAAATGCATGCTCGTCCAAGGGCAGGTCTGTAGAAATTATGATCAAAATACAACATTTCCATATTTCAGGCACACCCAATATCCATCCTCTTATTCCTTTTTAAATTCTTCGGTTATCTGGGCCACCGTTATCCCGAATTTGCGCAAAACGCTGCGGATGATCATTGTCTGGCCATCTGGCTGTAGATACATATTTTGTGTCATTCTCACTCGTTTTATAGGATTATGAGGAGATAGTTTAAGCGTGAACGTCCAGCTAAAATGATTTCCATACAGTTTCCCGTACGCCGTACCGGCAATATCATTGGCTGTTGCTTCTACATGGTGTGCATCTACCTGGTGCATTTTCCATGAGCGGTGGTTTTTCTTCTTGCCTTCTGTCATAAGGTCTTGCTCTATATAAATAACGCCGTCTTTAAGGGTGCCATGGGTTTCAGTAGTGATCTGCGCAGAAGGTCTCCCGCCAGGCGTTTCAACCACTCCGTAAGATCGGGTATGGCCAACAAAGAAATTCTCTGGGGTCAGCAAAGGCCGACTGCTTTCAAAGTGCGACGGTTCAAGGGTCTTACAACCAAAGGCAAGTGTCAAAACGCAGAACGAGGAAAGAATAAGTAGTAAACGCATGAGATCTTATTTTACAACTATCATACCAGTACACCCTCCATGGCACACGATGTCTATATCATCCACACAGCCATCTACGCACAATTTTCAACTTACGACTTTACGACTATCAGCCATCTTTCTTAACTTAGTATATTATGAGTGAAAAGCTGAGGATCGATAAATACTTATGGGCCATTCGCATTTTTAAAACACGTACACTCGCCACTGCTGCCTGCGATGAAGGAAAAGTGAAATGGAACGGCAGTAATGTAAAACCGGCTAAAACAGTATCCCTGGGCGAGCGTTACGATATTAAAACACAAGCCCGTAAGTGGACCATTGAAGTGACCGGCCTGCTGCACAACAGGGCCAGCTATGAAGAAGCAATTAAAAACTATTCTGATCTCACTACCGAAGAAGATATGGTTATTAACCGTCACCTCGGTACCAGCTTCTATACCGGTAAGCGCCAAAGCAAAACAGGCCGCCCCACTAAGTTACAGCGGCGCGACCTGAAAGATTTTTTAGACCCTGAGGTCGATGGTATTGAAGATTAATACAACGCTACAATATTGCCTGTTTGTACTTTTATCCAGTTCGACCCAAGGTCGTCGCTGCGATACAAACCCTGGTTGGTTGCCAGGAACACATATTGTTGTGGTGCTGTTACACTTTTTAAAATATTTTGTTTAGCTACAATGCCGTTCACTACTATAGCGCTGCCCAAACCATTGTTAGATGCGTGGAACACATTATCAGCACCCAATTGGTACACACCATAAGAATCGGTACCCACCAGCAATACCTGGTCGAATGGCGCTGCTACAGACAATAAACTTGTTGAAGGCAGGCCTTTATAAGCGGTCCAGGTTTTACCCAGGTCGGTACTATAATAAGCGCCATGAAGACCTGACTGGTCTACAGCTATTATGGTATTAGCAAAGTGGCTCACAAAGAATTCGCTACCTGCAGGTAAGTTGGTAGCAGAGTTGCTACCAGTGGTCTCGTACCACTTTTGTGCAATATTGGCCCTTATGAATATGCGGTTATGTACAAAGTCATAGGCCACCATATTATTGTTCGCCAGTTGTGTAAAAGAAGTTACAGTGATTGTTCCGCTGATACCTGCTGTGTCATTGTTATCTGCTTGCCAATGGGTGGCATAGCCGTTAGAGTCGTTAATAGCTATTCCTAATGCCCCTGTAGTAGATGATATGTACACACGCTTCTCATCAGCTGCGTAGAACATACAGTTTGCAGTAATTGCCAGCGGATTGATGAACGAATAGCTTGGGTTAAAATTGGCGCCATTGTTAGTGCTATAAGACAAGTTCACCTTAGCATACAAAATGTTCATACCCGCTGTAACTATAGACCTTGGAGCAAAACCATCCGGAGGAAATACCATCGGTTTTATGTCTGTACCATCATTTGTGTTGTACAACGCTCCAGTACTATCAGCATAATACAAGCCATATGGTGTTTCTATTACCTGGTTGTTATTTATGCCATTATTTTTATTACAGCTTAGCATTGCCGCCGCCAAGAGCACGACCGCCACACTTATATGTAGAGTAGATTTGAGCATTTAGAAAAAATTTTCAACAAGTTTGCAAAAAAAGTTAACAATTCAAAGCGTTTTTTTACACCCCAAGCGTTTTATAGTACTTAAATATACCACTTTGTGTAATAACGACCTGCAAATAACATACTAAATAGAAATATGGGAACACAAACCAACGCATTCCCGGTATCTATTTGGCTATTTTAGCTTGTATACTATCTTTCTGTTGCAAGGTCATTCCAAGATCCATTAACAATAGCAAGCTATTCTCGTCTTTGTTCAAAAAATTTACGTCCATGTGGTAGTCAAAAGCATTAGCAGTAAATGCACCACCTGTTACCAATATATTGTCAAGCAGGTTTTTAGCGGCTGCAATTTTCTTGCTGTCGGTTGCATTCCCTGCCATGGCAGGGTCCAGCCATTTCAGCATTTCCTGCACGTCAAGGTACATACTAAATGGGTGGCCATATATCTTAGCGGCAGCGTCGCCCTTTTGGCCTTTGTTGCTGCCCTGCAGGTAGTTAAGGGCGTTCACGCTTTTGTTAGTTACCACAGCATAGTTGTCACTGGTCATTATGGTAACGGAGTCATGAAGGCCCACAGGCATACTGTAGGTATTTTTATTGATACGGGGTATGTTGCCGTTCAGGCTCATATCCAGCAACTTATTGAAGTTCTCTTTTTTGTTGATCTTCAGCACATATATAGCATTCAGTTTTGGGCTATATCCGTTAAATGAGGACATACCGGCAGGCGTACTATCGCTCACTGGGCCGTCTTTTTTCACTTCCAGGTCGTTGATGGCAATGGCCATATCACCTGTAAAAGCGTCGAGGATGTAGTCAGTATTCATACCCTGTGTAGACAATGCCAGGTTAGCAAGCCCCAGCATACCGGTCTTATCCAGCATAGCTTTCAGCCCCTTTGGCGATAGGTGCAGGCACATGGCCATATTCAGGTTTCGCTTGGGTAGCTTATCCAGCATATCCTTATCGGCATTGGCTCCGCCCAGTTCTTTGGCAGCATCTTTCATGTCGGCGCCTACATAGTATTTCATGTCGCCTGTTATCTTCCCTTTTTCAAAGTCAAGGCCTCCGGCAAATGTAGCGTCTTTCCACAGCACGTTCGATAATGTAACACCACTCATCATCCTGGCCATTCCCTGGCTCATGTATTGGGTCATCAGCTGGTCGTAATTCATCCAGAAACTGATGTCATGATCTTCTTTCAGCAATTTTGCAAAACGTGGATTGCCTGTCAATGCATTCTCTTCAGTTACACTGAACGCATTTTCCATATCCACAGCTATAATAGAATCAAGAGAGGCCTGTGGTAATGGCAGGTTCACAACCGTACCAGGACTATCAGCAGCATAAGTGGTCATTCTCCTTACATCTGCCTGGCCGGGTAGCTCATTCATTATTATCAGCAGCTTGTCATTCCATCCTGCATACATGCCATCGGCAATGGTAGCTATTTTGCGGGTACCCTGTGGCTTTATAACTACAGTAGGGAACACTTTCTTTACATAGGCTTCCCACTTACCCACGTTTGATAATGGAATAAGCGCTGTTATCTTATTACCATCCATGGTGCCGTTACCTTTTATGTACACATAAAAGGTGTTGATAACATCGATGCCTGAGTTGTCCAGGTCCATGGCATTATTATCTGCCATTTGCTGCTGCATTTGCTTAAAAAGCTTACTGCCTGTTATAATGTTCCAGGCCACTTTCTTACTTAGCGCTTTAGTATTAAGGCCTGTCACCATCAGCGCATCTTTGGGTATATATCGCGCGTGGTCAGGCGGCGTGGTGCACGCCCCCAACATTATGAGGGCGGCAAACACACTAAGTAAGATCGAATTTCTTTTCAGCATACAGCAGGCTTGGTATCGTCAAATTACATTTAGAATGGAAGATCGTCCACACCTTCAGGTGCTGGGTTATAGTAGCCTGCTCCTGTAGCATTACCGCCATTATTATTGTTGTTATTATTGTATGCAGGCTGTGCATTGGTATTGCCACCACCCATGTTGCTTGGTGCTGCGCCCCCACTTTCTATCTTCCAGGCATCCAGGTTGGTGATGTAGTTCACTTTACCATCTTTCTCCCACCTGTTACCTTTAATATTGAAGCTCACCTTTATTGCTATCCCCTTCTTTAAAGCGGTCCAGTAATTTCGCATTTGTTTTGTGCCAGCTGCATTTTGGCATAGTTTGTATAGGTACATTGCCGTTTATTTCTTCGGCAAGCTCCATAACAAATTCACGCTTTCTTAAAACGTTCGCTTACCACCTGTGTATCGTACTTAACGAGCAATTTACCTGATACTTCTAAACTCATTTTATATAAATTTTAAAGAGATTACGATGTTTATCCGGGGCATAACTTATTTCCTCATGCAAAGATATACACCGGGAATTGAAGATAACAAAAGATAACAGATTTTCATATAAAAAAAGTGCCTTTATCGGGGCACTTTTTAAAAAATGGGGAGGATGAAGGGGATCGAACCCTCGACCCTCAGAACCACAATCTGATGCTCTAACCGACTGAGCTACAACCTCCATTTCTTAGTTCGGGATGCAAATATAGGGTTTTTATAAAAAGACAGTAGCATTTCCTCATTTTTATTAAAATAAAAAAGCGTCCTGCAAATTGGCGGGACGCTTTTCTATTATATTATAATAATTATTATACATCAATTTTAGCGTACTTGGCGTGCTTCTCAATAAAGTCGCGGCGTGGTGGTACATCTTCACCCATCAGCATAGAGAATACCTGGTCGGCATCTACAGTACTATCTATATTCACTCTTTTCAGGGAGCGGGTATCGGGGTTCATCGTGGTATCCCACAGCTGCTCTGCGTTCATTTCTCCAAGACCTTTATAGCGCTGTATGGCCACACTGTCCTCTTTACCATTGGCCAGTTTCTCAACCATTGCTTTACGGTCATCCTCGTTCCAGGCATATCCCTGCTCCTTACCTTTCTTTACCAGGTATAGCGGTGGTTGCGCCAGGTACACATACCCTTCCATTACCAGCTCTTTCATATAGCGGTAGAAGAAAGTAAGTATAAGCGTAGCAATGTGCGATCCATCCACATCGGCATCGGTCATTATGATCACCTTGTGGTAGCGCAGCTTCGTCGTGTTCAGCGCTTTAGGATCTTCAGGAGTGCCCACGCTCACCCCCAGTGCGGTGAACATGTTCTTTATTTCCTCGTTCTCGTATATCTTATATTCCTGTGCCTTTTCTACATTCAGTATTTTACCACGTAGTGGCAGTATAGCTTGGTAAGAGCGGTCGCGGCCTTGCTTGGCAGTACCACCAGCCGAATCTCCTTCCACCAGGTATAGTTCACATTTCTCCGGGTCGCGCTCACTGCAATCGGCAAGTTTGCCAGGCATACCACCACCAGATAGTATTCCTTTACGCTGCACCATTTCGCGAGCCTTGCGGGCTGCTGCACGTGCCTGCGCTGCTATTATCACCTTATCAATTATCGTCTTAGCTTCCTTGGGGTTCTCTTCCAGGTGGGCTTCCAGTACGCGGCTCACGCATACATCTACCACACCCATCACGTCGTTGTTACCCAGCTTGGTCTTGGTCTGCCCCTCGAACTGTGGCTCAGGTACCTTTACAGATATGATAGCGCTTAAATCCCTCGCGGAAGTCGTCCCCGGTAATATCGACCTTGGCCCTTTCGAATAGTTTGTTCTTATCGCCATAAGATTTGAACACACGGGTAATAGCACGCCTGAAGCCGGCTACGTGTGTACCCCCTTCTATGGTATTGATGTTATTAACGTAAGAGAATATATTCTCGCTGTAAGACGTGTTGTAAGACAACGCCACATCCACGGTCACATTGCTTTCCTTGTCGTGTGCTTCTACAAATATTGGTGCGGCCAGCAAAGCATCGCGCTTGGCGTTCTTGTCCAGCAGCTGTATGAATTCTACTATCCCTCCTTGGCTATAAAAGGTCTCAGAGAAAGCTTTACCTTCTTCATCTTCCTCACGCAGGTCATTCAGGGTGATGCGGATACCTTTATTCAGGAAGCTAAGCTCGCGCAAACGGTTCGCCAGTATATCGCGGTGATACACAGTATCCTTAAAAATAGAATCATCTGGCCAGAAATGCTGGTAGGTACCGGTCTGCTCGCTCACACCTATCTCACGTACCGGGTATTGCGGTATACCCATGCGGTATTCCTGCTCAAATATTTTGCCTTCGCGGTGTACCACTGTGTGCAGGTGCTTGCTCAGCGCGTTCACGCAACTTACACCCACACCATGCAATCCGCCACTCACCTTGTACGAATCTTTATCGAACTTACCACCGGCGTGCAGTACGGTCATCACCACTTCCAGTGCCGAGCGACCCTCTTTCGTGTTGATGCCGGTAGGTATACCACGGCCATCGTCCTGTACACTTATAGAATCGTCTGTGTGTATGTTTACACTAATGTTCTTGCAATATCCTGCCAGCGCTTCATCTATCGAGTTGTCCACTACCTCATATACCAGGTGGTGCAGCCCCTTCATCCCTATATCGCCAATGTACATAGCTGGGCGCTTACGTACTGCTTCTAAACCTTCAAGAACCTGTATACTATCTGCATCGTAGCCCATTGGCACCTGCAAAACTTCGTTTTCTATGTCCATATCGCTTTTAAACCCGGAATGTTTTACCTGTGGGATTTTTACATTGATAAACAATACTCTATAGCAAGTATTACATTAAATAATTTCCCCCTATTTGCTATAATTGTAATCTAACAAAGTTACGGTAAATTGGCGGCTATGTCAAGAAAAACGGCACTTTTTATATTGTCATTTCCCAATATCTGAATAACGTGTGGAGATCGGATGACGGTTCTACATACAGAACACTTCCTTAGGAAAGAATAGTACTACGTTATTTATTTTCTTATGTATAAAATCCTCTTAGTAATTTCTAAAAACTTATTTTTATATCTCCGTACCTAAACTAGACCACAGTGAGCGCATACGACCGATTAATTGAAAAAGATAAAAGCCCTGTTGATACCGATAAAGGCCGAACAGCTTTTATTATAGCGAAAGTGTTGTTTATAACATTTATAGCGATAGGCATAGCTATGCAGATGCCTTTTCTACGCGTTTTCAATTTTTTTTCTATGGCTGTGGGCGTACTCTGTTATTATATTGGTGAAAAAAAAGCAATTGGTCCAAGGGCCGCGTATGCATATGGCTATTTTCTTAACATAATTGGCCTCATCATAGTTCTCACATCAGAATCTACTGCGCAAAAGCAGCAGCGGGAACAAGCCATGTTACAATATCAGCAAAAACTGGCACAGCAGCAGCTACAGCAACAACAGGCTACACAGGAGCAACAACAACCGGATCAACAGCGCTGGGCACCACCACAACAACAAGTGACACAACGGCCGGACACCCATCAAACTCCGCCACCACTACCCTCAATGATGACCGACAACAACCTGGATCGCCTAATGAAACTGGCGGAACTGAAAGAAAGAGGGCACATATCGCAAGAAGAGTTTGATATACAAAAGAGTAAGTTATTGTAAATAAATATCATTATTGTCAACTTTTGGTGTTAGTAACAGCTACGATACTGTCTCTAATACTGTCTACTGTGTGCTACTATATGGGCAAGAACAAAAATATAGGTGCTAACTACGGCTTCGTTCTGGGCTTTTTCCTTGGCGTGATAGGGTTAGTTATTTTACTGTATTCAGAGAATACGGCAGAAGTAACAAACAGGAAAATGATGATGAATGCCCGTGTGCAGTACAGGCAACAACAAACAGGCAATACAACGACACACGTTCCCATCAAACTCCACCACCACCACCCTCAATGCTGACCGACAACAACCTGCACCGGCTCATGAAACTTGCTGAGCTGAAAGAAAGAGGTCATATAACACAAGAAGAGTTTGATATACAAAAGAGCAAATTGCTTTAAGCAAATACCAATACTTTTGTATAGTAACAAACTGCCTTTAATGCACGACCACTCACACAGCCACAACCATGACGACGTACATGGCCACCATCACCATCATGTATCACCAGCTGATGCGAACAATAAAGCATTCATAGCAGGTATCATTCTCAATGGCATTTATGTGTGCGTGCAGGTCGCTGCTGGGTTATTCACCAATTCTATAGCATTATTATCTGATGCCGGGCACAACCTGGGCGATGTAGCTGCACTTGCATTATCGCTGATAGCTTTCAGGCTGGCCAAAGTAAAGCCCACCGGCGACTACACTTATGGCTACAAAAAGACCACCATACTGGCATCGCTCACCAATGCGGTGATACTGCTCATAACCATAGGCGTGCTCGGCTTCGAGGCCATAGTGCGCCTGCGCGATCCTCAACCGGTGCAGGGTGGCATAGTGGCTTGGGTATCTGGCCTGGGTATCGTCATCAACGGTATATCTGCATTCTTTTTCTTCCGCACCAAAGACCAGGACATTAACAACAAGGGCGCCTACCTGCACCTGCTCACAGATGCCATGGTATCGCTGGGAGTGGTCATTGCAGGGGTTGCCATATATTTCACACACTGGTATTGGCTGGATGGTGTGGTGAGTCTTATTGTATTGGCAGTGATACTAAAAGGCACCTGGAGCCTGCTTACAGATAGCCTGAAACTCTCTATGGATGCCGTACCACCCGGCCTCGATGTGCCGACCATAGAAAATATAATTATGAAGGTAAAAGGGGTAGATAACATACACCACATGCACATATGGGCCATGAGCACTACAGAGAATGCACTTACCACCCACCTGGTGCTGAACAAAGAATTGACCTTTGAGGAGAAAATGAAAATAGTGCACAACATAAAGCACCAATTGCTGCACAACAACATACAGCATGCTACCATAGAACTGGAAAGCGCCGACATACCCTGCGAGGACGACGATTGCGAATAGTATTTACCACACCTGCACTTCCCGTTCCAGTGCTATACCAAAGCGTTCGTGCACAGAGTCTACTATTTTTTGGGAAAGCTGCCACACTTCTTCGCCCGTAGCCTTGCCATAATTCACCAGCACCAACGCTTGTTTTGCGTGTACACCTGTCTGCCCTTCCTTATGCCCCTTCCAGCCGCATTGTTCTATCAGCCAGCCGGCCGGCACTTTTATGTGGGTATCACTCACAGGGTACGATGGTATTTGTTCGTTGGTGTTGAGCAGTTCTCCATACTGTTTCTTGGTGATGGTAGGATTCTTGAAGAAACTACCTGCATTACCTATCACCGCCGGGTTGGGTAGCTTGCTGGTGCGTATGGCTATCACAGCATCGGCAATAGCTTTTATGCTCAGTTCCGTTACACCCATTGCTTCCAGTTGCTCTGTAATAGCCCCGTAACTGGTGTTGAATTTAGGCACCTTACTCAGCTTGTACGTCACCGATGTGATGAACACTTTATCTTTCAACGCATTTTTAAATATGCTGTCGCGGTAGCCAAATGCGCATTGTGCATTGGTATAGGTCACCAGCTTTTTCTTGCTCCAGTTCCAGGCAGTTACACTGTCTATGGTCTCCCTCGCTTCCACCCCATATGCGCCTATGTTTTGCATTGGCGATGCACCTACGGTGCCCGGTATCAGTGCGAGGTTCTCAATGCCACCATACCCCTGCGCTATCGCATACAGTACCAGCTCGTGCCACACCTCTCCTGCCTGCACTTGTAGCCACACGTGTGCGTCATCTTCTTTTATCTGTGCTATTCCTTTCAGTTTATTTTGCACAACCAGCCCATTTACCGGGTGTGCCAGCAGTATATTGCTGCCACCGCCCAGCACGTATATCTTCTTTCCTTGCGCAAGGTCAGTAAGCTGGGCAAGTTGATCTTCATCATCGATAGTAACAAATGCCGAAGCAGCTACGTCTATTCCGAATGTATTGTATGGCTTTAAAGAGATATTATACTGCAGGTCCATTCTGTGCAAATTACTATAGTTATTGCTTTGTTCTCTTGTCTCCCCAAAACTGTACACCCGATCCTGCCGCTCCGCTTGTTGTTATGATACCGTTATCATATTTCAAACCACTGGCCACATCTTCAGCAAGCAGTAGCGGGCCATCGGCATCAGCTTCATCTACCAATGGCAAAAGGTGCGCTATGGCAGCACTGCCTATAGTGCTTTCGTTCATGGTCCCTATCATTATCTTCAGGCTCAGCTGCCGGGCCTCTTTTATCATGCGCATGGCAGGTGTTATTCCACCACACTTGGTCAGCTTTATATTGATACCATGAAAACTCTCGGCACATTTTTTCACATCCTCCTCTCCCCTGCAGCTTTCATCAGCATATAGCGGTATGGGCGATAGGGCTTTCAGTTCCTTCATCGCTTCCCACTCATCACGGAGTAGCGGCTGCTCTATTAAGGTGATACCCAGTTTCACCAATTCAGGTAGCAGCGCCTTTGTTTCTTCAAATGTCCATCCTTCATTGGCATCTATGCGCAGGGCGGCAGTAGTGTGGTTGCGCAGCTCACGCAACCGGTCTATATCGCCGGGCGCGCCCATTTTCACTTTGTATATGGGCCATTGCAGTTCTTGCATTTTTTGCAACATTTCTGCTGTGGTGTCCATCCCTATGGTGTAGTCGGTAAGTGGCCGCTCTGTGGCAGTTATTCCCAGCATACGACCCAATGGCTGCCTGCGCATTTGCGAGAAGAGGTCCCACCCTGCTATATCCAGTGCTGCTATCAAAAAGTTTTGCCCCGGCAGCAGGTGGTGCAGAAAATGCCAGTAGCGTTGCGGGTCGGTAAGGGCATAGCGCTCTATCACCGGCCTTTTTGCTTCAAGGGCCGCTATCATCTTTTCTACTGTCACATCATAGTAGCTTATTGCTGGCGCTTCACCATATCCCCGCATGTTGCCCAGCCCCAGCGACACCACCAGTGTGGGTTGGTGCGTTTTTGTGCCTTTAGATATTGTAAAGGGATGTTTGAAAGCCAGTTCAAAAGGGTAATATTGTAATTGAAGCATGGGTTAAAATTGGGATTATTTTTGTTAGCAGAAAACTATTAGCATGCCAAAAGTGCCATTTTGGGTTTTTATTGTAATTGCCGTACTGTATTTTACGGCCATCCGCGTCGATACTATGGACGTCGACGCCAGCCAGTATGTTGAAATGAGCCGCGAAATGCTGCGCAGTCACGATTACCTGCACCTGTACGACCGCGGCATGGAATACCTGGACAAACCGCCCTTCCTGTTTTGGGTAAGCTCGGCCAGCATGGCCTTGTTCGGGGTCAATAATTTTGGATATAAGTTCCCGTCCATCCTGTTCGCTCTTTGGGCCATATTTGTCACTTATAAATTAGGCAAACGCCTGTATAATGACGCCACAGGCCGCATGGCCGCACTCATACTGGCCAGTTGCCAGGGTATGTTCCTCATGACAAACGATGTGCGCTGCGACACCATACTGCTCAGCTGGGTGGTCACGGCCATATGGCTCATCAATGAATGGCAGGTGCAGCGCAAACTACACCTGCTCCTGCTGGGTGCTGCTGCCATCGCTTTCGGCATGATGACCAAAGGCCCCATAGCACTGCTGGTACCCATATTCTGTTTCTCCGCCGACTGGGCACTGAAACGCCAATGGAAAATGTTCCTAAAGCCACAATACTTGCTGGCTATTATAGTTATCGGACTATTGCTCATCCCCATGAGCATTGGCCTATATCAGCAGTTCGACCTCCATCCCGATAAAATAGTAAATGGCAAGACCGGCACATCCGGCCTGCGCTTCTTTTACTGGACACAAAGTTTTGGGCGTATTACAGGCGAAAGTTCCTGGCAAAATGGCGCCGACTTCAGTTTCCTCATCGTGAACATGCTATGGGCCTTCCTGCCATGGATATTCATTTTCCTGCCCGCACTGGTGGTAAATAGTATGGAACTGGTAAAGCAGAAATTCAGGCTGCAGCCCCACCAGGAGTGGATATCCACAGGTGGTTTCCTGCTGGCATATATATCTCTGGGCTCTTCAAAGTACCAGTTACCGCACTATATATTCGTAGCCTTTCCCCTGGCATCCATAGCCACCGCAAAACTGCTCAAAGACTTTTTTGAAGGGCTGCAGTACCGTAAGCTCTACACCATCATGCGGCAGTACATGCTGTATATATCGTCGCTGCTGTTCCTGGCTACACTTCTGATTGTTACGTTCGTGTTCCCGGCTGGCTTTTGGGGTGTTGCGGTCTGGGCAGTTTGTTTTTCCATATGGCTGTATATAGCCGTGCGCAAACGTGAGATAAAGGGCAGGCTCTTATGGGTATGCGCCAGTGCCGTGATACTCGCCAATATTATCATGACCAACTTTTTCTACTATCCCCTACTACAATACCAGGTAGGTTCCCAAGTAGGCAGGTTCCTGCACAAAAGTGATATTGGCAATGATCAGTTCGTAGCTTACAAAATGCACGACCCGCTGAACGCACTACCCTTCTATGCCCATGAAGTCACACAACGTACCGACACTATCATTCACATGCTCGGCTACAAGTACATACTCACAGGCGACGAAGGCATGACCGACATCAAGATCATATATCCAGACATCGACACCCTAAAAACCGGCACTTACTTCAAAGTCAGCGAACTCACCGGCCCATTCCTCAACCCCGCTACACGTAGTAGTGAGACAAGGAATTATTATTTGGTGAAGGTGAGATAAGTGTATGGGTTAACGAATTTACTTAAAAGCCTTAAAGTAATAAATGATCCCATCCTCCTCAAATACCAACTCCTGGTTAGCACATTTCAGCACATGCAGGCTGCGTTTGTCGCGGCCACTGCATTGCAGTATCTGGTCGACGGTAAATTTGTCTATGGCCCAGCTGGGTGCGCCCGGCGGGTCCAGCGTAGCGTAGATGTAGCCCAGCTTGGTGTTGGTACTTCCTCCGGTTATGTCTACCATCTTTATTAGCTTCTTGTAGTCCACATCACCCTGCGGTCCTGTACGCTTGTATATGCTCCAGTGGCCCACCATCTGGTCTATGCTGGTCACAGGCAGGTACGTCTCTACTATGTGGCCGTCCTTATACTTAAAGGTGTCCTTTACTATCTTGCTGGTATCTGTCACAAAGTAGTGTATCACAGAGTCCTCACGCAGTATCAGCTTGCCCGGTTTGCGCGATACCAGTATCAGGCTGAAAGGGCCAAAGCTCAGTTCTTTATCATTAAGTGTATACGTCTTGCTATATGCGTTACCATTTACCCTGCTCCACGTATACGTGTTCTTGCGTTTAAATTCTACACGTATCGTATCTTTAAAGGGTCGTATGGTGCTGTCATTGTTCAGTCGTTTTGTTTCCACCCAGCACCCTATGGGTACACTGGTGGGCGATTTTTTCTTGGGCTGTATCAGTTTGCAGGAAAGTGCCAATACCGGCAATAGCAATAACAACAGGAATGCTGATCTTTTCATCATCTTGGGAAAGCAAAATATATTCTACTTCAAAAGTATTTAAAATACCATTCAATGGCAGGAGAACAATTAAATATAACGCTGATACAACCCGATATAGTATGGGAAGACAAAGAAGCCAACTTTGCGCAATATGAAAAGTACATCAGCAGCATAGCTGAAAAACGTGAAGTAGTGGTACTGCCAGAGATGTTCAGTACGGGCTTTAGTATGGCACCTGAGCGGCTCGCAGAACCTATGACCGGCCCATCGGTACAATGGATGAAGGATATGGCGGCAAAGTACCGGTGCATACTTACAGGTAGCCTCATAATAGAAGATGGTGGTAACTACTACAACCGTATGATATGGATGCAGCCCGATGGCAATGCAGGTTACTACGACAAGCGTCACCTGTTCGGCTATGGCGATGAGGACAAGCACTACAGCCAGGGCACCCGCCGGCTGATAGCCCAGGTAAAAGGCTGGCGCATATGCTTGATGGTGTGCTACGACCTGCGCTTCCCCGTATGGGCACGCAACCAGGGCAATGAATACGATGCGCTGATATACGTGGCCAACTGGCCCCAGCGCCGCAGCCTGGCTTGGAAGACCTTGCTGCAGGCCCGCGCTATAGAGAACATGAGCTACGTAGTAGGCGTCAACCGCATAGGCACCGACGGTAAGGACATAGTGTACAGTGGCGACAGCAGCGTATTTGGCCCATTAGGCGAAACGCTGTGGCAGAATAGCGGTAGCGCAGCAGTGCATACTATAACATTGGGAAAAGAGCCATTGCTGCAAGCCCGCACACAATTTCCGTTTTTGAAGGATGGAGATAAGTTCGTATTTGTAGAGCCTGATCTATCTAAATGATAACGACCTGTTCTGTATGAACGCTCTATTTTTGCGTGCATATAAAATAAGTCATGAAAAAACAGAAACACTATCACCTTGCCGCCCTCTTATTGTTTTGCAGCAGTTGCGCTACTTACCATATTAGTACCCAAAGCCTGCTGGAGCAGTTTGCCGGCGCGCGTCAGCAAACAAAGGTTACACTGCTGATAGCGCCGCCATTTTTTTTCTTCCCAGGTATTGTAGATGGCAATAGCCTGCGCAAAATAGTAGTAAAAGACAAGAATGAGAATGACTACACCCTACCTGTCACCAACCGCACAGGTGTACGCATAAAACAGGTGAACGGCAAGAAGATCACCTTCTATTTTAACACCTTGCAGATAAAGGATAGTGTTATAAACGGGAAACAAGACCCATTTTGTGAACGCTAAGATCAAAGCTATAAAGCTGAGCAACATTAGTAAAATTGAATTGCAGAAGTAATACATAACCAGTTACAAGTAGCATCTTAAGATGGCCCATTAAATGCATTCCCTTATCAACTTGTGTTTATCACCGCCGCAAGATCTGGTGGACTGTTTCCGCATAGAATGTTTTTTGACGCGATCCTATGTACAAAGTCGAGCCCATATTCAGCCACCTTTTTTGCTGCGATTCTTCATCGCCTGCAAAAACCAGTGGCCCACGATCAAGGCCTGCTACAACACGCAGCAGAGCTTCTTTTATGCGCGGAGCGATCATACAAAAGTGGCCTTTTTTCTTTTGCTATGTTTTCTTTTTTGGCCAAGCAAAAAAAGAAAAGTGGGTTCTCGCAATATATAATAAAACCATGTGTGATGATCATGATGTTTTAAATCACGTGTTACAGTTAACAAAAGCTTCATTACAAAACAAAAAATGTGGACATGTTTATTTGGCTGCATCCATCAACGACTGTAATTTTAAGCTTCAAATTACCCCTACCTTTTCAGCAAAAGGTGCCGTAGTTTTAGGGATGCTGTGGAGCTAAGTGTAATTTTTTCATCAAGGTCGCACCACACACCAAAATTTCCGCCCCGGTAAAAACCGGAAATTTATCGGTAATACCAGAAATTTCTAGTAAATACTATATGAAGCCACGGTCGGCAGTTTCACAGCACAAGACTTGTAAAAATTACCTGTTTTATTTTTCCCTGGCAAACCGGAAATTTTATTCTTTCCCACGTTTTTATCTATAGCAGTTCATTGTTCAACTTTACCGCATTAATTCTTATTTTTGACCCCTCATGAAGCATTTACCCAACCTGCTGACGCTGGCCAACCTGTTTTGCGGATGCATAGCGATAGCTTTTATAATGAACGCGCAGCCATACCCTATACCATTGGGCAATGGCGATCAGTATTGGGTATATGGCACACAGCAGGCATACCTGGGTAGCCTCTTTATCTTTGGCGCAGCCATTTTCGATATGCTCGATGGCTTCGCAGCCCGCGCGCTAAAAGTGTTCTCACCTATAGGTAAGGACCTTGATTCACTGGCAGATATAGTATCGTTCGGTGTTGCACCATCCATGATATTGTTCAAGATGCTTTGGGGTGCCTACATGAAAGAACCTAATGCCTTCGATGCACCTATGCTGGCCATGGCACCGGCATTCCTTATAGCCTGCTTTGGTGCATTGCGCCTGGCCCGGTTCAACGTTACCCATCTGGAGCAGAGGTCTACTTTTATAGGTATGCCTATACCGGCGGCAGGTATGTTCATTGCTACCCTGCCTCTTATAAATTGGTACAACCCTGAGCATTTAGGTAACTTATTGCAAAGCAAGTGGGTATTATATGCCATCATAGCGGTGCTGTGCTGGCTTATGGTATCTAAGGTGCGCTTCTTCAAGCTGTTCCCGGCCAGTTACACATTGGCTCATGTTTGGCCGCAACTGGTACTGGTACTGGCCACACTTGCAGCTATACCCTTTTTTCACACCGCTGCCATACCTGTAGGGTTTGTACTTTATATTATATTATCTATAGTACACAAACAGCCAGCTGCAAAAGCATAGCATTTTATAAAAAACTGAAAGATCTTCATATGAAATATACCGCTCACATAAACGTAATGCCACATAAAGAATTGCTCGACCCTCAGGGCAAGGCAGTAAGCAACAGTCTGCACAATCTGGGCCTGGGTCAGGTACAGGATGTACGTATAGGCAAGCACATCACGCTGCACCTGGAAGCTGCTACCGAAGCTGAGGCCAACACGCTGACCACCGAAGCCTGCAAAAAACTGTTGGCCAATGGCGTAATGGAGTCTTTTGAATTTTCACTTACTGCCAATTAATGCGGCTATACCTGATACCATCGCCCATCGGCAACCTGGCAGATATTACCTACCGGGCCGTTGAGGTAATGAAACAGGCTGATGCTATACTGTGTGAGGACACCAGGACCAGCAGCGTACTGTTGCGGCACTATGCTATAGAAAAGCAACTGGTACCCTACCACCAGCACAATGAGCACAAGGTACTACCCAGAGTAATAGAACATCTGTTAGCGGGCAAAACACTCGCGCTGCTTACCGATGCAGGTACCCCCGGCATCTCAGATCCCGGTTTTTTGTTGATACGCGAATGCAACCGCAATAACATACCTGTAGAGTGCCTGCCTGGCGCTACGGCCTTTGTACCGGCATTGGTACAAAGCGGCATACCCAGCAACAGTTTTATTTTCGAGGGTTTTCCCCCCATAAAAAAGGGGCGTCAGACGTTTATGAAAAAACTGGCCGAAGAAGAGCGTACCAGTATCCTCTATGAATCGCCCCACAGGCTGATTAAGACCTTGCAGGAACTGGCCACTTACCTCGGCCCTACACGCCAGGCAGCCGTGTGCCGCGAGCTCACAAAAATATACGAAGAGACCCGCAAGGGCACACTTGAAGAGCTGGCTGCACACTACGAAGCACATCCCCCAAAGGGTGAAATAGTCATAGTGATCAGTGGTAAAGAAGAGTAACCGCATTATTACTATCTTAGTGAGGTAAATTTCTGATAATTTATGGATCTTAAAATGCCCGCACAATTGCCCATAGCAATATTTGCACTTGTCTTGTTTTCCTTTAGTGCTAATGCACAGTTCGTTACCCCCAATGTGACCGGCTTGCCCAATAAAGGAAAAACAACACTGAAGCAGACCGATGCCGGGTACTACCTCGCCAGCGCTACCACCGACCCCGATACTGTTTTCTATAGCAAGGACATGTCACTATATAAAGTTATAGATACCAATGGGCGGACAAAGATAGAAGGTGAACTGACTCAAGGGGTCGGTGGTGGCCGCTATGTTAGAAACGGCAAGTGGACAGAGTTTTGGGGCAACGGTATACCACAGTCGGTAACATACTACTGCATGGGCCAGCAAACCGGTCCGGTACTCACCTACTATATAAATGGCGTACTCCAAAGCCGTTACACTTACACAGCGGCATATACTGATACTACCTATATACTCAAGGCCGGGCTATATCAGGAGTTTTACGAAAATGGAGAAAAGAAAGAAGAAGGCTTTTACGAAGTGAAACTGGATAAGGCGGGTAAAGCTAAAGTTGCTCTTATGCCAACATCAGAAAAGACCGGCAAGTGGATGTACTATGATGCACATGGTAAAAAAGAGAAGGAAGAGATCTATTAACACGTTTTTATCGTATGTATTATTACACCTGCCTCTATTAGCGCGCATATAGCATATATAATATAGATGAACAACATCAACAACAACAAGCTGGTAAGCTGGCTGGCAGGTCTTGTTTTTACTATTGTATCACTTGTCCTTATTGACTGGTGTTTTGATATAACACGCCTGATAAGTATAAGTAGCAACATGACTGCCATGAACCCGCTTACAGCGGTATCATTCCTGCTTATCTGCACCTGGCTGTTTGGCTGCTTACACCCTGACAACCAATTGCTGCAAAAGTTGATGCCTGTAACAGCGACCATTGTGTTCCTCGTAGGTTTTATTAAGCTGTTGGACCACATTTTTGTATTACCGGTACACATAGACCAGTTCATTTTTGCCGGCCGGCTAAGCACACGCACCCTGCACAATGCAATGGCCCCTACCACGTCTGCATTGTTCCTGCTGCTGGGGTTCCTGCTTATTAAGCCGTCAACTGACAAGCCCGCAAAGAAGGTTGTTAATGATGGTATCATTTTGACCGCTTTCCTGCTGGCATACTTAGGCATTATAGGCTATATATACAGCCTGGAGACGTTTTATCGCATAGGGCCTTTTGTACCTATGGCTTTGAATACTGCTATCTGTTTTCTGCTTGTAGTTGTCGCCATTTTTGTTGCTCTGCCCCAGGGCAACCTGGCCAAGATCTTCTTTTCCAGGTTCATAGGGGGTAAAATGGTGCGAAGGGCGGTGCCCTTAGTATTGCTGATACCACCGGTGTTTGGTTATTCCCGGCTGCTGCTGCAACGACTTAGCTTCTACGATGTGCAGTACGATGTGGCGTTGGATACAGCTTTCCTGGTAGTTATTGTACTGCTGCTGGTATTTTACTATGCCAAAGAGGTCAGCAAGAACGACCGTGAACGTATAAAAGCAGAAAAGGCGGTTATCCAAAGCGAGGAAACATATCGCTCGCTGGTGTTTGCGCTGAAGGAAGGCGTTATATACTACGACAAAGACCAGAAGATACTGTTCTACAATCCAAGCTTTGCCGAAATGACAGGTTATAGTTTATCTGAACTTACCGGGAAAAATATAGTCAACGCTTTGATACCTGAAGAAAGAAGAAAGATATCGGATAGCAGGATGGCAGACCGGCTCAACGGGATAGGTGAAAATTACGAAGGGGAGATACTGCACAAGGACGGTACAAAAATAATTGTGAACATTGTAGCCCGGCCACTGCTGAAGGATGGGGTTCCCACTTCGTTCTTATCCACCATGACCGATATTACTGAACGTAAGAAAAAAGAAGAGGACATAGAAGCTTTTAGCGCATCAGCAGCACACGACTTGAATGCCCCACTTGTACGGATACAGATGCTAACAAATTATATCCTGGAGCTTGGTGAGCATCACCTGAGCAAGGAGGACATAGAATACCTGGAGATCATCTTAAAAACTACTGTCGAGATGCGTACACTGCTTAAGGACCTGCTGCTATTTGCTAAAATAGGGGCAGAGAAAATAAACAAGGCGCCTATAGATATGAACGAGATGGTGAAAGGGATACTAACAAGTGCAGGGCCATCGAAGGCAGCTATACGCATAGCAGATCTTCCGCAGGGCTATGGCGAGGCAAGCGCACTAAAGCAAGTATGGACCAACTTGATACACAATGCCATAAAATACTCTTCTAAAAAAGAACATCCTGAAGTAGAGATAGGCTATACACAGCAAAACGACAAAAACATTTACTATATAAAGGACAATGGCGCCGGATTCAACATGGCAGAAGCGACCAAGCTCTTCACCCCTTTCAAAAGGCTACATGCCGATTTTGAGGGTAACGGTATGGGACTACCTATAGTAAAGCGCATCATAGAAAAGCACAACGGCAAGATATGGGCAGAAAGCGAACGGAATAAAGGCGCTACTTTTTATTTTTCATTATAATGCATAGGTGCCACTAACCTAAGTGAGTTTTACAAACTCATTTATATTCTTTCTAATGTAGTCTTCAAGCAGTTTCATAGTTTGTTCTCGAAGCTCCGCATAGCGTTCATCAAATGCGTCAAATTTATAAAGCTGTTCATCGAGCAGGTCCCAGTTATTTAGTTTACCCTTTTCTTTTAGTTCTTTTTCATACATCAGGTACTCGTTATGCACTTCCTCCACAAGGTCCAGCATGTGCCAGTCACCTATAAGTTTCAGGCCCTCTTTTATTGGGGCAATGTACTTTACATATCCAGCTTCATAAAATGCTATGAATTCGCCATCTTCCACTTCAGCATCAAGGTACCAAAAGAAGTATAGCGCCTTCTGGCCAGGAGAAAAACGACGCGATAATTCTACCTCAGCTTTACTCTGGTCGGTAGCTATATCTATTGTTTGCAGCAACTCCCAAGCCAGGTCCCAGCCGTGTAAGGTCTCGAATTTATTTTTATCAAGATTGCGTACCAGGTGATCTGCTTCGTTGAATGTATTGTAGAGTTCCATAGCGTATTATCTGTTTTGCAGCATTGTTATCGTCCCAGCCATTCCATGGCATTCTTATACAACAGCATGTCCTTTATTTCCTTTGTATAAGACATACTCTCGATAAGCTTACCCGGATGATGCTCACCAAGTGGGAATGGATAATCGCTGCCGAGGCATATTTTATCATGACCTATCACGTCCATTACATAGTCTAGTGCCTTGGGGTCGTGCACCAAAGAATCGATCCAAAACTTGCCCAGGTATTCGCGTGGATTGATGCCATTATCTACAGCACACAGGTCGGGGCGCACGTTGAAACCATGCTCTATGCGGCCTACTGTGAATGGGAAGCTACCACCGCCATGCGCAAATGCCACACGTAGCTGAGGATAGCGTTGTAACACACCACCAAATATCATGGAGCTGATGGCACGTGCGGTCTCAGCAGGCATACCTACCAGCCAGGGCAGCCAGTACTTCTGCATATCGTTCTCGCCCATCATCTCCCATGGGTGCACAAATATGCAGCAGCCCAGCTCTTCAGCCGCCTGCCAGAAGGGCGCAAAGTATGGGTCACCCAGATTGAGTTTATTGATGTTCGAGCCTATTTGCAGGCCAGGCATCTTCAGTTCTTTTACACAGCGTTCCATTTCGCGGATGGCCATATCTATATCCTGCAAGGGCACGGTACCAATACCCATAAAACGGGTAGGATACAGGTCTACACACTGCGCTATGTGGTCATTGAAGAAGCGCGATGTTTCTATGCCATGCTCCGGCTTTGCCCAGTAGTTGAATAATACCGGTATGGTAGAGAGCACTTGCATACCCACTTCGGTCATGTCCATCTCCTTCATGCGGGCAGCGGGGTCCCAGCAGTTGTGCTCCACTTCGCGAAATACCTTGTCGCCCTTTATCATTCGCGCACAGCAAGGCTTGTGGTGCTCCAAATGTATGAACTCACCATACCCAAACTTTTTGAACCAGTCGGGTATGTGCTCCGGCATTATGTGGGTATGGATGTCGATCTTGTTCATTGCTGTACTATTTCTGTTTTGTCTCCCTTTTTTAATTCCTTATACAATTTGTAGTCTGCTAATAACCAATTCCATTCTTCTGCAACAACACCATCAAAAGGACCGAATTTTTGTTCAACATTTACAAAATAGTTTTCTGCAAAAGTATTCCCTGACACAAAAGCCCAAAAGAGCATATTGGCAATGCTTATAGTATTCTCATAATTGCCTTTTTTTAACTCTCTATACTTCTTAAATGCATCAATTTTCTTAGCTTCCGTATAATAAGGCAACCTCTTACTGAGAGTGTTAATTTTTATCAACTGTCCATTTTCGTAAAAAAATTCGGTAACAAAAAAGGGAGCATATATTTCTTGTGAACCTTCGCCTATTGGTAGGTCAAAGAGTTCTTCTATTATCAAAGTATCGTCTTGTTGCTGTACATAACAATGCTTGATTGCACCCCAATTTTCTAACGACTTAATATGGCCGCATTGAAACAAGGCAAATTCTGTATAAGTATTTTTCTTCCCTAGCATTTCAGTGTCACCGCATACTACTATTGACCTTCCATTACTAAAAAGAAACTTTTTACTGTTTACGCCATTATATGATTCTGGGCATCCACAATTGTCAGCCAATATCTGCCCTTGACCATTTGCATAATAGCATAGCATTGAACACACCAACAGTAGAGCTTTCATTTTCTATACTCTCTCGTAAATAATAGCTACGCCCTGCCCTACGCCTATACACATGGTAGCGAGACCGTACTTCGCATTCCGGCGGCGCATTTCGTAAAGCAGCGTGGTAGATATGCGTGCACCACTGCAACCGAGCGGATGACCAATAGCTATAGAACCTCCGTTCACGTTCACGCGGGCACTCTCGAGGCCAAGGTCGCGCATGCAGGCTATGCTTTGCGCCGCAAATGCTTCGTTGAGCTCTACAAGGTCTATATCACTTATTTCAAGGCCGGCACGTTTTAGCGCCTTCAGTGTGGCAGGTACGGGCCCTACGCCCATTACCGAAGGGTCTACGCCTGCTACTGCCATAGCTTTTATCTTAGCCAGTGGTTTAAGACCATATTTGGTAACAGCTTCCTCAGACGCCAGCAACAGCACTGAAGCGCCATCATTTATACCGCTTGCATTTGCAGCGGTCACTGTACCATTTTTTTTGAATACCGGTTTCAGCTCTGCCAATTTAGCTAATGGTGTTTGGCGGGGTGGTTCGTCGGTAGACACTATGTTGGTCTTGCCTTTACCGAGGTCGACAGTTACTGGTACTATCTCTTCGGTGAACTTGCCATCAGCTGCCGCGGCAGCGTATTTCTCCTGGCTGCCCCAGGCAAACTGGTCTTGTTCTTCACGGGTCACATTCCAGCGTTCAGCCACGTTTTCTGCGGTCTCACCCATGGTGTATGGGTGGTGCATGTCGCTTAGCTTCTGGTTGATGAAGCGCCACCCGAGTGTAGTATCGAACATCTCTGGCTGACGGGCAAATGCGGTTGTACCTTTTCCCATTACAAATGGAGCACGGCTCATGCTCTCTACCCCACCAGCTATGAATAGCTCACCATCGCCACACATAATGGCGCGCCCTGCATCCATAATAGCCTGCATCCCAGAGCCGCAAAGACGATTGACGGTGTTGCCACCAACCGTGATAGGTAAACCTGCCAGCAATGCGGCCATACGGGCTACGTCGCGATTGTCTTCGCCCGCCTGGTTGGCGGCACCGGCTATTACATCTTCAATGGCATTGACATCTATAGACGGATTGCGTTGTACTATCTCTTTTATTACATGTGCCAGCAGGTCGTCGGGGCGAACTGATGAAAGTGCGCCGCCATACTTGCCAATTGGCGTGCGGATGGCGTCTATTACATAAGCTGTTCTCATAACTCTTGTTCTTTTGTAATTACTATTATATACTACGTTACTATTCTTTTCCAATAGCTTGCTGCAAGTCAGCAATAATGTCTTCTACAGTTTCAATACCTACGCTCATACGTATCAGTCCGTCAGTGATGCCGTATTCAATGCGCCTTTCGCGTGGCACACCTACATGGGTAGTAGAGGCCGGGTGCGATACCAGTGTGTCGCAGGTACCTAATGATACTGCACTGATACACATCTTGAGCTTATTGATGAACTTTACGCCTGCATCAAAACCACCTTTGAGCTCGAAGCTGAGCATGGCGCCGGGGTGTTTCATTTGCTTTTTAGCAATGGCATGGTCAGGGTGGCTTTCCAGGCCCAGGTAGTTGACGTGTGCTACATTACTGTTGCCGGCAAGGTAAGCTGCCACTTTCTCTGCATTCGCACAATGCCTGTCCATACGCAAACTAAATGTGCGCAGGCCGTTGGTCAATAAAAATGCTTCGAACGCATTGCTGTTGCCACCCAGCAAGCGATGTGTTTTAGTTACAATACCATTCATTTTCTCCAGGTCGCGACCTATTACTATACCACCTACAGCTGTACCATGGCCATTAAGAAACTTAGTGGTAGAGTGCATTACAAAGTCCACATCATATTTGAAGGGCTGCTGCAGGTAAGGCGTGGCGAAAGTGTTGTCGGCACAAACAATGAGGTTATGCTTTTTGCCCAGTGCAGACAGCTCTGCCATATCTATACATTGCAAAGTAGGATTAGCAGGGGTTTCCAGGTACATCATTTTGATGTTACTGTCTGCCTTTATCGCATCTTCCACCTGCTTTACATTATGGAAATCAGATATTATGGACTGGATACCCAAATCTGGCAATATCTTATCTACCAGCTCCTGCATACCGCCATACAGGCTTTGATTGGCTATTATCTTATCACCGGCTTTCAGGTTGCTGAGCAGCATGGTGTTTATGGCTGCCATGCCCGATGAATGGAGTATAGCTTTGAGCTGTAAAGGTTTACCATCAGCGCCTTTAAGGCCATAGGCCTCCAACATAGCAATACGGTCCTCTGCCTCATTAATGGTGGGGTTACCAAAGCGGCCATACACATAGCCTTTCTCATCGCCTTTAAATATGTCTATAGCTTGTTCAGCACTATCGAATGTGTATGTGCTGGTCGCATAAATGGGTGTGAGGTGCGCCCTGTTGCTCTCGGCCACATGGCCGCCATGTATGCACAAGGTTTCAAAACCCAGATCAGTATTGTCTGCCATTAAAATTGTATTGGTATTTGGAGGGGCAAAGTTACTATTTGTTCTCAGGCAGTGTTTATATCGCAAAAAAGAATAATAGCCGGTTTGGGTCGACCATTATTTTAGATGCTTTATCATATTACTATACCCTTGTTAAGAGTATCTCCATAGACTTATATTCCTTCTCCTTACCTATGATGAACATTTCCATCTTCTGGTGGTTGTCGTCTATAAAAGTTAGCACTTGGCGGTACGACATGTCTTTCTTCGACATTGGCTCGTACATTTTGCCTTTGTATTCAATACAATGCTTTGCAGCATCCCACTTGCCTTCGGCTGTGGTTATACCAGTTCCCATATTATCTATCCAGGTGGTAAAGAACGTTTTCTTAGCATTATCATACCCTGTAATGCTCATACCGTTCGATGTCATACCCATAAAAGAGCCGGTGGTGGTCATACGCTGGTAGCGGCCATCCATCACCATTTCGCTCACAGATGTGGCATTCCATTTCATTGGGTCAGCACCGGGTTTCATCCAAAAGGTTATCTCTTCTTTCCAGTTGCCATTACTTTTGGCCAGCATTTGGTGCATTTCTCCGGGTGTGGCGTAGTCCATCCATGCTTTTTGTGAGGCAGCATCGTCTTGTGCTGAGGCGGATAAATGGAGCATTCCCAAACAAAGTATTACGAATAGCTTTTTCATAAAATGAAGTTTTGTGTGTAAAAGTAATGAACGTATGGTATTTATTACAGTTCCCATGACTTGGTGACGATAAAAAAGCCCCGCAATTTGCGGGGCTTTTCTTAACTATCAGTTTGAAGTTTATTTTACTTCTTCGTATTCTGCATCGGCTACACCATCGTTAGCGTTACCAGCGTTCTCATGCTGTGGTTCCTGACCTGCTGCACCCTGGTTGCCTGCGGCGTACATATGTTCGCTTGCGGCGGTCCAAGCTGCATTCAGTTCTTCTTCGATCTTGTCTATGTTGTCCAGAGCTTCTGAAGCGTGTGCTTCCTTCAACTTACCAACAGCGGTTTCGATAGCTGCTTTTTTATCAGCAGGTATTTTATCACCGTATTCTTTCAGTTGTTTTTCAGTAGTGAAGATGAGGCTGTCAGCCTTGTTCATTTTCTCTACTTTTTCGCGTACTATCTTGTCAGCAGCTTCGTTGATCTTAGCCTCATTCTTCATGCGCTCGATCTCTTCTTTGCTCAGACCGCTACCAGCTTCGATGCGAATGTTCTGCTGTTTGCCGGTGCCTTTGTCTTTTGCAGCTACGTGCAATATACCGTTAGCATCGATATCGAATATCACCTCAACCTGCGGAACGCCGCGCGGTGCCGGTGGTATACCATCGAGTATGAAACGACCCAGTGTTTTATTGTCTTTAGCCATTGGGCGCTCACCTTGCAATACGTTGATCTCAACACTTGGCTGGCTATCGCTTGCAGTAGAGAATACTTCGCTCTTCTTGGTAGGGATAGTTGTGTTAGACTCTATAAGGCGAGTCATTACACCACCATAAGTTTCGATACCCAGAGAAAGTGGAGTTACATCAAGCAACAATACATCTTTCACATCACCGCTCAATACACCACCTTGTATAGCAGCACCTACGGCAACTACTTCATCAGGGTTAACGCTCTTGTTCGGTTTTTTGCCAAAGAATTTTTCAACTACTTCCTGTATACGAGGGATACGAGTAGAACCACCTACCAGGATGATCTCATCTATCTGGCTGGTGTTCATAGAAGCATCTTTCAATGCTTTACGGCAAGGCTCCAGCGTACGCTCTACCAGGCTGTCAGACAGTTGCTCGAACTTAGCACGGCTCATTTTACGAACCAAGTGCTTAGGCACGCCATCAACTGCAGTGATATAAGGAAGGTTTATTTCAGTTTCCTGTGAAGAAGAAAGCTCGATCTTAGCTTTTTCAGCAGCTTCTTTCAACCTCTGCCAAGACATTGGATCTTTGCGCAGGTCAATAGCTTCATCGTTCTTGAATTCAGCAGCCAACCAGTCCATGATCACTTTATCAAAGTCATCACCACCCAGGTGGGTATCACCGTTAGTAGATTTTACTTCGAATACACCATCACCCAATTCAAGGATAGATATATCGAAAGTACCACCACCAAGGTCAAAAACAGCTATTTTGCTATCCTGTATGCTGTTTGTCAAGGCCATAGGCCAGTGCAGCAGCAGTAGGTTCGTTAATGATACGGCGTACGTTAAGGCCCGCGATCTCACCGGCTTCCTTAGTAGCCTGGCGCTGCGCATCGTTAAAGTAGGCTGGTACAGTGACTAACTGCTTCGTTCACATCTGTACCCAGGAATTCTTCTGCGGTCTTCTTCATTTTCTGAAGGATCATGGCAGATATTTCCTGTGGTGTGTACATGCGGCCTGTCAATGTCTACACGTGGGGTATTGTTCTCGCCCTTTACAATTTTGTAAGAATTGTGAGATATCTCGCCGGTAACTTCGTCGAAACGGCGGCCCATAAAACGTTTTATGGACATGATAGTGTTGGTAGGGTTTGTGATCGCCTGGCGCTTTGCCGGGTCTCCCACCTTACGCTCGCCGTTCTTCAGGAATGCTACTACCGATGGGGTGGTGCGGCGACCCTCGTCGTTAGCAATTACCACCGGCTCATTCCCTTCCATCACAGATACGCAAGAGTTGGTAGTTCCTAAGTCAATGCCAATAATTTTTCCCATAATTAATAATTAGTATGTATTTAATAGTTTATCTTCTTAGGAGATAATAGACAATAAATATACCAGTAAGTAAACACCAGTAATATTGTCAGTATTTCTGCCAATGTGAAAGATATAGCCGTACCTAATAAGGCATTATTGTAATGAAGCTATGGCAACAGATAGCAAAAATGTAGCTGGTACTGCCAAAAACACATTCTATTTCTAATAGGTCGTCCCGGTTATCTTGCGGTCGGCAAATGCAGGGTTTGCCTTAATGGAGTCGACCGTACGGCCGCCATATATCACTTCACCATTCCTTACTCCTTTGCCAGCAAATAAACCAAGCACATTAGACGCAGATACACTGCTCTTAATGTTGGTATAAATAGGTTCTACATCCATACCAGTAAGACCAGTGCCCAAAGTTTGGGTAGCCTGCATGTATTTATAATAATCCGTATTTGCAGCATAAAGGAAGAGATCCAAACTATCGAGCTGCCTGGTGACATTTGCAGGTGCAGGTGGCATGGCCCCTAAAAGGAAGGAATAGAACTGTGAATTACTTGTTTTTATATTGATATTGCCGCTTGTGGGGGTGACTGCACCAATGTTCCAGTCAGCATATTTGTTAACACTGGTGCTTGTAGATGAATTCTGCTCCACCCATTTCACACGCAATATGCCCTGAACATAAGCTACATTTGACGGCACCTTTGCTGTAACGTTGAAGTAACCGCTAACATGTTCAAAACTTAAACTTTGACCTATTTGATCGATGAGTGGCGAGCCAAAAACTTTTGTAGACTCATCTACCACGGTTGTACTGGCAGAATCCACTTCGCCAGTGGCCGGGTTTTTAATAACAACTGTATAATTATTTGCCGGATCTAACGCACCGGGAAGCTGATATGCATAATTAGGTGAGGTAAAGAACGCACCTGTATCTTTTTGCTGACCTACTGTGTTAAGATCGATACGGGAGAGGGTGTATGTAGTTACGTAATTGCCTGTTTGGATATTATTAGCCCTTATGGTGACACTGAGCTGCGGGTAGAAGCTGGAATCTGACACTTTTGACATGTCGTACGCGCTTAGTGTAGCAGAAAGGAAAGCCTTTTGTATACGGATATAATGTACACTA
>CBDIBP010000032.1:0-21420 GCA_965276955.1 Flavipsychrobacter sp.
GATGCATTAAAACCTTTGAACACGATGTACTCATTATCTATAAAAATGCTGTCCCCTTTGTGCACAACATAGCTCTTGTAGCTGCTGGTATCTGTTTTCTTGGATGGATCTATTACAGAAGTTACGTAGGTGAATATATCCTTGGTCGCATAGTGCTTGGAAGAAGGGTTGGCTATCAGCCCTTGCTGACCCTTAGGGTTCACGAACGCATCAGGGTATAGGGTGAATGATTCCAAAACTTTATGGGTCACAGAGTCACGGCGCTCATAATCTACCCGGTAAAAGGTACGTGGGTCACCTGCAGATGTCGAGTCGCCTCTGTAGGTAGCATAATAATCGCCCATAGCTACAGACCGATTGCGGAACAGCAGCACATTCTCCCGGCTTTCCTTTGCATTTTCAGATGCCGTCTTGCCAAAGTCCATCACCAGGCCCAGCGTGTTAAAAGATATCACCTGCTTGTTGAACGATGATAATAATATACCCAGCAATATGGTCCCAAAGCCCAGGTGGGCAATAGATGGCCCCAGCTTCTTTAGCTTGCCTTTCATTACTACAAATGTGTAGTAGATATTGGCTACTATGGTATAGCTGGCAGCAAACAGCAGTATATCATACTGCCATGCGTCTATCTTTTGTCCAAAGCCAATGATAAGGCCCATCACTGCTGCTATAGCTGCAGTAATGCCCAGTCGCTTCCAGGTGGTGCTACCTTCTGTGTGTTTAAATTTCAAAAAGAGTATCGTGGCAGATAGCATAGCTACTATTATGGCCACCCATACTTCTATATTGTTGTATTGCTGTACGGGGTTCAGGAAGCCTGCGGGGTCCTTACCCACCATCCATTTATATATAGGTGCCCATACAGGCAGCGAGGTGAATAGGATGATGGACATACCACCAAGCAACAGCACGAATGAGCCAATGAACATCCAGAACTCGCGCGATGAAAGTCGCTTCTTCGGTTTTGACTGCGTGGCAGGGATTTCCAGCGCCATATAAGCCATGCCTACGCCTAATAGCTCAGCAGCAGTGCAATATACCCAGCTATTACCAGCAGATGGTAGGTACAGCGCCTTGCCATCGCCCGTAAAAGCGTGTACCGATGTTTTACCCAAGCATACCTGTGCGGGTAAGGAAGGTAGAATACCACACCAGCAGGTGGGTAAGCAGGTAAGCAGTCATGAGTGTGATGACAAGTGTTGCGTTTTGTAGCTTTTATATACCAGCAGCGTATGCAGCCCGGCTACGAGTGTGAGCCATGGCACCAGCGAGGCATTCTCCACCGGGTCCCATGCCCAGTAGCCGCCGAAAGTTGAGCGACTCATAAGCCCATGCGCCACCCATCATGATACCGGTGCCCAATATGCCCGCCGATTGAATAACGACCAGTTCAGCGATAGTTGGCTTTATAAACAGCTTGGTAGTCGCCCTTCCACATAGCGCTGCTATGCAGTAAGCAAATGGTATAAGCGTACTGTGGCGAAGCCGAGGAACAGCACAGGAGGATGTATCACCATCCAGTAGTTCTGCAGCAGCACATTCAGGCCGTTACCGTCCTTTACAAAGCTCATATAGTTGGGCATCTGGAATATAGGTGCACCTTGCATTTGCGTACGCAGCAGCATAAAGGGATTGCTGCCCACTCTCGCATCAGCATACAGGTATATACCCAGCAGCATGCTGGCCAGGCACACCTGCACCAGCGCTATTATAGCCATGGTGCGCGTTTCCAGCGCCTTGGCAGTACGCATCACTATCAGCCCCAGTACGCAATGCCATATTGTCCATAGCATAAAGCTACCCTCCTGGCCTTCCCAGAAGCACGATAACAGATACTTTGTAGGCAGCGCCAGCGATGAGTGCTCCCATGCATAATGATACTCAAATAGGTGCCCTGCAATAATGTAGTATAGGGTGCTGAAGATACCGAATACAGATAGTACGTGCAGTACAAAACCGCTGCGCCCCATCAGCGTCCACGATGCGCTTGCAGCAGCATCTTTCTTTTCTGTACGTACCGATATAAAGTAGCTCACCGCGCTGAACAGTGCCCCGACAAACGAAATGATAGCAAAAAAATGACCCAGTCTCCCGGGCCACAAATGCTCACCTATGAATTCTGTATTCATTATAGAAGTTCCAAAAAGTTAGTAACTGTATCCTTCAATATTCCTTTATGTATTGTTGCCTTCTACCACCATGTCCTTCTTATACTTGCTCGGGCACTTCATTTGTATGCCGCTGCAGTGAAAGGTACCTTCCTGTATATAGCCCTTCATCACCAATTGCTCCGACTTTTCAATATCGGTTGGTTTAGCGCCGTTAAAAATTACCTTGTTCTCATTACCTGCCTTATCCTTGGCGTAAAAAGTAAAATGGTTGGGGTCTACCTTAGGGTCATAGATCATTCCTTTCGATTTGTCCATCACCGCTATTACGTGGTAAGGCTTGCCCGGCGCCTTGCCTGCCGATGCAAAGGTCTCGTACGTACTGAAATTGCCGAACATGCTTACAATAATGCAAACCGCCGCAGCAACCAATAGCAGAAGAACGATATGTGTCCTCTTCATAATTAATTATATTAACAATAGACTACACTGATATACCGCAAAGTTAATGATGAAATGGTTAATAATTTCGGAAAGATATAAGCTTGACGGGGATCCCCAAAATAGTCTCTTGTGAAACACAATAGGCCAATTTCGTGGAACAGTGCATATCTTTTTTTGAATACGACCGTCGTTCGCGCTAAATTGCATTAGGAGAAGCCGCCTTAACGCAACAATGTTGCATCATAGGAGCAAGGTGTCTGCCGAAAACAAAACAGCAAAAGCTGCATCATTGAGGCATACGAACAATAAATAAGGTCAAGTAAATTTCCGGTGTCGGAAAGAACCGGTAAGAACAAGAAATTTTATTTTCTACTAATATTGTCCCCCATGGCTTATTCTACCGGTTTATTGCCACAAAAATTACCGGTTTACATTTTTCTTACCGGTCGGTAATTTTCTTTCTGGCACGAATTTACTTGCAGCCCTTAAAAAATATTTCATGTTAAAATATATTATTCCTTTTTTATGTGCTCCGTTATTGTTGGCAAGCTGTGGTCAATCAACAACTACTACTACAAAACAAGTAGCAACTAATGACAGCAGCAACAATACCCCGGCCACCGTTCAGCAAAAAGAGAACTATACTTACCACGCTCTGGCTATGAAAGATAGCGGTATGGCCAAGTTGAAAAGCAACTACGATACAAACCAGGTAAATATCATTTGTGCCCTCAACAGGGTCGATAAGCAGCATTTGGCCAAGATCGATACCATCATCATTCCTAATAAGGTAGGTACTGATATACTTTCTTACTCCATTTTTCCGCAAAGCGTACCTGCGCTCAAGGATGTAAATAAGATTATATTTTTCTCTTACCCAGCTCAGGCATTTGGCGCCTATGAGCACGGCAACTTGGTACACTTTGGCACCACCAACATGGGTCGCCAGAAAGACCAGACCCCTACCGGCCTCACTTACGTGAACTGGAAAAAAGAAGTAGATACCAGCAGCGTAAAGGACGAGTGGATATTGAAATGGGATGTGAATATATTGAACAAAGGTGGTGTAGGCTTTCATGAATATGATATGCCTGGCTACCCTGCATCACACTCTTGTCTGCGTCTATCAGATACCGATGCTCACTACCTGTATAACTGGGTAGACCAGTGGAAACTAAAGAACGCTAATACAGTAGATGCGCATGGCACTCCTGTATATGTATTTGGCGCTTACCCTTACGGTGGCCGCAAACCATGGCTGGCATTGGCACAAAACCCTCATGCTTTGGACGTAAGCGCTTCGTTTCTGCAGCAACTTACCGCAAGCGAACTGCAAGCAATATTAGCAGAGCAGCAAAAACTGGCAGCTTTACAAACTGCCAAGTAACTACCTGCAACTACCAGAAGTTCTTACCTTAGTATATGTATCAGAAAACGGCATTACTTTCCCTGCTGTTATTATTCCAGGTTGCTTGTCAGGCACAGCCCCTACAGCAACCTGGCCCTTAAAGGCGGAGGTATAAGAGGTATTGCCTATACTGGCGCTGTTAAGGTATTGGAAGAAAAAGGTATTACCGCAGGCCTTGATAATATTGCAGGCACATCATCAGGGGCAATGGTCGGCACATTGATGGCTGTAGGCTTCACAGCCACCGAAATGCAACAAATAATGTTGCATCTAAAGATCCAGCGCTTTAACGACGGTGGGTGGATATTTATAGGCGGACAAAGGAGAATGAGAAAGCACTATGGCTGGTACAAGGGCAATGCCATAGAAAGATGGATTGGCAAACTTATAGAACAGCGAACAGGCACTGCCGACCTTACCTTCCGCCAACTGCACGAGCTGGCGCTCCATGATAAAAAGTATAAGAACGTATTCATTACAGCAACAGATCTTACAGCGCAGAAGGTGCAGGTTTTCTCCTGGCAAACCTACCCCGATATGATGATAAAGACCGCTGTACGCGCCAGCTTCTCTGTCCCACTATATTTTGAGGCTGTGGTGCTGGATAGTGCAGGTCATGAAATAAAGGACCATAAAGCTTGTCCTGCCTGTCATGTATTTGTAGATGGCGGCATAGTGGCTAATTACCCGCTCAACGTTTTCGACACCGGCGCTACACCAAATATGCACACCCTCGGCCTTAACCTCGAGCGACCCGAACAAATGGAAGACCCACAAGGCAGCATAGCACCGTATCGTATCACAGGTTTCAAAAGCTATGTCGGTGCACTATACAATATCACTATCGAAACACTGAACTGGAACAATACTATATCCCACGAGCAGGAACGCACCATTTATATAAGTACAAGCAACCTGAGCCCTAAAGTGCGCAAGATAAAAAAGGAGCAGAAGTTGTTGTTGTATAACAATGGAGTACAGGCAGCAGAAAAGTTTTTACAGCATCACTAAACCCATTACTCCTTTAAAAATTCTAAGACCATGTTTTTATCCAGGTTTCTTGCAGCAATTATATCACCATTCATCCCTATTACAGTCATGTCCAGCAATAGTGCCGTGGGACAGTACACATCTTTATAGTTCTTTCTAAATTCTGGTTCATGCTACATCCTGTACATGATATGCATGTAAAAATACTTGTTGAAGCAAAAGATATATTTTCTGCCTATCCTGTATGGTCCCCGTACTGCCTTCTCAGCAACACTTGCATTCCTTGGCAATACTGGGTTGTAGAAGTTAAAAACATTACTTATCGCCAGTACAGTATCACCAGTACACAAATTGTATTTAGACTTCACGATGTCGGTAATTTTGATAGAAATGTTATCACAAAACAACAGTGAGCCGGTACTATCCCAGTTATGTGCTATTACCTCACCCTCTACTATTAGTGGAGACTCGATCATTTCACGTTGAAGATCTTCATCCAGTTCCTTAAATTTATGGTGTGCATTACTGCAAAGAGATGTATCAACTAATCCTCTTACATAAGGGATATATTCATAGATAAAGTCTCCATTAAGAAAAGATGGATACTTATCCTTTACTGCATTAAAATTGTCCGTGTCGCTCTTGTTGGGTATCAGCAATGGTTCATATAAAAGGCCATCGGCCAGGAAGGTAGTAGCACCGGTCTTCTGCTCTTGTCCTCTAACTGTAGAAGTAAGCATAAGAACACCTGCAATAAATGTGATAGCTGTAAGAAATATTTTCCGGGGTTTGCAACGTAACATAGGGCTATAGCAGAAAGTGCATGATTCCTGTCGTATTTAAAGATAAGACGTAATAATTGACCTGCTTTACCTGTTTAGGTCACCCATCATATTTTGGCCTTTACGTTGTTTCCGTCTACCTAATATCAAATATATGCCCACAAGCAGCAATACGAACATACCCACAGAGAAGGGGTTAGCAAAATTAATGGTCCACCCCATTCCGTTTGGCTTGGGCGGAAAAATGCGGCCATCGGCTTTATTGAAGTAAAAGAATTGCATTTTCCAGTTATCAATATTATAGACAGGGTCTGCCTTTGATGCAGTCGCGGCCTGCAAGGTATCTACCGCCCAGGCGCTAAAGGGCAGCAGGCTTAGTGATATTAATAGTATAAGTATTATTTTACGCATACCCGGTTTTCCATAAATATACAACGTAGTTAATTTACGCTCCTTACATTTGCCTTCTCAAACCATTATTTATGGCAGACCTGTCTCAATTCGACCCCAATTCTGTAGGCTTAAAAGCCAATAACATATTCGGTCTTCCTTTTACTGAAGAGGATGCAGAACTGGTATTGGTACCCGTACCATGGGAGGTAACAGTGTCTTACAGGGCAGGTACGGCTAACGGACCTGCACATATATTCGATGCGTCATTGCAGGTTGATCTGTTCGATCCTGATGTAAAGGACGGATGGAAAAAAGGTTTCTACATGCAACCCATAGATAATGAGATGCAAAACAAAAGCAGCGCACTACGCGATGCTGCTGAGCAAATAATAGCCAGCCTGGAAGAAGGCGATGAAGAAGCCAATTTAGAGCTTGCCGGGCAACTGGATGAGATAAACCAGGAATGCACACAACTGATAGAAGAGGTGCGGGCGCATACGGGCGGCCTGATGCGTGCAGGCAAAAAAGTAGGCCTTATAGGTGGCGACCACAGCACCCCACTGGGCTACATAAAAGCGATGGCAGATGTGCATAGCGATTTCGGCATATTGCAGATAGATGCCCATGCCGACCTGCGCCAAGCATACGAAGGCTTCACCTATTCGCATGCATCCATCATGTATAATGTACTGAAGGAGGTGCCCCAGGTAACAAAACTGGTACAGGTGGGCATACGCGACTATTGCGATGAAGAGCTGCAGGTGATACAGAATAGCAATGGCCGGGTAACCACCTTCTTTGACAAGAACATAAAGGAACGCCAGTACGAAGGCGAGACCTGGAAGCAAATATGCCAGGACATAGTGAACGCACTCCCACAAAAGGTCTACATCAGTTTTGATATAGATGGTCTGGATCCTAAGTTGTGCCCTAATACGGGTACCCCTGTTCCCGGCGGTTTTGAAATGGAGCAGATATTTTATCTCTTCAAGCTGCTACACGCCAGCGGACGCCAGTGGATCGGGTTCGACCTCAATGAAGTATCTACAGGAGGGTCTGATGAAGGTATTGATAGTATCACAGGAGCACGGGTATTGTACAAAATGTGCAACTACATGGTGGCTTAGTTAGGTGCTTCTTAGCCCGGTGGTCTCTGTCTTCGTTGCTTTTAGCGATGGATAAATGGCCGCCAGCAAGCCAACTACAATAATGGTGGCAAGCACCAGTACAAAGTCGGGCCACTGCATCCGTATAGGATAGGCATCTATCATAAAGCCACCACCCAGTTTTATCCATTTATATTGTTGCTGCCCCAGGCATAATAGTGTGCCCAGTGCTATGCCCCCCACGCCTCCGGTAAGCGCCCATAAAATACCCTCCACCAGGAAGATACCACGTATGGCAGATGTAGATGCGCCCATGGTCCGTAGTATCGCAATGTCTTTCTGCTTTTCCAGTACCAGCATAGATAGTGCCCCTACCATGTTGAAGGAAGCTATGAATAGTACCAATAGCAATATGGCATAAACAGCCCACTTTTCAGTGCGCATCACCATGTACAGTGTCTTATTCTGTTCGAAACGGGTCTCTACTTTATAGCCGGTGCCTAATTGGTGTTGCAGTTGTTTTTTTACAGCTTCCGGGTCGGCATGTTCTTTCAGCGACATCTCTATCGACGAATATTTACCAGGCTCCTGAAACAGTTCCTGCGCCAGCGATATATCTGCCAGCACATACTTACTGTCAAAATCGTCCTGCACACGAAATTCGCCATCAGGTTTCAGGTTCAGCGATTGGAAGGCGGATGACGGATCGAGCACTGGCCCGGCAGACTTAGTATTAGGGTAGTACAGCATCACCGTGCTGAACACATTGTTCACATCGGCACCTACCTGGTTGGCCAGGCGGGCACCAAATATGGCTGTGGCCACCGGGTATGCCGATACCGAATCGCTGCCGTTTATGATGTATTGTTTAATGTCGTTCACCTTCAGGTAGTTGCTGTCAATACCCTTCAATGTGGCGACTATCTGCTCTTCATTACTGTTTGCAAGCACATTGTCCTCTATTACAGACGACGTATATTTTATCCCCGCAGTACTTTTTATGGCAGCAAATTGTGCCGCAGGCAAACTAAAGAATTTACCTTTAGCGGCCGTTATCTTTATTTCCGGGTAAAACGACTTGTACAGGTCCTTTACCAGGTATTCCAGGCCATTAAATACCGAGAACAGCACTATCATAGCGCCACTACTCACTGCTATGGCCGCCATACTGATACGGGACAGTAAGGGCGCCGCGTTAGCAGACCGTTTGCCCACCAGGTACCTGGCAGCGAGGCTCCATACCAGGGTGCGGTTCATTATTTGTTATCAGGGGCTTGTTGAGACTGGTCGCGTTCGGCATTTATCTTCTTGAACAGCTCGTCCATCTTGAACACGTAGTCCAGTGTATCGTCGTTATAGAATTGCAACTCTGGTACCCGGCGCAGCTGGTTCTTCACTTTCATGCCCAGCAGTTTGCGCCATTCGGCCGTGCGCAATGTAATATTGTGCAGCATTTCAGCCGTGTTCTTTATCTGAAAAAAGCTCAGATATACCCTGGCTTCCATTAAGTCGGGAGTTACCATTACTTTAGAGATAGAGATCATACCACCATCAACTATATTCATACCCTCGCGCTGGAAGATGGTACTCATTTCTTCCAGCAGCAGCTTACCTACCTGTTTTTGCCTTTTACTTTCTTCCATAATATGTAAAGATATTGAAAAGGTATCGGGTTTATAAAATTGTGCACCACATTCATAATATCCTTAAATTTGTTGCTATAGTCTATACAGAATGAAAAAAATAATATTAGCATTCGCCGGTTTTTCTCTATTACTGGCAAGTTGCACAGAATTGGATGTTCCTCTGGGAGTTGGGTCAAAAACACTTAATGATACCACATACTTAGCGGCCGCAGAAAAGCCACAGACACACAATGCATTGCTTGAGGAGTTCACAGGTAGCAGTTGCGCTAACTGTCCACAGGCACGTACTGTAATAGAAGGGCTATTGGTCAGCTATCCATCAACGCTTAATGTCATCAGCATTCATCCTTTCAACTTTCCACAAGGCGCCCCATACGCCGGGCATCATTACGACTTCCGTACCGACAAGGGTACTACCGTAGGCGCTACTATATACGGGGGCATCAACGGTATGCCGGGTGGCGGAGTAGACAGAACTATCTTCGCTTCTAACCTTCAATTAACAAGGGACCAGTGGGGTTCTGCTATAGCTGCTCGTACTTCTACCAATAATGGCATCAACATGTATGCTACAAGCCATTACAACCCTGTAGCGGCTGTAGATACTATTGCTATTACAATAGCTTATACACAAGCCAGCACCAATGCACAGAACCTATCTATAGCTATTGTGGAAGACTCCCTATATGATGTACAGGAAGATGGCCTTAGCGTAGATACTAACTATCTGTACAATGATGTATTTCGCGATATGGTGACCAGCGTACCTTATGGCGATGGTATACTTACCGGCACCCCGGCCACTATAGCTAACAAAGAAGCGGGCAGGGTGGTAAAGCTCTACTATTTGTACAAAGTACCCGCAGGAGTGTATAACCCCCAGCAATGCCGGGTTATAGCTTTTGTTACCGATGGTGCAAGTGGTACTATTGATGTGTTACAATCCGTACAAACACCTTTTGTAGGCCATTAATTATCCGATACTTTCCTTTATTTCGCCTTGCCTACGGGACAAGGCTTTTTTTTGCCAATAAGAACTTTTTGTTTCATGAGAACATACTTTGCGTTTACACTAATGGTCCTTGTAGTCTTTACCTCAGCCTGTAATAACACCAGTCAACCTACTGCTGGTAGTACTACTACAGCGACGGATACTACGAAGACACAACAGCAGATATCGGTACCTTCCTTTAATGCCGATAGTGCATATAGCTATGTAGCCACGCAGGTAGCATTTGGCCCACGGGTACCCGGTACGCCTGCCCAGCACGCCTGCGCGAAATGGATGCATGGGAAACTAAAGAACGTATGCGATACCGTATACGAGCAAAAAACAACAGTGAAGGGCGGTGATGGTAAAGTAATGCCGTGCATCAACCTTATCGGTGTCATACACCCTAAAGCCACTAAACGCATATTGCTGCTTACCCACTGGGATAGCCGCCCATGGGCCGATATGGATATTAAGGACAAGGACAAACCTATATTGGCCGCCGACGATGCAGGCAGTGGTGTAGGCGTTCTGATAGAACTGGCCAATGTGCTTAAAGCAAACCCTATACAAGACAATGTGGGGGTAGATATACTACTTACCGATGTAGAGGACTATGGCCGCTCAGAATGGGGAGAAGATTCCTATTGCCTCGGTACCCAGTATTGGGCGAATCACCCTCATGTGGTTGGCTATGCTGCCAATTTCGGCATCTTGCTCGATATGGTGGGCGCTGCCGGCGCGCGGTTCCCTATGGAAGCCATGTCTAAACAATTTGCTCCCGAAATTCAGCAAAATGTGTGGCAGGCCGCAGTAAAGGCGGGCTACACCTCCTATTTCCCGTTCGTAGATGGCGCTGGTATCACTGATGATCACCTGCCGGTGAATAAGATAACTCATATACCTACCATAGATATTATCAACCTCAGGGATGGCGATTCACCTTTTGCGCCGCACTGGCATACCCATAACGACAATATGGATATTATAGACAAAGCAACACTAAAAGCTGTAGGACAAACATTGCTGCAGGTGATATATGACACTGCACAACCTGTTTAACAATTTTTATAGCATCTGCAGCAACAAAGTATAATGCTATAATTCTGATTTAAAAAAGACAACTGTATCTTTGGCATCAAAGCTTTTAACCTGTGAAATACCGTAGTGCCATATTGATAGTGCTTTTAGTCATCGTTTGTGATCAACTATTGAAATATTACATCAAGACCCATTTTTACTATGGTCAGGAAGTGAACGTGATAGGCCATTGGTTCAGGCTTCATTTTATAGAAAATGAGGGCATGGCCTTTGGTATGAAGCTGGGCAATGCAGATATAGGCAAACTTGTACTTACGTTATTTCGCCTGGTAGCTGTTATTTTTGGTTTCTTTCTTTTAAAAACTCTTGTTGTAAAGAATTATAGCAAGGGCGTTATCATATGCGGCTCCCTTATACTGGCCGGCGCTTTGGGCAACCTTATAGACAGTATGTTCTACGGTATGATATTCACTGAAAGCTCCTATCATATGGCCAATGTAGCACAGGTAGGCCAAGGCTATGCAAAATTCCTGCATGGGCGTGTTGTGGACATGTTGTACTTTCCGGTCATAGACACACATATGCCCCATTGGGTACCATTTGTAGGGGGTAGTGACCTTGTGTTCTTTGAGCCTGTATTCAATATAGCAGATGCTGCTATATCTGTAGGCGTTCTTACACTGGTGCTGTTCCAAAAGCGCCTGATACATAAAAAGGAACCAGTGAACAATGCCGTACCGCAATAACGCACTATTATGACAGACACCCTCATTCCTGTAAATCTTTGGCTTGCCGGGCGCAGTTATCGCATACGCATAAAGCCGGAAGAAGAAGAAGCTGTACGCAAAGCTGTGAAACTGGCCGATGATAAAATATCGGAAATGAAAGTGAATTATGCCGGCAAGGACGACCAGGATTTTGTAGCTATGTGCCTGCTCATGTATGCCGCTGACAGCGCCACTGAAACCTTCAATAGCCCCTTCCTTAAAGATGAATTCAAAGAGATGATGGAGAAAATAGATAATGTGCTGGATAAAAAGATCAATGTTCTTGTATAGCGGCCAGCAATACTTCCATTTTACTACCTCTTGACCCTTTAATGAGTATAGAGTTGTTTACCGGCTGGTGTTCTTTAACGTACTCTGCCGCTGCCACAGAATCTGCGAACCAGCGGTAGTGATACTCGGCACCTAACCCTTCAAATTCAGGCCCCACCAGCAATACATCGTCCCAATGATACTTGCTTATCAGCGCCACCAGATCTTTGTGCTCTTTTTGCTCGTCAACTCCCATTTCTTTCATGCCTCCTACCCACAGCATTTTATTAGGTAGTGTTGCCCCGGCAAAATTTACGATAGCAGCCTCCATACTCGATGGGTTGGCATTGTAAGCATCCAGTATTATCTTATTGCTGCCCCTGGTTAGCCATTGCGAACGGCTATTATCAGGGTCATAAGCATTTATTGCTTCTTTAACAGTATTGATATCTATATTGAAATGCAGTCCCGCCGCTACAGCCACCATTACATTGGGAAAGTTATATGCACCCACAAGCCGGGTATCTATTACCGTTTCTGCATGGTTGGTCAGCATAGCCACCTGCAAGAATACGCCGGATAATAGCGGCTTGCCAATGCACATAGCATTAGCACTACCATAGGTTATCTGCTCCTGTATACCTTTAGCCATATCTTCCAGGTAATCAAGATCCGTATTCCTGAAAATAATACCATTTTCGGTCCGCAAAAAATCATAGAGCTCCCCTTTGCCCTTTCGCACACCTTCTATACCACCAAAGCCTTCTATATGGGCTTTACCGCAATTGGTAATGATACCATGGGTAGGCAATGCTATCTTACAGTAGCCTTCTATTTCTTTCTGGTGATTAGCGCCCATCTCTATCACAGCTATTTCAGCATCCTTCTTTATTTTCAGCAGCGTCAGCGGTATGCCTATATGGTTGTTCAGGTTACCTTCTGTAGCGTACACTTTATAGCGGGTGCTCAATACCGCATTGATAAGTTCCTTGGTAGTTGTTTTGCCATTAGAGCCTGTAATGGCTACGAACGGGATATGGAACTGCAGACGGTGGTAGCGGGCCAGTTGCTGCAATGTATCCAGCACATCATCAACCAATATGCAATTGCTGTGTGTAGCATATGCAGGGTCATCTACAACAGCATATGCTGCACCAGCCTCCAGTGCTGCCAGCGCAAACTTATTACCATCAAATGAGGGGCCTTTTAAAGCAAAGTATATGTCGCCTTCCTTTAGCTTGCGGGTATCGGTCTGTACAGAGGGATAGCGCAGGTATATGTCGTATAAGGTTGAAAGTTCCAAAGACAGAAGTGTTATGGTATAAAAATAAAAAACCTCCTTTAAAAAGGAGGTTTTTTATAAAAGCATTTATATTAGTTTATTTCCTTTTTTTCTTGTTTTTACCAAAGTTGTTACCAGCACTCATTTCGTTACCATCTGGGCTACCCAGGCGGTCCATTACGCAACGGAAGCCTACAGTTGCACTTGCCTGGTAAGACTGCATAAAGCGGCGTGTACCTGGAGACATGTAGTATGCACGGTCGTTCCATGATGCACCCTTGATAACCTTAGCATCATCGCTGACCAAAGTATTGTTACCAAAGTTGTAAGAGTAGTTAGATGTGCTATCACCATCAAGGTAGCCTCTTACATCACCGTTCCTGTTCTCAACACGGTTGTTAGCAGCCATATCTTCAGGAGTTAACGTACGTACATTCAGGTGGCCTATGCTATCCTTATCTTCAAGTGAATTGTCTTCAGCCAGACGTTTGTAAGCAGTGTATGTATTACCCCGGAAAGGACGGAAATCGTTAACGTCTTGGTGAGAATCTGGACGGTATGTATCCAATGTCCACTCACTCACGTTACCTGCCATGTTATAAAGACCAAAAGCATTTGGCTGGTAAGAATATACTGGAGCAGGCCCATCAGCGTTATCATTAAGCGCACCGGCTATACCCATGTTATCACCCTGACCACGTTTGAAGTTACCCAAGAACTCACCTTGGTATTCGTTGCGCAGGCCATAACGTGCAGTATTCTTAGCACCCCATGGGTATGTGTTCCTTTCTGTTATTACTTCTTCACCACGACGGCGTTTAGTAGCAGGCTCAGGGTTGTTACCTATCAGGCCAAGGGCAGCGTATTCCCACTCAGCTTCTGTGGGCAGGCGGTAGTTTGGCAAAAGGTAACCATCACTGTAGTTAGTATTACGTTTTCCAGCTCCTCCCGGATCGAAATCGCGTTTTTTGTTGCGGCCGGCAGAACCATCATATTGACCGTTAACATAAGTTTCTGTAGAGAACTCATCTTCGTTCACCTGGTTAGGGTTCTTCTTCAGCATACCGTTCTGAATAAGGATATATTCATTAACGCGGTCGCTGCGCCATTTGCAATAATCATTTGCCTGCGTCCAGGTCACACCTACTACAGGGTAGTTATTGTAGGCAGCCATACGGAAATAGTATTGTACCATTGGCTCATTGTAAGAAAGGGCCTGGCGCCATACTGTAGAATCCGGCAAAGATTTAGCTACTACTTCAGGATAATCTGACGCATATGTACGGGTCAGCCAATAAGTATATTCGCGGTAGTCAACATTGGCCACCTCTGTTTCATCCATATAAAATGAAGATACAGTTACTATACGCGGTGCACTGTTGTGCTCGCCTGTAAGGTCTTCATCGGTCATTCCCATCGTAAAACGACCACCTTCAACCAATGTGAGTCCTGGGCCCAGTTTCTGCCCTTTATAATTGGGCACATCAAAGCCACCCAATTTCGGATCGTTGTATTTCCAACCCGTTGTATGGGATTCACCTTTTGTTTTTTTCGAAGAGCATGCTGAGAGAATGGTAGCTGCCCCGATGCACAGCAAGCTCACGCCGATGAGTGTTCTTTTCATAATCAGAGAAAAATATTTTCTATAATTTGTATTAGCAAAGATTGTTAAAAGTATTACAATACTATAGCATTCTTTTCAAAATGTCAAGCTTTCAAAACCCAATGATCGAAAAAAAATCTTTTTTCTTTTTTTGAAGGCGTAATATTTTATTGATATTAACGTTTTAACATTACCAAATACGCTTATGAACTTCGCACCAATGTTATTATTACGTAAATTTGATAATGTAAACACACTACGTGTTCCTACGCTGATCTTTATGAAAAAAACTTTCTATTATCCCCTTATTGTATTACTGACGATAGCATGTTCTCAGGCGCGCGCTGCCTCTTATATATACCATGCGGATAGTGCAGCTATACACAACGGTTCTATTACCGAAAAGATATGGTTAGATAACTATGCTGTTCCCACTATTTCTTTCTCCAATACCGCCTATACAGATGTGGCAACTTTGCCAACTGGCGTAAAACCTGCAGATGCCACTCAATATACCATCACCCTTGGTATGGACCGCAAACGCCCTTTTGCAGTGATACATATACCCGCATACAAAAATAATACTTCTGGCAATTATAGCCGCATATCCGACCTTACAATTAATGTTACCGAAGATGCCGCAACACCTGGTGCACTGGCCAAGACCACCCAAACCACTACAGCAACCAACTCTGTACTCAATAGTGGCACCTTTTACAAAATAGCTGTGCCTGCCACTGGTTTTTATAAGATCGATTATAGCTTTTTACAAAAGATGGGCATTACCCCGGCTAATATCAATACCGCTGATATCCGTTTGTTTGGTAATGGGGGCAATATGCTATCTGAGAACAATGCAGTACCGCGCATCACCGACCTGGCAGAAAATGCCATATGGGTGAACGATGGTGGTGATGGAAAATTTGACCAGAACGATTTTGTTGTATTCTATGCCACAGGGCCTACCCAATGGACAGCGAACCTTACCACAGGTCTTTTCACACATCAGAACAACCTTTATGCCGATAGCGCTTACTACTTTCTTACGTTCAGTAATGGAGCAGGCCTGCGTATAGGTGGTCAGGGCACTGCACCTACACCTAATGTGAATGTTACGTCTTTCAATGACTATGCAGTACACGATGTAGACCTTTATAATCCCGGGCTGTTGGGTAAAGAGTGGTATGGCGAGCAGTTCAACCAAAATACCAGTCAAAATTTTGTTTTTAATTTTGGCACTACGGTCGATGCTATAAAAGCCACGATATATGTCGCCAATGTATCTACCGTCAGTGGCAACCAATTTGTAACTAAACTGAACGGGCAGCAAATAGGAGCGTCTGTTTTTGGCGCTAATGGCGGCTCTGATGACCCTATATTTGAGTCGCCCGAGGTATATAGCGGAGTGCTCAATAGCAATACTGCAACTTTCAATATCACATATACGCCGCAGGATTATGCTTCTATTGGTTATCTCAACTATATAGAGCTTAATGTTCGGCGTTCATTGGGTATTTCCGGCACCCAGCAAAACTTCAGAGACCTGAGTAGTGTAGCACAGGGCAATGTGGCCAAGTATGTACTGCAAGGTGCAAATGGCGGCACACAGGTATGGGATGTGACCAACCCGCAAGTACCGGTATTAATGAATGGATCGTTCGACGGCAGCAATTATAACTTTAGCCGCGAAGCTGCCACCCTGCACGAGTTTGCAGCATTCAACAACACATCATTTGCTACACCTGCATATTCGGGTCCTGTTGCTAATCAAAACCTGCACGGGCTTGACCAGGTTGACATGATAATAGTAACTTATCCTAATTTCATAGATGCGGCCAACCAACTGGCCGATTTTCACCGTACTGCTGATGGCTATAGGGTTGTTGTAGCTACGACCACACAGGTATATAATGAGTTCTCATCGGGCGGGCAAGATCTGAGCGCTATAAGGGACTTCGCAAAAATGTTTTACGACCGCGCAGGCAGCGACCCCAAACAATTGCCACGCTACCTGCTGCTGCTGGGCGGAGCATCGTACGACTATAAGAACAGGGTGCCTAACAACAGCAATTTTGTACCCACATTCGAGTCTGCTTATTCGCATAGCATTACCGACAGCTATTGTTCTGACGATTTTTTCAGCTTTCTGGATGGGAATGAATATATAGAGAACACCAAGATCGTGAATGCCATGGACATAGGCGTAGGCCGCCTGCCGGTGCGCAATGCCAGTGATGCACTTGCAGTGGTGAACAAAATAAAGGCATATAAAAGTACGAAGTCGCTGGGTGCATGGCGTTTAGCCGCCACGTTTGCAGCAGACCGCAACGATGATGCAGGAGCGCATATGGACGATGCCGAGGCTATGGCAAATAACATAGAGATGAACAGTGTGAACCTCTATAACGAAACTAAAGTGTACCTCGATGCTATGAATGTAACACCTACCCCTGCTGGTGACAGATGCCCAGATGCAAATGCTGTAATAGACAATCAGGTTTTCAAAGGCAACTTCTTGATGAACTACAATGGCCATGGCAACCCTGAAGTATGGTCGTCCCGCCGCATACTTACATCTGACGATTATAACAAGTGGAACAACTTATACATGCTTCCTTTTATGGTTACTGCTACGTGCGATTTTGGCCAGTTCGACCAGCCGGCTACCGTATCTGCAGCAGAGCAACTGGTAGTTAGGAACAATGGAGGGGTAATAGCCGCTATCACTACTACCAAAGCGGTATATGCCACCCCTAACCACGAGCTGAACATACAATACCTGACAGCCCAGTTCGAGAAATTTGTCGATCTGCATTGGAATACCTTTGGCGATGCGTTCAGGATAGGTAAAAATGTGAACTACGCTTTTGATACTGCAGATGCTTTTACCCTGGCCAACTACCGCAAATTTACCCTGCTCGGCGATCCTGCACTACAACCCGATTTCCCTAAGTATGCCATGCGGGTAGATAGTATTGTGGACGTAGCTACGCAAACACCCACTACTACAGTAAGTGCGCTGGGCAGCTACCAGCTTTATGGTAGCGTTACTGACGCAAGTAATAATATATTGAACGATTTTAATGGTACTGCATCTGTATCGTTCTTTGACAAGCCCACCAAGGTGCGCACTATAAGCGGCACCAATGAGCTCTTTAGCATACAAGACAATGTGATATACAGAGGCAAAGCCACAGTGACCAACGGACATTACAGCATGGCTTTCATATCCCCCAAAGACATTAATTATACCATGGGGGCTGGCAAAATAAGCTGCTATGCAGAAAATGGCGTTACAGATGCTGCAGGTTCAGACTCCAGCTATGTAGTCGGCGGGTTCTCAGACCATCCCGTATCCAGCACTACCCCACCTATAGTAAAACCATATATTGGCGATAGCTTGTTCATCAATGGTGGTATCACCGGACCTAACACAGTATTGTTCGTATCGTTGTTCGACAGAACAGGCATCAATGTATCTGGCACCAATGTGGGCCACGATCTTATAGGCATATTAGATGGCGACGCGGCTAATCCTTACATATTAAATGATTATTACCAAACCATTACCAACAGTTATCAGCAGGGCTATGTTACCTACTCTATTTCTGGCCTATCTGTAGGCAAGCACAGCATCACCGTTAGGGCGTGGGATGTAAATGATAATTACAGTGAGGGCACAGTGAACTTTGTGGTGGTGAATGGCAATGAAGTGGCCGTGCAAGACCTTTACAGCTATCCCAATCCGTTCAAAGATGTTACCCATTTTATTTTTGAGCACAACCAGCCAGGGGAACAACTGAATGTAACACTGGCTATCTACAATACTGCCGGTGTAGAGGTAAAGCAATATGAGCAGTCCTTCACAGCTACCAATAGCCGCAGCAACCAGATAGACTGGGATGGTACAGATAACAACAATGTAAAACTTCCATCCGGAGTATATATTTGCCGCATACAAATAGCTACCGCTGCAGGTTTAAAAACTACCGCATACCAAAAAGCAGTATTGGTACGTTAATGTGTTATCAGTATCTTAATAATGACATTGGCATAATTATTAAATTAGGTAAATGTCATTGCGGACTCGGTAAAAAGAAATATTTTTGCAAAACTTTAAAATAAATAATAATAACAGAATGGCAAAACGCTTTGCTTTTATAGGATTGACGCTTATTACCGGGCTTACATCGTTAGGTGTCTCGGCCCAAACAACAACAAGTAAGACCAATCTGAACGGTCAAACTAATTTTGTTTCTACCGCAGTACCTTTTTTACGTATCAGTCCCGATGCACGTGCCGGGGGTATGGGCGATGCTTCCATAGCAGTATCTCCCGATGCAAATGCCCAATACTGGGACCTCGCTAAGATTCCATTCTCTGAAAAGAAATTTGGGGTTTCCGCAACATATACCCCATGGCTTAAAGATCTGGTGCCTGATATATTCCTGGCTTACCTTGCCGGTTATGTAAAATTTGGCGAAAATAATGACCAGGCCATCAGCGCCTCTATGCGTTATTTTTCTTTAGGTAATATCAGCTATACCGATGCAAATGCCAATTCCATTGGTACAGGTATGCCTCGCGAATATTCTTTTGACATTGGTTATTCCCGTCGCTTGTCCCCTTACTTGGGTATCGGTGTGGCTATCCGCTACGTACATTCTGCTATTGCATCGGGCGTAAGCTCACAACCAGGCACTGACTACAAGCCCGGTAATGCATTAGCAGGCGATCTGGGTATGTTCTACAGTAAAACCAAAGATATAGACGGCATCAAGAGCCGCACCTTTAGTTTTGGAGCTGTAGCCAGCAACCTGGGTTCCAAAATATCATATAACAATACCCGGAAAGATTTCCTCCCTATGAACTTAGGCTTAGGGGTCGCTTATACCTCTAAGGTGGATGAGTACAATGCCATCACTATCGCTTTAGATGTAAATAAGTTGTTAGTACCGCCAAATGGTGTTATTAAGAACGATAGCTTCATAGCTACAGACTATACAAATACATCTATTGTCTCTGGTATTGGCAGGTCTTTTTCTGATCCCGGTTTCAATGGCGATATCAAGCAGTTAGACATCTCATTAGGCGCTGAATATTGGTACCGCAGCCAGTTTGCTTTAAGGGCCGGTTATTTCTACGAGAACCCTAATAACGGCGATCGCCAGTACTTTACTGCAGGTATAGGTGCCAAGTACAATGTATTCCAGCTTAATGCATCTTATCTTATACCTTCAGGATCTGGCATCTCCCGCAATCCATTGTCTAATACCCTACGCTTCTCACTTGTATTTGAATTTGATAAGCTGCAAAAAGCAGATGATGCCTCTACTTCAGAATAAACAATAATTCTTTCTTTATAACAAAAGGCGTGGTGTATATGCATCACGCCTTTTGCATTTATAAATAGGTCAAAAAGGTATCAGGTCATTTTGTTGCAGGCTTAAAAATATTGTCATCTACCGGTTTATTGATAGCGATGGTGGCGAAGTGTATATCGCTACCATTGGTGGTTATAGTAGTAGCTATTACCACACCTTCGGGCTGCTGCATATAGTCTTTATATACGGTAGCTACATCCATTTCGTGCCCCAGAACGGTCACATGGTTCAGAGAGCTTACCAGGTAGTAGGTATCTTGCGAGATGTATAGCCATTCTACCTTGCCGGTCTTTTCTGTTAGTTTCAGCTTGTAGCACTCCTTGCCTTCTGTCTTTTCTTTTCCTATATATTCTACCCTGGCACCTCTGCCTTTATATTCCAACAGGTTGCCCTTCACGCTCAGCTGGTCCTGACCTTCTTTTACTTCGGCCGGTGTCATTGTTTTGGTGTTCTCATCGCCACTGCCGGGCACATATACCCAGCCAGCCGCAGGCGTTATTATTTTATACCCGGTAACACCGCTAAGAGAAAAATCCTGCCTGAAACCTTTGCCATCCACAACTGTAGTGCTAAAGTCTGCTACCTGGCCGCCTACTGATAGCGTACCCGACATAGATATAGAATGAACCTTATTCCAATTATTCCTGCCACCAATAGCATTGATATGCTTATCCAGTATCTCATCTGCAGTTTGTGCTTTCAGTATGGTTGCTGATAGCAATAAAAGCAAGCCTAGTGCGGTAGTTTTAAATGTGTACATGTGTATGTTTTATCTTTACATCAGTTCGCTTATCTCCAGCCAGCGCATTTCTTTTTGCTCCTGCAGGCTTGTTATTTTTATTATGCGGCTGCTCAACTTTTGTAGTTCATCATAGGGCAACGAGGCATCGCTCATTTTTGCAGTTATCGTACCCTTTTCTTCTTCCAGTTTAGCAATTTCCTTTTCCAGTGCCTCGTACTCTGTCTTTTCTTTAAAGGAGAGCTTACGCTTTTCCTTCACTACCGGTGCATCAGGTTCTTTACTGCTGGTAATTTCGGTGGATCTTATTTCTATTTCGCCTTTCTTATCCTTGTCTTTATCCTTACTGCGCTGTGCTAAACGGTAAGTAGTGTAGTTGCCCGGGAAATCGCTTACTACCCCATTGCCCTCAAATACAAAAAGGTGGTCTACCAGCCTATCCATAAAGTAACGATCGTGGGAT
>CBDIBP010000033.1:0-69329 GCA_965276955.1 Flavipsychrobacter sp.
ACAGTCACTGACGAACAATTTACACAAATTGCGCTATTACAACCGGAAGTCCTTAATAGGTGTCAAGACAACAAAGAACATGCCTCTGCGCTTCTTGGGTTAGTAGTTTGTTATATATCCGCAGCGGACGAGAGCTGGAAGTCTAAGAAAGTGATTAAAGGGAGGCGTTCTAAAGATGAAGTCGAAATCACCGTTACACCAGCACTATGGCTGGCAGATTTAAAGTTTCGTGTCTGGGTACCCTATGAAACACCAGAAGGCGAATCTGAAAAACGGACCGCTGATTCCACAAGCCTAAGAGATATTCTGGATTCGAGATGGCTTGAGAATAATGAATCCGGAGTTCGCTTGCTAAGCGATTTTTTTGGATTCGATGAACTTGATCTTAGATTACTAGGTGTCACGCCTAGTGAGTCGGAGCGACAGTTAATTCGAAATGGCTTAGCAAAAATAGTGGAAACAGTTGGCGCCGATTCATCACTGTATGGTCAATTGGCAGAGAAATATGCAAATAAGAAGAAGCGCGACCGTGACATTAGTAACCTAAGAAGAATCGGACTGGCTATTCAAACAGCAATTGATAATTTAATAATGGAATATGGTATTAAAACTAAATTAATTGACAAAGGGTACGACTACGAAATTAGCGCTTGGGAAACCGATGTATTCGAAGATGAATCGATTCAGCTAGTCGTTGGGAAATATTTACTTGAAATAAAGTCATCAAGAACAGGGCGTCCATGCCTTACTCCCTTGCAAGCAAAAACTGCAAGCACATCAGAGGATCCATACGTTTTATGTGTTGTTGACTTAATGAACGTTTCCGAGGATCAAATCAATGAGGAGTGGACTTCCGAAAGAGTAGAGCCATTGACAAAAATCGTCGTTAATATACGTGACAAAGCAAAGGAAACATATGATTTAGTCGATGGAGCAAAAACCAGTACAATAAAAATAAAAAATGAGGATGCGCTCCGATATGAAGTCCCTGCAAGCGTTTGGATGAAGGGCGTGCCAATCAGTTCTTGGGTCGCGGACATTAGATCTACCTATTGAATAGATTGCTAAGCAACAATCATTAAATGTAGAAAAATCAGCCATAGGCGAGATTATGTGGATTTTCAATTTTCAGCAATATAGGGAGAAACTGTAGGCGCTCTGACTAGGTTGGATCGTCGTTCTTGTTATGTAAAATTATTTGAATGTCAATAATGTCTCCGAAATTTCTTTGAATTTGTTGTCGGGCAGGGATTTTAAATAATGCTCAGTTACGGCGCTGCTTCCATGTTCAAGCGCATCACTGATATATGTTGTAGGCGTGCCGTCAATTTTAAGCCTCGTGGCGAACGAATGCCGAGCCAGATTCAATGTTAGGTGTATTGGTAAGTCTATCGCCTCGCCTATGGGCCTCAGATCCCTATTCAAATTTCGTGCGAATATATCTTTAGCCTTCTTCCTTTCAATGTCCGTTTTGAGGCCTCTGAAGCATGGAAAGAGGTAGTCCTTCGCATCTATACTACCCCACTTCTGTATTATGCGTTTGATTTCAGGGTGCATATAGACAGTGATTTCTTTTGTCTCTTTCTTCGTACGGGATGTCTTGACACGAACGAAGTTGATCATGTCGCCTTTTATATGGCTACCCTTCAGGCTCAATGCATCTTTTATGTTCATGCCATTACAGAGATATAGAAAGATGAAGTAGTCCTTTGAACGCTGTTGTCCATTGGACAATGGTTGATAATTCCACAATGCTTGAATTTGTGCAGGATATAAAACATCTTTGGATTTAGAAGATGAACCAATGGTGTGTTCCTTGAATGGATACAGGCCTTGCGAAATATACCCTACTTTGATCGCCCTATTGTAAATGTGCCTAAGGCATCTCATATGTATCTGAGCTGTTGCTACGGCATTGCCTTGATTATGCCACCAGCTCTCAAACACCTTCAACCATTCAACTGTGATATCTTCCAGGTAGAAACCTTTCCTGAAATTCTGGAATGTAAGCAATGCCTGTTCATAGAAACACTTACTGCCTGCTTTATCTTCCTCTGTTAGTTCATCTATCTTACTCTGAAATAATATTGCCATATCGGTCTTTCCACTGACCTTCAGCGCCGTTTCAGACTTGAACAGGTTGGTGAACATCTTCTTTGTGACGTTGGGGAAATCTTCTAGTATCTGGTTTGCTTTACCCAGGTAAATATCGATTTCGGCTTTGAGCGTCTTTGATTCTTTAGGCATGGTGCCTTTGAGAGACATAGCCTTGTCGAATACTTCGGTGGTTGCATATAGCTTAATGCCTACGCGAAACTGCACTCCTTTGAGATTGACAGATATCTTGACTGGTAGAAGGTCGCTGTTCGCCATCGGCGTCCTTGCATCTAGGAATGGGTATACGCTTCCGGCCTTTGAATTCACTGTTTTCTTCATTGCTATCGAATTATATAGCAAGTGTAGCAGAACCGTTTGAATAAAATAATCTAGTGCTCATTTATTTGCGAAACTCCAGCAACATATCATTTATTCGTGTTGAATGTAAAAGCTTTCAACTAAATCTACAATCAGGTCAGTTGGATCTTCTCCCCTTTCTTTCATTGCCAACATTTCCTTCAATTTGTCCTTATTAATAAATAGGATAACTTTTTTTTCATTCGTTGAAAAAACACTATTCCTCTGCCTGTATGCAGATTCGACAGGATTCTTGCTACAAACCATTATCGCGAGTCTGCCCATCGGTTCAGTTAGATAGTTGCGAGTTTGATTTACCTCCTCATGCCCGATATCGCTGACATCATAATTTTTGAACTCAAAAAGTATCATTCTGGCGTTGAGTTCAACATATAAATGGTGCCAATTTTTCGTATAAGGATCATTTGATGGGGTTAATTGACGATTAGAGAAAATAGCGTCTCTGCGATTTACGCCTGAATATGTCCTTGCCTGTCTACTATGAAACGTCAATGGAGGTACAAATAAAAATGTAAGTATCTCTGTGCATAAAGTTTCAAAAGTGCTCCATCCCGCCGTTCCCAATGGGCATGAGTCAAGTCGCTGTATAAACGTATTTACTTGGCTCATGAATTAAAATATTTATTAAAAATTTCAGGCTCCCTTGCAATAATATTCTTCAATTGTAGACCATCAATTGTTTTTACTTCAATAAGATTTGACTGTTGAATATTTTCTAGATGCTGTCTTACTACTGATGTAAACTGACTATTTGTAATCAGCAGTAATTTAGCATAGCCATGTGGTATATATTTATAGTGATCGATAATTGAATTAATAGTTTTTATATCAAATCTCGCTTCTTTATAAAATTTGCTTTCTACAATCCAGGTTTCTCGTTTATTTGTGCCAAATGGGTCTTTAGAATAATACTCAGCAATGAAATCAATTTCAGAATTGAAACTATGCTGTTCTCGCTTTATGTTTTTAAATTCACTCTTCACAAGAATCTCATAAACAAGATCTTCGAATTTTTCCCCTGTGAAATTATCAAAAGCAATATTGTTTATGGCCTTAATCCGATTTACCAAATCATACAGGCTATTCCGACCATCCGTCGTCAAGTCAAATATTTCAAACTCCAATAAATAAGGCGGCAGATTAGTTTTCTCGATGACGACGGGTATCAAATTTATGTTTCTACTTCTTGCGCTCTCTATAAACTCATCAGTATAGTCGAATTTAAAACCTTCCTTTTCAAAAAGTGCGGGCGAAATTATTGCCATTACAAAGTCACTTGACTCCATACGATACTTTATTTCTTCTTCCCAATTAGCACCTGGAGCAACCTCTGAATCTGACACGACTTGTATACCGCTGTTTATCAATTCGTGTCGTAATACCTCAACTTTGTCCTTATCATGCCAAGAGTAAGAAAGGAAAACTTTTTGCATTGATTTTTCTTTCATTTTACGGGATATTTTTTCTAGCTTGAGTTTTATAAGACTTCAAATTAACAAACAATTACTAAGTATACGAGAATATAAAAATCATAAAACAATATTAGGACGCTGTTAAAGTCTGCACTAAATTTTGCACTAAAGAAACATTGACCACACGCACCACCAGACCATAGTTTGATTTGCAGCCAGTTGAAAAGTGCTAATAATCAAGCATCTGGAGTGATTCGATACGCGACTCAAAATCTGGTTATCGTAAGGTAGTGCAGGTTCGATTCCTGTTCCGGGCACCAAATCAAAGCGTTAAGACCTCAGTCCCGTAAGGGCTCTGAGGTTTTTTCTTTGGGGAATGGGACGAATTTGGGACTTGTTTTGGGCAAACAAAAACAAATGGGTTGATTGACGAAAGATCTTTCATTAGAGTTTTGGGACATACTATAGAATCAACTTGTGATCATTAAGTAAGATCTCAGTTGTTTAGAAGAATGAACGCAGCGAAAAATTGATAGACATTCGCCAGTCCCTAACATTAATAGTTTATCGCGCTTGACTCAAGGCAAACGGCATGTAATGTGATAAACTAAGGACTATGTATTTTTTACAAAATGTTTGCGCAGATATGGTGCAGTACGGCTACCAGCTGCCTTGCTGACATCGCCCGGTCTTCCTGCTACTACAATTTTACCCCCCTGCTCTCCTGCTCCTGGACCAATATCTATTATCCAGTCGCTATTAGCAATAACATCCATATCGTGCTCTACAACTATTATGGTATTGCCGGCATCCACCAATGTTTCAAGCTGCACCATCAACTTCTCTACATCTGCCGGATGCAGCCCCGTAGTTGGTTCGTCTAATACATAAAGAGTGTTACCATGCTGTATGCGTTGCAGTTCTGTGGCCAGTTTTATTCGCTGTGCTTCGCCGCCGGAAAGTTCAGTTGCAGCTTGCCCCAGCTTCAAATACCCAAGTCCCACCTGTCTTATCACATCAAGCGCTCTTTGTATTTGTACTTCAGTATCAAAAAAATCATATGCTGCATCTACAGTCATTGCTAAAACTTCCGCAATATTTTTACCCTTATATTTTACTTCCAGGGTTTTAGAATTGTAGCGTGTACCCTTGCAGGTAGGGCAAGGTGTATAAACACTGGGTAAGAATAACAACTCAACCATTACCGACCCCTCCCCTTCACAGTGCGGACACCTGCCCTTGGCTACATTGAAGGAAAAACGCCCCGCATCGTAAAGTCTGATCTTTGCCTGTTCTGTAGCTGCAAATATCTTTCTTATAAAGTCAAATATTCCTGTATAGGTCGCCAGGTTGGAGCGTGGTGTACGGCCTATTGGCTTCTGGTCTACTACCACTAACCTTTTAACTCTATCCATTCCACTTGTGATGACGCCGCCCTGCGTCACTACAACATCTTGTGAAAGGGCGTCTGTTTCCTCATCAGTTATCAAAGCAGTTTGTCCCAAATGTTTTGAAACCAATTCTACCAATACCTGGCTTACAAGGCTGCTTTTACCAGAGCCTGATATGCCAGTGACACTGGTAAATACTCCCAGAGGAAAAGCTACATCCAGATCATTCAGATTGTTACGCTTTATCCCTTCCAGTTTCAACCAGTCTTGCGGCTCCCTTATGGCCCTTTTCTTTCTATCATAGTTATCGAACACGTATCGTTTAGTAATAGATGCTTCAATATCCTTTAATCCCTCAGGGGGGCCACTGTAAAGTATCTGCCCACCATGCTCACCGGCAACTGGCCCCACGTCTACGATCCAGTCTGCATGTTTAATAACGTCCATTTCATGCTCTACAACAAACAGCGAATTTCCTGAAGCTTTCAACTTGTCAAGCGCCCGGAGCAAAGCCTCCGTATCCGCAGGATGAAGACCCGCAGAGGGTTCGTCCAGTACATATACCACACCGAAAAGGTTAGAATATACCTGCGTGGCCAAACGCAGACGTTGTAATTCACCGGGTGATAATGTGGGGGTGCTCCGCTCAAGGGTAAGGTAACCCAGCCCAAGATCAAGGGCTACCTGTAAGCGGGCTACCATATCCTGGGCTATACGCTGCGCTACAATTGCTTTTTCGGGATATTTCTCCTTAAGTTTTACAATACCTCGTGCTGCTCCTGTGGCATACGGCCTCAAAAGATCATGTAAGTTTGCTAAGGTAATACGAGACATTTCTGCGATATCATATCCTGCAAATTTTATAGACAATGTATCCTGCCGCAAACGTTTCCCATGACAAAGAGGACATTTACTGCCTAACATGTATTGCGATACCCGCTTCTTCATTAACTGACTTTGACTGTTCGCAAAAGTCTGAAGCACATATTTCCTTGCCCCTGTAAATGTCCCCATGTAGCTTGGTTCTATTTTCTGCTTCATGGCCTGTCGCATTTCCTTTGCCGTGAAACCGGAATATACCGGTACTACTGGTTGTTCTTCAGTAAAAAGTATCCAGTCCCTGTCTTTTTGAGGAAGGTCGCGCCAAGGCGTATCCACATCATATCCGAGTGTCATCAATATCTCCCTGAGATTTTGGCCTTGCCATGCTGTAGGCCATGCCGCAATTGCACGCTGGCGGATAGTAAGCGAATCATCGGGCACCATTGACTGCTCGGTAACTTCATATACCCTCCCCAGACCATGACATTTAGGACATGCACCTTCAGGCGTATTAGGAGAAAAGGATTCCGCATAAATAATGCCCTGACCTGCAGGATAGTCGCCTGCCCGGGAATATAACATACGCAGCAAGTTCGATAAAGTGGTAACGCTCCCTACTGACGAACGGGTACTTGCAGCACCACGCTGCTGTTGCAAGGCAATTGCTGGAGGCAAACCTGCTATCTCATCTACCTCTGGTACCGACATTTGGTTGAATAGTCTTCTCGCATAAGGAGAAACGGATTCAAGATAACGTCGTTGCGCTTCGGCATAAAGGGTTCCGAATGCAAGTGAGGACTTTCCTGAACCTGAGACCCCAGTAAAGACAACCAGCGCATCTCTTGGAATATCCACATCGATGTTTTTCAGATTGTGCTCCCGGGCACCACGAACGCGGACAAAGCCTTCAAAGTGCTGCTTCTTTCCTTTATTTCCTTTCGCCATAACCCAATTGCCTAAAGATCATGCCTGATCACGTATCGTCCGGCTGCATCTGCTTTAGTGAACTCACTCTACCTAATTATCATTAAAAAATGGAACGTTGATCATTGCAGATAGAAGTTCGGGCTTTTTGATGATATAACGTGACATCTCTTACCTATAAACTTTCATTTCGAAAGGGTTAAGGTTATCTTCTGTTGGAATAGTTTTAATATAACTTTCATAGGATCAATAAATATTAGTGCTATATGGGCAACGGAAAAAGTGCTGAATTGATAAACAGCGACACGATAAAAGTAAAGCGGGATGGTACTATGACAAGTCCATGGCAAGGTTTGTTCCCTAAGGATACGGTCAACGACCATTTAGCCAGCAATAACCAAAAATATGATGCTGTTGTTATTGGCGGTGGGATAACTGGTATGACCACCGCGTATCTGCTTCAAAAAGCTGGCAAGCAGTGTGTTTTGATAGAGGCGCATAACGTGGGCTTTGGCACAACCGGGGGAACAAGCGCTCATATAAATACGTTTGCTGATACCACTTATAAAGAAGCGGAAAGCGCTTTTGGCAAAAGGGAGCCAAGTTGTTCGCAGAAGCCATTAATGAAGGTTTTTCAGTAATAAGTAGCAACATAAAGGAGCATAATATAAAGTGCGACTATGAGGAGAAACAAGGATTCTTGTATGCAGAAGATGAGGACCAGGAAAAGCAGTTAAAAGATGTGTATGAAGGGTGCGTGAATAACGGCGTAGAGGTTGCTTACACAGAAAGTGTTCCAACGCCGGTAGCATTCCAGAAGGCATTGGTGTTTAATGGACAAGCGCAATTTCACCCTATAAAATACCTTAAAGCTCTTCAAAGTGCATATCAGAAAGCAGGGGGAATAATACTGGAGAATACCAGGGTCATTTCCGTGGAAAGTAAGGACGAGATTCACGAGGTAAATACAGGAAGTGAAACAATAAGATCGAAGAATGTTATTTATGCCACTCACATTCCTTTGGGACTCAATATATTCAGCATGCGCTGCGCTCCTTATAGGAGTTATGTGATAGGGGTGACACTCGCAGATGGAGCCTATCCCGATGCATTGATATATGACATGCAGGAACCTTATCATTATTTTCGCACACACACCATTAGCGGAAAAAAATACTTGATAGCTGGTGGTAATGACCATAAAACAGGACATGATGACCCCGATAAAGCATTTAATGACCTGGAAAGCTATTTGCGGAAACATTACAAAGTAAGCACAGTTAAATATAAATGGTCATCGCAATACTACGTACCTGTTGATGGCTTGCCCTACATTGGGCAAATGCCAGGCAGGGAACCGGGCATATTCTGTGCCACTGGCTTTAATGGTAACGGTATGATGCTGGGCTCTGTGGCAGCCACCATTTTAGCCGACCTTGTATCGGGGAAAAAGAACAAATACGAAGACCTGTTCGCTCCTGCGAGAATAAAGCCAATTGCTGGTTTTAAAGAATTCATCAGCGAAAATGCAGATGTGGCTTATCAGTTCGTGGCATCAAGAATGCCGGCACATGAGGTAGACTTTCTAAAGCGTATAAAAAAAGATACCGGGAATATAGTAGAATACAACGGAAAGAAAATGGCCGTTTATCGGGATAAACAAGGCAACATACATGCATTAGACCCTGTATGCACACACGCCAGTTGTATTGTAAAATGGAATGCGGATGAGAAAAGCTGGGATTGCCCCTGTCATGGCGCCCGGTATGACATAAATGGCGAGGTTCTCAATGGTCCCGCCGATATAAACCTTAAGAAAATAACATTTGATACAGACGAGAAATAAAGTAAAGACACAATTATATTCATCATTACCCTTACATGGGCAAGTTCTACACTATTGGCATAATTTGTTTTCATAACTATCAATACAATATCATGTAGAATTCGGCAAATTAAGGCAACAAATACAGATAATATTTTCAATATTAAAATAGCCCCAAAGGCGCTCTCCACCAATGGCATTAGAAAAATACAAACAGAAACGCGACGCGAAGATCACCCCGGAGCCTTTTGGGGGCAAAAGCAAGGACAAGGGACATTTAATGTTCGTTATCCAAAAACATGATGCTTCGCATTTGCATTACGATTTTCGTTTGGAGATGGATGGTGTGCTGAAAAGCTGGGCAATTCCTAAAGGCCCGTCTACCGACCCAAAGGTCAAACGGCTGGCAATGATGGTGGAAGACCACCCTTTCGACTACCGGCATTTTGAAGGGATCATCCCGAAAGGGGAGTATGGTGGTGGTACTGTTATAGTTTGGGATGAAGGAACATATGAGCCAATTGAGGCCATCAAAGGCAAGAAAGCCCAGGAAAAACATTTGCTGCAACAACTGGAAAATGGCTCTGTAAAGATAAAGTTGCATGGCAAAAAACTGCATGGCGAATTTGCCCTGGTCAAAACCCACGGGATGGGAGAGAACGGTTGGCTATTGATAAAGCATAATGATGAATATGCAAGCTCGAAAGACATAACACTTAATGAAAAGTCAGTACTGTCGGGCAAAACCATAGCTACAATAGCGAAGACCAGCACTAAGGTTTGGCAGCATGGACAAGAAGAACAAATAAAACCCGTGAAGAAAACCCGAAAGACAGCTACTTCTGTTGCCGAAATAGCTTACGAGAAAGATGCGGACGTAAACAGCGATGATATAGATGTGGCCTCCATTCTAAAAGGCGCGCCAAAGGCAAAAATGCCTGCTAACATCAAACCTATGAAGGCAACGCTGGTCGATGCGCCCTTTGATGACCCTGAATGGGTGTATGAAATTAAATGGGATGGGTACCGGGCCATTGCTAAAATAGGTAAAGGGACGGCAGAACTTATTTCGCGTAATGATCTGCTGTTCGACCAGTTCTACCCTATCAACAAATTGTTGGCCGCATGGAATATCAATGCCGTCATCGATGGCGAGATAATGGTGCTTGACGATAAAGGCGTTTCCGACTTCGGCGCGTTGCAGAACTGGCGCAGCGAGGCCGATGGCAACCTGGTCTTTTATGTCTTTGATATCCTTTGGCTGGAGGGCAAAAACCTGATGGGTCTGCCATTGATAGAACGGCAAGCTATTTTAAAGGAGATACTGCCTACCACCGATGACCGCATAAGGCAAAGCCCGGCTATAAAGACAACCGGCATCGACTTTTTTAAAGCGGCCGAGAAAATGGACCTGGAGGGGGTCATTGCGAAAAAGAACAGCAGTGTGTACACTTCTGACCTGCGGTCAAAGGAATGGCTCAAGATAAAAGTGCAACACAGGCAAGAAGTGGTTATAGCAGGGTTTACCAAGAATGAAGGCACTGCTAAGTCGTTCAGCGCTTTGGTGCTGGGCGTGTATAATAAAGGCAAGCTACAATATGTAGGCAAAGTAGGTACTGGTTTTTCTGATAAGTTGCAGAAAGAAATGATGGCCCAGTTCAAGCCGCTTATCACCAGCAAAAGCCCCTTTGATGTGGAACCAGACGTAGATAAGCCATCGCGCTTTAGGCCACAACGGATGGGCGCCAAACCCACATGGCTTAAGCCCCACCTGGTATGCGAGGTAGCATTTGCCGAAGTGACGACTGATGGCCTCTTCAGGCAGGCATCATTTAAAGGAATGAGGAGTGATAAAAAAGCAAAAGACGTGATATTAGAAACACCTGAAGATACTAAAGAGACCGTGGAAGAAGTGGATAGCCAAGCGCCTGACCCAAAACTGAATGCTATCAAACCATTTAAAAGTAAAACTACCGGAACATTACTCAACCCTAAAGATGAAACACAGGTACGCAAAATATGCGGGCATGAACTCACCTTCACGCATCTTAGCAAAGTCTATTGGCCAGAGGACAATGTAACGAAACGGGATATGTTCAATTACTATCATCAGGTAGCGGAATACATACTGCCCTATCTAAAAGACCGCCCTATGTCGCTTAACCGCTTTCCCGGTGGTATTCATGCGCCCAGCTTCTACCAGAAGGACATAAAGGGAAAGGCTCCGGAATGGATCACTAAAACCTTCCCCTACACTACCAGCGATGGAGAAGAAAAAGAATACCTGGTAGGTTCTGATGAATCTTATCTGCTTTGGATGGCCTCATTAGGTTGCATTGAAATGAACCCATGGTTCAGTCGCATTCAGTTACCTGATAATCCGGACTACTGTGTAATAGATCTTGACCCGGACAAGAACACTTTCAACCAGGTGATAGAAGCTGCATTAGCCGTTAAAAAAGTACTGGATGCTATAGATGTACCTTCTTACTGCAAAACATCAGGCTCTACGGGAATGCATATTTACATACCGTTGAAGGCAAAATACACTTATGATCAATCCCAATTATTTGCGCGAACCATCGTAAACATCGTTCATCAGCAAATACCTGAATATACCAGCCTTGAGCGAATGGTAGCAAAAAGAAAAGGCAAAATGTATCTCGATTTTCTACAGAACCGGCCAGGCGCAACTATTGCAGGCCCGTATTCTCTACGGCCAAAGCCGGGCGCCACAGTTTCTATGCCTCTGCATTGGGATGAAGTGAAACCCGGGCTTACCATGAAGGATTTTACCATTTCCAACTCTGTTGAACGGCTAAAAACAGAAGGTGACCTCTTCAAAGGAGTCCTTGGTAAAGGCATCGATCTGGATAAGACCATTGTTAAAGCTCAAAGTATATTCTCATAACGCTATATCAATGTCAGATGAAAATTTAAAACGATTCCTTGACGCGCAACAACAGGACTACGCAACCGCATTAGCCGAGATAAAAATGGGCAAAAAGCGTACTCACTGGATGTGGTATATCTTCCCTCAAATAGCAGGCTTGGGGCATAGTGAAACAACAAAATACTACAGCATAAAAAACAAGGCCGAAGCTGAACAATATTTAGCTCATCCTATCCTGGGGAGTAGGTTAATAGAGCTCTGCAAAGTATTGCTTTCCATTGATGCGACCAACGCTACTCAAGTATTTGATACGCCTGACGATCTAAAACTCAGATCGTCAATGACCTTGTTCGCCTCGGTCAAGAATGCTAACCCAATATTCCAGTCAGTGTTAGACAAGTTTTTTGATGGACAAAATGATATGAACACATTGCGACTAATAGCTAATGAATGATGAAGCCTGTGGTACACCAAATTGATCAATATTATTATCAAATTCGTTGTTTGGTCCCAGTAAACCTAAACATGTTAAGCGATAGGCAATGAGAATGTAAAAGTGCTGCCTTGTTTAAATACACTATTCACTTCGATATGTCCGCCCTGTGCCTCTATGAATTCTTTTGAGATCGCCAGCCCCAAACCTGTACCATTATTTTGCAAATTGTTTTGCACCTTAAAGTAACGGTCAAATATTTTTGGTAAATATTGTTCCTCTATACCGATACCTGTATCCTGCACAGAAAATAATATTTGCCTCTCCTGAGCCACTATATTTACGATGACTTTGCTATGCTCTGCAGCGTATTTGATCGCATTGGTCAGCAGGTTTATCATTACCCACGATGTTTTATCAGGATCGGCAAGTACATTGGGTAAGCTTTGTGTACCGGCCAATTCAATATAAATATCTTTCTGGTCTGCTTGTACTTGTACTGCTTGTATTGAATTTGCCACTATTGTCCGGGGGTCTATACTTTGTATTTTCAGTTGGATGTTTCCCGTTTCTATCTGGGTCATATTCAGCAGTTCAGCTGTTAGTCGCAGCAATCGTTCTGTATCCTCCTCTATATTTTTCACAAGATCCTGTTGCTCCGTGTTCAGTTTTCCCACACGGTCATCACTCATCAGTTGAGTACTCATTTTAATGGCTGATATAGGAGTTTTAAGCTCGTGCGAAATAGTTGCCAGCATATTGGTCTTAGAAAGATCGAGTTCTTTGAAGGTCGTAATATCTTTCAGGGTAAACACTTCTCCTATGCTTTTATTATCGCTGTACACTACCCGGCTATCTACGAAAAAGTAATGTTCCTTTTTCGCCGTTATTATCGTTAATGGCTGCTTTGCACTTTTCTTAAGTATAGTACGTAAAAGGTCGTTATGTGCAGCCACTTCAGCAGAGGGCTTGCCAACCACCGCTTCCTCTTTCAAATTGAGCAAACTCTCTGCCTTATGGTTTATGAACAGTATTTTATTGTATGAGTCCAAACCTATCACAGCATCATCCATTTGATTGATAATGGTTTCCACACGTTTTTTCTCGAACATGAGCTTCGATATATTGCTGTGTTCATACTCATAGAGTTTGGCAGCCATTATATTAAATGCCTGTGCCATTTCACCAAACTCATCGTTAGAATCAAGGTGTATACGCTTATCATATTTCTTATCGGCTACGTCCTTTATCCCCTCCGTCAACAACCGTATAGGACCAGCTATGTAACCTGGAAAGTTTATCAAAAGAGGAAAACTGATAAGTATGATAATGGTAGCAAGTATTGTAAGCCAGTACCGCGCATCGCCCGCGGTATTTAGTGCATTAGTATTCTTCCGCTCAAGAGCCGCCTGGTTAAGTCTGTAAATATTATAGATCTCTTTGTTGATCTGATAGTACAATATCTCTGAATGATCACCTGCCTTCAGCTGCTCAAAATAATTGTGCAATCTGCCTGTTGCCCCCCCTTCGCCAACTTCCGTAATATTATGTTCTTGTGCCACAAGGTTCTTTTCAAATGTATATATAGCACCCGTATCTTTTTTTATGTCGTTCAGGGCATTGCTCATCTCGCTGCAGTACCTGATGGTATTATAGTTTGCAGTAAGCAGGTTCTCTGTTTTGGAAGAGAGTGTATTTATAAAATAGATGGCTATGATACTAATAGTAAGCAGTAGTATGAATAACATACTAATGCCCCCGGTGATCTTTGATTTTATAGTAAATATCATAGCGGGTTTGTTAGTTATATGAGCTTATGACATAATGATGAGATCAGTATCGTTGCTTTTTAACTTTTTTAAGATCTGGCTAAAAATATTTGTAGCAAATATTATCTGCAATAGGCTTAGCTTGGGTTTACAGATACATACAATAGTTATATTTTTTTCATCTACAACCTTAACTATGGTGGTTGCTATATGCTCACTTTTTTCTCTTAGCACTTCTGCACCAAGCTCGGTAGCAAGCTTAAAGTTATTAATTAAATGCCGTTGTCTGTCCAGTGCAATTTTATCTGGACCTTCTTTAGGAGTTTCTACGTACAAGACCCACCACTGGGCGTTATAATAGCTTGCCAGTCTTGCAGCCTTCCTGATCACCCTTTTTGCAGCTGCATCGTTACTGCTGATACACGCGAGTATCTTCTCATGCCTGAATGACACGTTCCGAGGTATCTCCGCCTCTACTTTTCGCTCTATTTGCCCGGCCACTTCTTTTAGCGCCAGCTCGCGCAATTGTAATATACTTTCGGCTTTAAAGAAATTCTTTAATGCTGATTCTACTTTATCTGATGTATATATCTTTCCCTCTCTTAGTCTGGCTATCAACTCCTCAGCCGTCAGGTCTATGTTCACCACTTCATCTGCCTGTTTCAAAACCTTGTCCGGTATTCGCTCGGCCACATTTATGCCTGTTATTTCTTTTACAAAAGTGGTCAGGCTTTCTATATGCTGTATGTTCACTGCACTTATCACACTTATACCGGCATCCAGTATATCCATTACATCCTGCCATCTCTTTTCATTCTTGCCTCCGGGTATATTAGTATGGGCCAGTTCGTCCACTATCACCAATACAGGATGCAGGTTTATGATCTCCTGCACATCCATTTCTTCCACTTCCTTGCCCATGTAAAAGGCCTTTTTGCGTGGTATTGTGGGCAGGTCCATTGTTAATGCCGCTGTCTCGGCCCTGTTATGGGTCTCTACAAACCCTATTCTTACATCTACATTATTGCGTCGCAAGATATGTGCTTCCTGCAGCATCCGGTAAGTTTTACCTACACCGGCGCTCATACCTATATAGATCTTGAACTTACCTCGTTTAGATCTTTTTATAAGCTCCAGAAAATGTTCTGCTTTGTTATCCTGCATCAAGCTAATAATGTTAAAAGGATGTAGGTCTTTTTGCATTTCTTCCATCCACTACCGTGTTATCAATAAGCAATAAAACAGCTGTGTGTAAGGTAAAGTATCTGCTTTACCTTACACAGTTCGTCTTACAGTCTGAACAAAGCAGCAAATATTACCCTGTTCTCAGAGGTCACCAGGTCTGGTGCCCAGCCTGTTGCGGGTAGTGCGGTTGTTGTATATCCTGTTGGCGAGGTTACGCCCCCGGGGCCAGCAAAGTAGGGTACGCTGGCTTCACGATGCACGTATTCCATTTTAAATTCAATGCTCTGGTTAGGCATCCAGCTTATGCCTGCAGAGCAATCCCAGCCTTCAAATTTGTCGCCCGCATTTTCGGTGAATGGATGTGTACCTGCAGGTTGTGTAGGGTTGTATTGATTAGGGAATGGACTGGCATCGCCAGTAGGTGCCAGTACCAGGTAGCGGCCGGGGTTTTTTACATAGCCGCCGCCTATGCACACGGCAAGCTTATTTTTAGCGAACCATATACGGTTATAGATCATCCCACTCAGGAAGTATTGTGCAGGGTTATGTACCGGGTCGCTGTTATTAAAACCATTTACACCATCACCTTTTTCAAAGCCAATATCACCCGTAGCAGAGAACGCCATTTTTGATATACCTCTTGAGCTGGGGTTGTTGTAGTAGCGGTATAAGAAACTATTGTCTGAGTGGAACCTATGCCTGCCCAGTAAGCCGGCAGCATCTGTACCATAGTAATCATTGGTAAGCAATTTTATATTTTCCTGTGGTATCCAAGTTATGTTACCACCCAAGCCTGGTAAAGAATTGAACGAGCCATAACTCTGCCAGCCATTAATGATCCAGGCCTCCACTTTCAGGTATTTTGATGGGAATATCTGTGTACGGATACCATTGAAGAACCAAGGTGTATTGTCCGAGGTGAAAGATGCCTGGTATTCCCAATTCTCTTGCTGATAATAGGAGTTAAGACCGATATAGGACATGAACAAACCGAAGTCTACGTTTATACCATACCACTTATCAAAGTGATAACCGGCATACGCCTCATCAAGGTAGCGGTAGGCATCTGCAAGGTCGTACTGGCCACGGTAAACACTCAGGTCGTTACGCGGCACAACAATAGATCGTGCACCAAATTGTGTCATGATACGACCACGGGCATTACCCCAGCTGAGATCACCACCAATATTAACGGCAGATACCACCATTTCATCGTTCCTGGACAATGCTGTAGAACCTACAACCGTATGATCTATAGGGCTGTTGAATGAATGGGTGATGTTGGCATCTATCAAGATAGATGGCGTAAAATGCGGGATGTTGAATATTGTTGAATCCCTGCGGTCGTTCCCATTTAGCCATGTCTGGTCAAACCCGTCAAAGGGTATTTTACTTTTTGTTTCTGATGTCGGTATTGCATTATCATCAGACCTCGGCGTTTGCGCCTTTGCCTGGTGAAATAGCATTGTTGCTAATAGTACTGCAGTAGCTGTTCTTTTCATGTAATTGTTGCTTTTATTTATCATAATTATATTATTTCCTCGGTGCATAAAATATCATCGCAGTGCCTGCTATCACTAACAAAGCACCCATTATGTCATACCCATCGGTCTTGCTTTTTCTGCACCCATGCACACAGTAAAGACATGATGATGAACACGCCACCGTAAGCCGCATAAATGTGGCCAAAACCTGCCGGCTGAAGGTTGTAACTATGCCATACAATAGAAGAGACCGGTATATTATTCCCATGCTCGTTAATGTAAGTTATCTAATGCCAGGTTCAGGTTTAATACATTTAGCCGGATTGGTCCCATGCCGTATACGGGTCCTTCAATGCACGCTTTCACAAGCGCCTCCACTTTATTTTTATCAAGTCCACGCGCTTTTGCAACTCTTAGCACTTGTATCTCTGCGCCTTGCACGCTGATATGCGGATCCAGACCGCTACCGCTAGCTGTTACCATATCAGAAGGTATGTCTGCTTTTACAATTCCAGGATCGTGTTTTAAGAACGTATCAATAACGCCCTGTACCTGCACAAGATACTCAGGATCGTCAGGTCCTTTATTGCTGCCCCCCGATCCTGCTGCATTATAGTTAACAGCCGACGGGCGCGACCAGAAATACTTATCAGCTGTGAACTTCTGGCCTATGCTCTCATAGTAGTACTTGCCCTTTCCGTCTTTTATCACAAAACCCTCCCCTTTGTTAGGCACCAACTGTGCTACACCCCATATTATGGCAGGGTATACTACACAAAATAAGAGGATGAACAGAATGGTCAGTTTTATAGACGGCAATATTTCTTTTCTCATAGTGTTATCATTTGTTATCTACATAAATATTGTTACCAGCATATCTATCAGCTTAATACCTATGAATGGTATCAATACACCACCAAGGCCATATACAAGCAGGTTCCTGCGCAGCAACGCACTGGCGCCTATAGGTTTGTAAGCAACTCCCCGCAGGGCCAGTGGTATAAGCATAGGTATAATGATAGCATTGAAAATAATGGCCGATAGTATGGCGCTTGCGGGGCTGTGCAAATGCATGATATTGATACGCTGCAAGGCGGGTATAGATGCTATGAACAGAGCAGGCACAATAGCAAAGTATTTAGCCACATCATTTGCTATTGAGAAGGTAGTTAGTGTGCCGCGGGTCATAAGTAGTTGCTTGCCTATCTCTACTATCTCTATCAGTTTGGTAGGGTCATTATCCAGGTCTACCATATTGCCGGCTTCTTTAGCTGCTGCAGTGCCACTGTTCATCGCAACACCTACATCGGCCTGTGCCAGGGCTGGGGCATCGTTGGTACCATCACCCATCATAGCTACAAGCTTGCCAGTGGCTTGCTCCTTGCGTATATAGGCCATCTTATCTTCCGGTTTGGCCTCTGCAATATAGTCGTCTACACCCGCCTTGCCTGCTATATATTTGGCAGTAAGTGGGTTGTCACCGGTCACCATTACAGTTTTTACTCCCATTTTTCTCAAGCGCTCGAACCGCTCAAAGATCCCGGTCTTAATGATGTCTTGCAGCTCTACCACTCCCAGTACTTTGTTGTCTTCAATAACGACCAGTGGTGTACCTCCGTTTTCAGCTATATTATTTACTGTAGTTGTTACTTCCAGTTCAAAAATATTACCGGCTTTTTGCACCATATTCCTAATGGCATCACTGGCACCCTTCCTTATCTGTATGCCATTTACCAAGTTGATACCGCTCGACCTGCTTTCTGCTGTGAATGAGATCTGGTGTGCTATCTCCGATCCATATCTGGTAGTCTTTTTACTAAATGTATCCTGTTCATTTAACATCTTATCTCCCAGGTCTACTATCGATTTTCCCTCTGGCGTAGTATCAGCTCTTGAGCTAAGAACTGCGGCTTGTATGAACTCATTTAGTGGTATCCCAGGTGCATTATAAAAGTTAGTGGCCTTGCGGTTGCCAATGGTTATGGTACCTGTCTTGTCCAATAATAGTACATCCAGATCACCAGCGGTCTCAACCGCTTTGCCCGATTTTGCTATAACGTTTGCCCTCAGTGCCCTGTCCATACCTGATATGCCAATGGCCGATAACAGTCCACCTATAGTGGTAGGTATAAGGCACACGAACAAAGAGATGTAGGCCGATATGGTGATAGGTGTTTTAGCATATGAAGCAAATGGCTGCAGGGTAATGCAAACAATGATAAACACCAAGGTAAACCCTGCCAGCAATATAGTAAGTGCTATCTCATTAGGGGTTTTTTGCCTTGAAGCCCCCTCTACCAGTGCGATCATTTTGTCCAGAAAACTTTCGCCAGGCTCAGTTGTGACCCTTACTGTTATTTTATCAGAGAGTACTTTTGTACCGCCGGTAACCGACGACTTATCACCCCCTGCCTCGCGGATCACAGGGGCAGACTCACCGGTTATAGCCGATTCATCAACTATTGCAATACCCTCAATTATCTCTCCATCGGCAGGTATAATATCACCTGTTTCGCACACGAACATATCGCCTTTCACCAACTGTGATGAAGGTACTATTTGCGTTTCTGTCGTGAATATCTCACCAGGGGTTATCAATTTTTTTGCTGGCGTTTCTTCGCGTGTCTTCCGTAGCGATGCTGCTTGTGCTTTACCTCTGGCTTCGGCAAGCGCTTCTGCAAAATTGGCAAACAGTAAGGTAAGCAGCAGTACCAGAAATATGATAAGGTTATAGATAAATGACCCCTGGCTTTTTTCACCAGCCAGCACCCAAGCGCATACAAATAGCATTATTGCTGTTCCTATCTCTACCGTGAACATTACCGGGTTACGAAACTGATACTTAGGGTTAAGCTTGATGAAAGACTGTTTAATAGCCTCCAGAACAAGTTCCCTTTTGAACAGGCTTTCTTTATTGTTAGTACTCATTTTTTATGTTGTTTATCAGCTATTACTATCATTAGTGCATTTTCATCCATTCTGCAATAGGGCCTAAAGCCAGGGCTGGGAAAAACGCAAGGGCAGCTATGATTACCTTCACGGCAAACACCAGCAGACCAAATGTGCCTGTATCCGTTTTAAGGGTACCGTTGCTCGCAGGTATGAATTTCTTTTGGGCTATGAGCCCCGCTATAGCTACAGGGCCTATTATGGGCAGGTAGCGGGAGAATAGCAATACAATGCCTGCACTTATATTCCAGAATGGATCATTATCTGCCAGGCCCTCAAAACCACTTCCATTATTTGCAGAGCAAGAGGTATACTGGTAAAGCATCTCGCTAAACCCATGATAAGAGGGGTTGTTCAACCAACCCGATGCATTGTGCTTACCTGCAGCATCTGCGAACCACCAGCCCATGTTAGTATCGTGTGCGGTCAGGTAGCTGGCCACGGCCGTACCTGTAAGTATCAGTAACGGGTGGAACAAGGCGATGATCATCGCTATCTTCATTTCACGTGCCTCTATTTTCTTCCCGCCAAACTCAGGCGTCCGCCCTACCATCAGTCCACCGATAAAAACTGCCAGTATCACGTAAATAAAGAAGTTGAGAAAGCCAACACCAACGCCGCCGTAAAAAGAATTGATCATCATACCCAGCATCATGTTCATGCCGCTTACAGGCATAAAACTATCGTGCATCGCATTCACCGAACCTGTAGATATAACTGTGGTAGCTATACTCCAGAACGCAGAGGCAATAGCGCCAAAGCGTACTTCCTTACCTTCCATATTACCTCCCGGCTGCGCTATACCCATATGGGCTATATTAGGGTTGCCATGTACCTCTGCACTTATAGCAGGCACTACCAGTATCAGGAACCCAACGGTCATCACCCCCCAAAATACCCAGGCCAGTCGTTTTTTATTGGTGTAGAAACCGAATGCAAATACCATTGCGAATGGTATCAATATCTGTACTATCATCTGTACCACATTAGACAGGTATGTAGGGTTTTCCAGCGGATGTGCCGAATTAGCGCCGTAGAAACCGCCACCATTGGTGCCCACGTGTTTTATAGCTACAAAGGCAGCTACTGGTCCACGGCTTACATGCATAGTATCGCCTTGCACAGTGGTCACTGTGTCCATTCCTTTAAAGGTCATTGGCGTACCTTCAAAAAGGTGTATAGTCGCAACTATTATACATATGGGCAGCAGTATCCTTGTGCAGCTCTTTAGAAAATAATTATAGAAGTTACCCAGTTTGTCCGCTGTCCTGTCACGCAGTGCATTGAAGACAATTGCCGCAGCAGCCATGCCGGTACCCGCTGATGCGAACTGCAGGAACATCAAACCAAACACTTGCGAGAAATACGATATGCCGATTTCCCCACTATAGTCTTGCAGGTTACAATTTACCAGGAAGGATATTGCAGTGTTCCAGGCCAGATCGGGCGACATATTGCCGATATGGTCGGGGTTCATGGGTAGCCAACTTTGGTTGAGCAGGCAGAACATAGCCCAGAAGAACCACACCAGGTTCAGCGTGAGCAGAGCCACAAGGCTTTGCTTCCAGGTCATTTCTCTTGCAGTGTCTTTACCTGATATTTTAAAGAATGCGCTTTCAACAGGCTTAAAGATCACATCGGTCCATACCTTATCACCACTGTATACTTTCGCTATATATTTTCCGAGCGGTACGGCCAATAGTAATGTCGCTACGAACATTACTACAACACCCAAAATTTGAGGATCCATGTAGAATTTAGTTTATCGATTAAAATTTTTCAGGTTTAATGAGCACATAAACCATGTAGGAGAATGTCAATACAGCTATAATGAATAAGGCTATCATGGGTTGCATTTATTGAGAAGTAAATGAGAACTAAATATTTTCGAACCAATTTATAGATCGATAGAGCAGCCAAAAACCTGCAAGTGTTCCTATTATTAATACAATGGTTGTGGTCATGAGTTTAGAATATATATTAAGTGATCTTTTAAAAGCGTTTCAAACGGTTGCATTAGAGAAAAGTATTTCGCGAGACAAAGAGAATTTTATTTTAATTCCTGTCCTGTTGATAACGACCATATGGATAGATGACCAGTGTCATATTTATTGCTTGAGGTTGGTTAACAACCACGACGATATAGTTGGGTGATATAGATGGTATAAAGAGACATGGGGAGCAAAGCAAGTACGGTTGTCTTTTCTCTATTGCAGGTTTGAAATATGTTAGTAAAAGAATACACGAATACATTTTGCACCGCGTTCTTTACCACGGTATTTCCTTTGCTGTAGAGCCTGTCGGCTACTTTAAAACAACGCTTTACCGTTTTATAATCATGTGCTTGAATGTTCTTCCTGGTAAATGCGGTAAGCACATTCATTTGCTGGTAGGCCGTATCATTCGCTTCAGTTTTAAGGGTCGTTGCTATTTCAGGCAGGGCTTCAGTTATGTACATAGGCACTTCAAATTGGTTTATCATCTTACAAGCTTTCCCCAATACAAGCCAACGATGTACCAATTTATTAAAAACAACATCAATAATGCGGTAAACTGCGCCAGTAATGGCTTTAGCGGCAGGGAGTGTTACAAGCCTTTATATCAAACCTTCTCAAAATGAGAAATACAATATCAAAACCGTAGTGGTTTCCAGTTGATCTATCGATACTAATAATTATGAATAATGGGGAAATGTGTTATTAAAGAGTTGCACTAAGAAGTAGCACAGATCGTAACAAAAGGGATATACATATTAAAACCGCAGTAAGTTTGTGCTTACTACGGTTTTTGCTATAGATACTATTCCGGTATCGTTTTAATTGTGTGTTTATATTTTAGCATAGATGCCTAACAGATCACTTATTTTGAAAGATCTTATTGTCTTCTTGTCTGTTCTTTGCTTTCCCACACTTTACCTGTGCATCCACTACTGCTATCGCCACCATATTTACTATATGACGAACTGGCGTGCCCAACTGCAACACATGCACCGGCTTGCGCATGCCAAGCAATACCGGTCCTATGGCATCTACACTACCCAGGGTCTGCAACAAATGATAGGCAATATTCCCCGCTGCAAGATTTGGAAAAATGAGGATATTAGGCGACTCTGCCGCGAGGTCAGAGAACGGATAGTTCTCCGCAAGCAGTTCTTTATCAAACGCCACACCGGCCTGCACCTCTCCGTCTATTATCAGGTCCGGGTGGCTCAGCTTCAGCCTGCTCACCACATTACTTATCAGCTTCGCTTCCGGCGATGAACTGCTGCCAAAATTGGAATAGGAAAGCATGGCTATACGTGGCCGTATGTTCATGTTGGTTACTGCCCTGGCGGTTTGCAAGGTTATATCTATAAGCTCATCTTCAGTAGGATTAAAGTTAACGGTAGTATCAGCAAAGAATATGGGGCCCTTACGTGTCAGCATCAGGTACATACCCGCTACCCGTTTTGCATCCTCAGCAAGGCCTATTATTTCCAGAGCGGGCCTTAAAGTATCCGGGTATCGCCGGGTCAAGCCTGATATAAGCGCATCCGCTTCTCCGCTCTCCACCATCATACAGCCGAAATAGGTACGCTTCATCATTATCTTCCGCGCCTCATACTGATTCACTCCCCTTCGCTTTCTTTTCTTAAAGTAGATGTCGCCATATTCATTCCTGCGTACTTCCTGCTCCTTATTCCGCGGATCTATGATAGTCACATCCTGTAGCGGTATACCATGCTCTTCCAGCAGTGCATGTATCTTCTCTGCATTGCCCAGCAGTACAGGTATGGCTATGCCTTCATCCTTTACTATCTGCGCCGCTTTCAGCACCTTTATGTTCTCTGCTTCCGCGAATACTACTCGTCTTGGGTCTTGCTTGGCTTTATTTATTATGAAGCGCAGTATGTTGTCATCCGGGCTCTGGCGGTTGTACAATGCGGTCTCATATGCATCCCAGTCTTTAATGGGCAGGCGTGCTACCCCACTCTCCATAGCTGCCTTCGCCACAGCAGGCGCCACGGTCACCAGCAAGCGCGGGTCTATGGGCTTGGGTATTATGTAATTTGGTCCAAAACGGAGTACGTGCTGGTTATAGGCCACGTTCACAATATCAGGTACTGGCTCCTTCGCCAGTGCGGCCAGTGCCATCACGGCAGCCAGCTTCATTTCTTCATTTATCTGTGTAGCACGCACATCCAGTGCCCCTCTAAAAATAAAAGGGAACCCCAGTACATTATTCACCTGGTTTGGGTAATCGCTGCGGCCGGTTGCCATTATCACATCAGGCCGCGCAGTTACAGCATCTTCGTAGCTCACTTCCGGGTCGGGGTTGGCCAGTGCGAACACGATAGGCCTGTGTGCCATACTGCCCACCATATCTTTTGTCACTACATTACCCACGCTCAATCCTATAAAAACATCGGCTCCCTGCATGGCATCAGCAAGGTGTACATTCGCTGTCTTTATCGCAAACAACTGTTTTACAGCGTCCAGGTCGGTACGCCCTTCATGCAGCACACCATCTTTATCAAACATGATAATGTGTTCGTACCTGGCCCCCAGCCGTACATACATCTGCACGCAAGACATGGCTGCAGCACCAGCGCCGTTTACCACGAACTTCACTTCTCCTATTTTCTTATCCTGTAGCTCCAGTGCATTCAGCAATGCCGCAGCCGATATGATAGCAGTACCATGCTGATCATCGTGCATTATAGGTATAGATAGTTCCTTTTTCAGGCGCTGCTCTATCTCAAAACATTCCGGGGCCTTTATATCCTCAAGATTTATACCGCCAAATGTAGGCTCCAGTATTTTCACCGTCCGCACAAATTCATCCACATTCTCCGTGTTCAACTCCAGGTCAAAAACATCGATATCAGCAAATATTTTGAACAATAGTCCCTTACCCTCCATCACTGGTTTTGATGCTGCAGCGCCAATATTGCCCAGGCCAAGTACCGCAGTACCATTACTGATAACAGCTACCAGGTTGCCCTTTGCCGTGTACCGGTATATATCTTCAGGGTGTTCATAGATCTCAAGGCAAGGAGCTGCAACGCCAGGAGAGTATGCCAATGCCAGGTCGCGTTGTGTCTTTGTAGACTTAGTGGGTACCACTTCTATCTTTCCAGGCCTGCCATTCTCATGATAAGCTAATGCGTCTTCTTTTCGTATCAATTGGGCCATCCTACAATAATATTTGGATTTGGATCGCCTATGCCTCGAGCAGGCATGGCGATGGCAAAAATACTAAAGAGTAAGGGTAGTTCGCGTTATCAATGCAATATCTGCTATTGCTTAAAAACATCAGATGTATATAGTTAATGACCATTGACTATCATCAAGGATCAGGTGCGAACAGCTTGCCGGGCCAGCAGCACCCATCTATTATGTTCTTTTTTCCAAACAAGAAGTATGGCCAGCTTGGTAGTTCCCGGCTTTCCACCGTCATTGGTTGTTGCCGATAAAATGTGCCTAACAATAGCTACATCATCAACAGCAGTTATCGTCTGGTCGCTTATATCAATGCTCACAAAATCAGACCTGCCACTTACCAGTGCTGCTATGAACGCCTCCCTGTCTTGTACCACCCCACTGGAATGCCCATAGCTTAAGTGGGCTGATACCAATTGTTTCAACGTATTCGAGTCCGGATCTATCAAAGCAATGCGAAAAGCTTCCACCGCCTTGGCTACCGCTTTTTCATCTTGTGTTTGCGCAGATACGTGGACCAGGGTTACGCACCACAAAATAACCAGTAGCACTATCTTCTTTACCATCTTCTAAAGTTTATTAAAGCACCCCCATCTGAAGAAAAAAGAAGATACACATTCCTGCTAATTCTTAATAAACTTTGCATAGCCCTTATCACCATTCTTTGCCACTACTGAGACCGAATAACATCCGGCAGCCCAGGTACTTACGTTGACATTCGTTACCGATCGGGTAGCTACTGCATCATAGACCTTTATCCCGGCCAAGTTGTATATGACCATATGCTCACCAGCATGTGCCGGCACATAAAGTGCATCTTGCACCGGGTTAGGATAAAGCGCTATCCTACCCAATTTGTTAACAGTGAATATGCCTGTGTATCCGAGCACTATTTTGCGTATCACGTTGTTGTTCCAGTCCGCAACATACAAGTTCCCGGCTCCGTCAGGTACCACGCCCGTAGGGTTATTAAAGCTCGCGTTCACAGTTATGCCATCGCTCGAACCTTTGATCCCCGCCATACCGGCCAGTGTCATCACTTTTTTAGTTGGAGTTATCATCCTGATGATATTATTACCTATTTCGGCAACATATAGGTTCTGTGCAGCGTCTATACTAATGCCATATGGTTGGGCAAAAGATGCAGCCGTCCCGGTATCATCAACACTACCTGGTGTGCCAGTGCCTGAAATGGTGGTACCTGCATAGGTGGTCACAACACCCGCGGGGGTCACTTTGCGTATCAGATGGTTGTTCTCATCGGTCACATATAGATTGTGGTTACTATCTATCGCGATACCTGTAGGATAATTGAACATCGCGGCACTACCGGTTCCGTCAGCAAGTCCAGCAGTTGCAGACCCAGCCAGGGTATATACGATACCTGCCGGGCTTACCTTGCGTATCATATTGTTCAGGGCATCTGCCACAAATACGTTGCCGCTGTCATCAACAGCAAGCCCGTTAGGATAGTTAAATGTAGCGGTAGCCGCAGGGCCATTGGCACTACCAAGCAGCCCCGAGCCAGCATACAGGCTCACTACTCCACCAGCGGTCATCTTCCGTATCATATTATTTTTCGAATCACCCACATAAAGGTTACCTTCTCTATCAATGGCTATACCCAATGGATGGTTCATCCTTGCTTTTATACCTGTATCATTAGTGATACCAGCGGTACCTGACCCGGCAAAGGTGGCCACAGAGTCTGTAGGGGTTATTTTACGGATCATATTGTTATCGGCATCGGTAATGTATATGTTCTTGCGCGCGTCCATTACCAGGTTTATGGGCCAGTTAAAAGATGCGGCCAGACCGGTATCATCCACATATCCAGTCATTTCATTGCCAGCATATGTGATCACCAGTTGCGCATGCAGCGGTCCGGCACCAAGCAGCATTACGCAGATAAGTAATGTAAAATCTCTAAGTTTCATAAGGTGTTATTTGTGTTATATGCACTATCAATTCGAATAAATGTAATAATTATCCGTCATTTTTTCTATGCTCATCGTCATATCAGCATGGTAAAAATTAAATAAAAAAAGAGACACTACTCATGGTAGTGTCTCCGTTAAATGTGTTGTACAACTATTAAGAAGCCCCCAGTGTAGTATTCACTATCTCCTGAGCTTGTTTCAAAATATTGTCCAGATGATCTTTTCCCAAAAAGCTTTCAGCATATATCTTATAGATCTCTTCCGTTCCAGATGGGCGTGCCGCGAACCAACCATTTTTAGTGGCTACTTTAAGACCGCCAATGGCGGCATTATTACCTGGTGCTGTCGTAAGGATGTGCTCAATTGGCTCACCTGCCAGCTCCTTGGTGTGCACCTGTGATGGTGATAGTGCGCTGAGCAATTTCTTTTGGGCTGCGGTTGCAGGCGCCTCTACGCGGTCGTATACCGGCGCACCAAATTCTTTGGTCATGTCTTTATAGATCTCACCCGGATCTTTACCCGTAGCCGCAGTTATCTCAGCAGAAAGTAATGCCGGTATGAACCCATCTTTATCTGTGGTCCATACGCTGCCATCCAACCTGTTGAAAACGGCACCTGCGCTCTCTTCACCCACAAAACCCAGCGAGCCATCCATAAGCCCGTCTACGAACCACTTGAACCCTACCGGTACTTCATATAGCTTTCTGCCCAGCGTTGCGGTCACGCGGTCTATCATAGAGCTGCTTACTACTGTTTTCCCCACAGCGGCATCTTTATGCCAGTTCGGCCTGTTCTGAAAAAGGTAAGATATGCATACCGACAAGTAATGATTGGGTGGCAGCAGCCCTACACTTTTGGTCACTATGCCGTGCCGGTCATGATCGGTATCACAGGCAAAGGAAATGTCGTATTTATCTTTATTAGTAATCAGGCTTTGCATAGCGTAGGCCGATGAAGGGTCCATACGTATCTGCCCATCCCAATCCACGGTCATGAACCGGAACGTAGGGTCTACGTACTTGTTCAGCACGGTCATATCAAGTTTATAATGGTCGGCTATAGGCTGCCAGTAATGTACCCCTGCCCCACCCAATGGGTCTACCCCTATACGGATCTTACTATTTCTGATCATATCCATATTGAGTACATTACCCAGGTCGGCGACGTAGGTATTCAGGTAGTCGTGCTTGTGTGTAGTACTCGCTTTAAGTGCCTTATCTAAAGGAACTCGTTTTACATCCTTTAGCTGTTGCGCCAATAACTCATTTGCCTTGGCCTCTATCCAGCTGGTTACAGTGCTGCTTGCCGGGCCGCCATTGGGCGGATTGTATTTAAAGCCGCCGTCCGTAGGCGGGTTGTGCGATGGCGTGATGACTATACCGTCAGCAAGGCCATCTTTACGTCCTTTATTGTAAGTGAGTATGGCATGAGAAATGACCGGTGTTGGGGTATACTCGTCCATGCCGGCCATCATAACTTCTACTCCATTCGCGGCCAGCACCTCAAGCGCACTGGCAAGAGCCGGCACAGACAGTGCATGCGTGTCCATACCTATGAACAGCGGGCCATCTATATTTTGTGTTTTGCGGTAGTAGCAGATACTTTGTGTAATGGCCAGTATATGCCACTCATTAAAAGAATAATTGAATGCAGAACCTCTGTGGCCCGATGTACCAAATGCCACTTTCTGTGCAGGTACATTCACGTCGGGCACATTACTATAATAGCTGGTTACCAATCTTGGTATATCCACCAGCATTTCGGGTGTAGCAGGCTTGCCTGCAAGGGGACTAATGTTCATGATATTACGTTAAGCAACCACAAGTTGCGAAAATTAATTTACATCCTGCTGCAAGATCATTGCAGCATCGGCGTCGATATACCAATATAAATTACCCATACCTATTGCTATAAGCTGGGCAGGATATTTATCGGGCTGAACAGGTTTATTCAGCACAGTATTCAATATCTCTGCTTTGCCTTTGCCGGCTACAAGGAACATAATGTTACGGGCCTGGTTGATAAGCGGCGCGGTCATAGTGATGCGAAACATATCCTGTTCTGCAACAAAGACCTCCTTCACCAGCCGCCTGGCCTCAGTGACCACATCTGTGCCCGGAAAGAGTGATGCCGTATGTCCATTCTCTCCCAACCCCAGCAGTATAAGATCAAAGACAGGTGCATCATCTCCAAAGAAGTCCTTTATCGTTTCTTCGTATTGGTCAGCAGCTTCCGCAGGTGTCATATCGACCGGCATAGGGTAAATATTACTGGCGGGTATAGCCACATGGTCCAGCAATTGTACCCGTGCCATGTGCGCATTATTATCTTTATCGTCCAGCCCTACACACCGTTCATCGCCCCAAAAAACATAAGTATCACTCCATGGCATACTATCTGCGAAAGGAGGTTTGGCCAGCAAAGCATACAATTGCTCAGGTGTATGACCACCCGAAAGTGATATAGTAAAACGTCCCCTTTCCGCCACAGCTTTTTGTGCCACGTCTGCGATAAATTGTGCCGCACCTTTAGTCAGTTCTTCCGTTGTAGGGAAGATCTTTATATTATTCTGTAGTATCATTCTTGTTGTCTTTTTCAAGCGGCATCACTATCCAGTTATGGCCGTCTTTAGCTATAAGCGCCTGCGCATCTTCGGGACCATGTGTTCCAGCCGGGTAGTTAGGAAAATTGGGCGATGTATTTGCATCCCATGCATTGATGATCGGCATCAGTATGTTCCACGCAGCTTCTACCTGGTCTGCCCTCATGAACAGTGTAGCATCACCCTGGAAGATATCTAAAAGCAATGTCTCATATGCCTCAGGCGTACCTGTAGTATAAGAGTCGGCATAGTTGAATAGCATATCAACAGGATTGAGCAGCATTTTAAGCCCTGGCCTTTTTGCCTGGAACCTGAGCCTGATACCCATGTGCGGTTGTATATTCAGTACAAGCCTGTTGGGCTGCCAGTTCTCCGTTGTTGCCAGCGGAAAGGACTGATGCGGTACCGGCCTGAACTGTATGGTAATTACCGAGATGGTCTCGTTCATACGTTTGCCGGAACGCACGTAGAAGGGAACGCCCTGCCACCTCCAGTTATCTATATAGAATTTAACTGCGGCAAATGTTTCTTTGTTCGATGTTTTGGATACATCTGGTTCTTCCCGGTATGCTTTTACACGCTTGCCCTCTACCCATCCCTCGTCATACTGCCCTCTTACCGCGTAGTTGTGTACCTGCTCCGGTGTTATTCTTTTCAGCGCGTTCAACACGTCTACCTTGCGGTTCCTCACCTCGTCCGCGTCAAAAGATACGGGTGGCTCCATAGCTATAAGACATAGCAATTGTAGCAGGTGGTTCTGTATCATGTCGCGCAGTGCACCGGCGGTCTCATAGTAATTACCCCGGTTCTCTATACCTATCTGTTCGGCTACCGTTATTTGCACATGGTCTATATAGTTGCGGTTCCATATAGGCTCGAACATGGCATTGGCAAAGCGGAATGCAAGTATATTCTGTACTGTCTCTTTTCCCAGGTAGTGGTCTATACGGTATATCTGAGATTCATCGAACAGGCCATGCAGCAGGTTGTTCAGATGTTTTGCACTATCTATATCATGACCAAATGGTTTTTCCACAACAATGCGGCTCAGCGTTTTATCATCGCACAAACCACTCGCGCCTATCTTAGTCGCAATGTCCTCAAAAAACTGTGGTGGCACGGCCATGTAAAAAACACGGTTCACTGGCTCGCCCCAGTCCTTTTCCATTTTATCTATCTGCTTCTTGATAGCCGTATATGTAGCCGGATCGTCGAAATCGCCTTTTTTATAAGAGATGAATTTTTGAAAAACATCCCAAACCTCTTTTTTTGCTTTGCCAGTACGCGAGAATTTGTCTATTCCTTCGTGCACGTGCTTTGAAAAATCGGTGGGTGTTATGTCTGTATGCGCTACTCCTAGCACCGCAAAATGCTCAGGTATCCACTCATCCAGGTACAGGTTATAAATGGCCGGCATCAGCTTGCGCCAGGTAAGGTCGCCTGCTGCTCCGAATATCACTATTACTGTGGCCCCTATCTTTACGTTCGCTCCCATTATTGTGCTGTTTGCTTCCATTGAGTGTGAAAAATACCTTTCTTGTCTGTACGCTCATAAGTATGGGCGCCAAAGTAGTCGCGTTGTGCCTGTATCAGGTTGGCGGGCAACCAGCCACTCCTGTAGCCATCATAGTAGGCCAGCGATGCCATCATAACAGGCATTGGCACGCCAGCATTCACCCCTGCTTTTATTGCAAGCCTGAAGCCGTCCTGGCTTCCTTCCAGGGCCAGAACCATTTTTTTATTTACCATTAAGTTCTTCAGTTCTGGCTCCTCCTTATATGCTGCAAGTATATCTTCAAGCATGGCCGATCTTATGATGCAGCCACCGCGCCATATACGCGCCACTTCATCCAGCTTCAGCCCATAGTTATTCTCTTTAGATGCGTATTGCATCAATACCATACCCTGTGCATAAGTGGCTATCATAGCACAATACAGTGCATTTTCCAGCCAGTCCACCAGTTCTTTATCGCTGTTCTCAAAGTTAGGTGCATGCCACTCCAGTTCTTGCTGCGCAGCTACCCGTTCTTCTTTCAATGCAGAAAGGTCTCTTGCCGACACTGCAGCGTCTATAGATGGTATAGGCAGGTGCAGATCCATAGCGCTTTGCGATGTCCACTGGCCAGTACCATTTTGTTTAGATGCGTCCAGTATCATATCCACAAGGCTATTGTCGGTCACATCATCTTTTTGAGCAAAAATATCTGCTGTTATTTCTACAAGATAAGAGCGCAGCCTGCCTTCATTCCATTTTGCAAATACTTGGTGCAGGTCTTCATTGGTTAGACTTGTTGATACCTTTAGCAAATGGTACGCTTCAGCTATCAGCTGCATGATACCATACTCTATACCGTTATGCACCATCTTTACATAGTGCCCTGCCGATCCTGAGCCCAGATAAGTAACACATGGTTCACCATTCACTTTCGCAGATACATCTTTAAGCATGGGTGCTACCACTTCATATGCTTCTTTTGCACCACCAGGCATTATACTTGGCCCCCGGCGCGCACCATATTCGCCGCCAGATATGCCCACACCCATAAAGTGTATCGCCTCTTTACCCAGCTGCTCGGTTCTGCGGTCGGTATCTATATAATGTGAGTTACCACAATCCATTATTAGGTCATCCTTCGATAAAAAAGGCCTTAATTCTGCTACCACAGCGTCTACGGCTGCACCTGCAGGCACCAGAAGCATCACTACCTTGGGCGACTTTAATGCTTCGAAGAATGTTTTCAGGTCGTGCGCACCTGTCACTTTTTTTCCCTCTGCCTCATTTACCAGCGCATCTACTTTAGCTGTGTCCTTATCAAATCCGGCTACACTGTAGCCGTGATCACACATATTGTATACAAGGTTGCGGCCCATAGTGCCCAACCCTATCATTCCATAATCGCACTGTTGTGTAGGCATCTTTGTTTAGTTAGTTGCACTTTTGAAAGTACAGGTATCAAGAAATTTTTTGGTAGCGTCCAGGTCTTTGAATTGAAGCGCTTGTATACCATAGGCCGTTGCTATTTCTACGAACATCAGCCGGTCATCAATATATAACGCATGCTGTGGATGCGTCTGCGAGATATCGCATGCCATCCGCCACACTTCCGTATCAGGTTTGCGCAAATGGATGTAGCAGGAAGAGATATATCCGTCGAACAGGTCATTCAGTTTGAACTGTTTTATCCTGTGCTCATTCAGCTCTCGCCCTTCATTGCTCACCGCTATTACTTTAAGGCCATGTACTTCTTTTTGAACTCCTTAAAGAACACCAGGCTATCTCCAAGCAATTGTGACTGAGCGAACATGAACACTTTAAAGTCTTCTTTAGAAAAACTTCTCGGTTCATTAAATATCACCCGACCCAGGTATTCATCCAACGTCAATTTACCTTCCTCGTAAGTATCGAAAGTTAAATGATGGCGTTCTTCTACTTCTTTCGCATCCAGCTTGAAGTGTTCAAATGCTTTCTCACGGCCCGAGCGGTCCCAGCCATTGGTAAGCAATACACCACCAATATCCAGGAACAATGTCGTTATCGTTCCGCCTTTTGTGCTTTTATCCATTATCGTTTTTTATAGAGCCAATTGCCGCAAGGCCTTTATCAATATCTGTACCCAGATTAATGCGTATCACCCGGCGCCCCTTATCGTCCAAAGATCGGTAGTCTCCCAGCGACTGCGCCTGATGCAGTACCTGGAAACCATATTGTTCACCTGGTATAGCCAGGTCTTTGCTCTCATCACCTGTAAGTATAATGTACAGGCCTGTAGCAGGGCCACCTTTGTGCAGCTGTCCTGTAGAATGCAAGTAGCGCGGACCATTCAGCAACGTGGTAGCTACTTTTAGTTTGTCCCGCAATTGCATACGGCGATCCTGCAGCACTTTTGTGCGCGCATCCGTCATCATGAAATACGGCAGGAAGGCTATATAGTCACCCGGCTGTGCCAAGCTGCCGAACGCGTTGATGATATCGCTTACAGACTTACCATTATCTTTTATTTCCTTCACCTGCTTACCACCATATATGGAGAATTCCCCCACTTTCACTAAGGGTTCAGCAAGTTTGAATTTCCCATCCTTCTTCCATTCTTCCAGTATATTGTCCGTATTCTTTTTGCTTTCTGCAACATTGGGCTGATCGAACGGGTTGATACCTATAATGATGCCTGAAACTGCTGTGGCTATTTCCCACCGGTAGTACTCACCACCCAGCGCTATCTTGTCGGTCACTTTTATTCTTATTACGGGGTGCCCTGCATCCTCCAGCGCTTTAAGTTTTTGTTCATCGGCTGCAATATCATCGGTAGGCAGGTACATATGTACGAACACACGGTCTTTTCCATACACTTCCGGCGTGCCTAAGTGCTCGCCATTTACAGGTACCAGCCCTTTGCCTTCCTTACCTGTGCTTTCCGCTATCAGTTGTTCTACCCAATACCCGAAAGAACTTATAGAAGATGATAATGTAAAGGTCACCTTATCGCGGCCATGGCGCTGGCATATACCTAATGTCATACCCAGGTTAAGACCGGGGTTGTATGCTACTGGCACAAATGCGTCACAGCTCACTTTCATTTGCTTGGCGCTTTGCATCATGGCCTTAATGTCTATCCCCATTAAAGACATGGGTAACAAACCAAAGTTGGACAACACAGAATAGCGCCCTCCGATATCAGAAGCATTAATAAATATTTTCCTGAATTTATGGTCTTCCGCAATTTTAACTAAAGGACTTCCCGCGTCTGTAATAGCTACAAAGCTATTACCAATACTCCCCTTCCCTTTCTTTTCCAGCTGTGCGTAGAAGTATTTGAAAAAGCTAAGTGTTTCCTTTGTACCGCCCGATTTGGTGGCTACAATAAAAAGGGTATGTTCTATATTTATTTTGTCTTCTACGTCTTGTATAGCAGCCGCATCGGTATTATCCAGCACAAGCAATTCCAGGTAGCCAGCTGCTGTACCAAATGTTTCGCGCGCCACCTCAGAGCATAAACTGCTGCCACCCATACCCAGTAACACTGCATATTTATACCCCTCATTTTTCATTTGGGTAGAGAATGCATTCAGCTCTTCTATGGTTTCGTCAGATGTGTCAGGTACTGTTATCCACCCCATGCTTTGGGTTATCATTTTTGCCTGCTCATCATCTGTTTTCCATAGGTAAGGGTCTTTCTTATACAGCCTTGCCCCAACATGCTTTTCGTCCATTGATTTGCCAGCCGCATCTGCTTCTTTTTTCAATTTGCCGTAACTTATCTGCTGGGTCGAAAAACTATCGCCAAGCATGGTAGCTCGTTTCTCCGCCAGGCCGCTCATTAGCTGGTCATACGGCTCTACAAACTTCTTTATACCCTCACTTTCCAGTTGCAGGGTCATATCATCTATGTCGATACCAATTTTTTTAAGGTCTTCAAATACCTTTGCAGCTTCCTCCAGTCCTTGCTCTATAGTATCTTTTTCCAGTTTACCATGGTCCGCAAATGCTTCTATAGCATCATCGGGTAATGTATTCACCGTATTATCGCCAATTAGGGTCTTTATATAGCGCACATCATCATAAAGGGGGTCTTTAGTGCTGGTGCTTGCCCACAAAGGCCTTTGCACATTTGCGCCCTTGTTTTCCAGCTCCTTCCATTCAGCGCTATTGAATAATTTCTTAAATTCCTGGTAGGCCAATTTTGCACTGGCAATAGCCGCCTTCCCCAGTAGTAGTTGTGGGTTCAAGGCATCATTCTTGTCGCCTGCTGTTATGTACTGGCTTAGTATCTGGTCTACCTGTACATCTATCCTGCTCAGGAAGAAACTGGCTACAGATACTATATTTTTCACCGGCTTACCATCGGCCACCCGGCGCTGCACAGCACGTATGTAAGCCTTTCCTACTTCTACATAACGCGCTACAGAGAACAGCAGAGTAACGTTTATATTGATACCATCGTAGAGCAACTGCTCTATGGCAGGTATCCCTTCCTTGGTGCCTGGTATTTTTATTAAACAATTGGCGCGGTCTACAAGCCCATGCAGCCTGCGGGCCTCATCTATCGATCCCTGAGTGTTACGCGCCAGGTATGGCGCCACTTCCAGGCTCACAAAACCGTCTGTACCGCCAGAACTATCGAACACCGGCTTCAATATATCGCAGGCATCCTGTACATCTTTTACGGTAAGTGCATCATATATCTGCTGTGGTGTCAACCCTTTGGGCACCAGTTCTTTTATCTGTCCATCATAATCCTCACTGCCGGTTATACCTTTATGAAAAATGCTCGGATTGGAAGTGATGCCGCGAAGCCCCTGGTCGGCTACCCTTTTCTTCAGCGATCCGTCAGTTATCATTTTCCGGGTCAGGTTATCCAGCCAGTAGCTCTGGCCATAACTCAGCAAGTCAATTAATGTGCTCATATTATATCTTTCATGTTTTTATTTTCTATAGCAGATATTTTTTCTAACCTTCTTATATGTCGTGGTTCGTTGGTGAATGCCGCGCGCAGGAATACAAGAACTATCTCTTTAGCCAGTTCTATACCTATCACCCGCTCCCCTATACAAAGTATATTCACATTATCATGCTCTACTGACTGGTGGGCTGAATAAGTATCGTGGCAAACCCCTGCCCTTATCCCTTTGAATTTGTTGGCAGCTATACTCACCCCCACGGCACTGCCACAAATAAGAATGCCCCTGTCACCCTGTTTGTTCAGGATGGCAGTGGCAACGTCTGCGGCATGGTCCGGGTAGTCATCGGCATTATCAGCGCTGTCAGTACCCAGGTCCAGCACTTCATACCCTTCCTGCTGCAATACAGGGATGAGCAAAGTTTTGTAAACATATCCCGCGTGGTCAGATCCTATAATTACCTTCATGATCTGTCAGACAACATTTTTTTCACTTTAGCTGAGATATTATCTGCAGTAAAACCGAAATGTTTAAAAAGGTCTTTTGCTGGTGCACTTTCACCAAAGCTGGTCATTCCTATTATTTCGCCTTCACTGCCCACCCACTCATGCCATCCTTCCGGCGCTGCTGCTTCTATAGCAAGCCGCAAAGTTACCGAAGGTGGTAATACCTCATTGCGATAAGCCTTATCCTGTTTCCTGAATAGCTCCCAGCTGGGCATGCTCACTACACGTACATTTATTTTTTCTTCCGCCAGTTTCTTTTGCGCTTCAAGTGCCAGCTGCACTTCAGAGCCTGTACTTATTAGTATTGCGTCTGCTTTATCACCTTGTTCCTTAGCCAATATATAGGCGCCCTTCAGTACTCCTTTAGCATCGGCCACTTTTTCACGGTCAAAGATGGGCAACTTCTGGCGCGAGAGCACCAGCATAGTAGGTCCATCCTTCCTTTCTATTGCTAAGCGCCATGCATAGGCTGCCTCATTTGCGTCACCGGGTCTTATTACCACCATGTTAGGCATTGCCCTGAAGGTTATCAGTTGCTCTATAGGCTGGTGGGTTTTACCATCCTCACCCAAGCCTATGCTATCGTGCGTCATCACGTATATCACAGGCTGCTGCATTATTGCCGCCATCCTTATGGCTGGTTTTGCATAGTCTGTAAAGCAAAAGTAGGTTGATGCGTATACCCGCACCCCGCCGTGTACCGTCATACCCAGGCTGGCAGCACACATCACATGCTCCCTTATGCCCCACGCCATATTGCGTTGGTCATATTTCCCTTTACCAAAGTAGCCAGAGGCTTTCAACATGGTAGATGTCGATTCTCCAAGGTCTGCGCTGCCACCCATAAGCCAAGGCAGTTTCGCTGCAAGCGCTGCGGTCACATCTGTGGTCACAGATCTTGTTGCTTTATCGCCGTCTGCTGGTTTGTACACCGGCATATCTTTATCCCAGTCGGCAGGCAATTCCTGCGTCAAATACTGACCGAACTGCTTGCCGAGGTCGGCATATTTGCTACTATATTCACTAAGGGATTCCTTCCAGTCCTTACCTGCTTGCGCACCTTTTTCTACAGCCACGCCCATATACGCTTTTACATCGTCTGGCACAAAGAAAGGTTCATCGGGCCAGCCATAAAACTTTTTGGTCAGTGTTACCTCTTCTTTACCCAGTGGCGATCCATGTATACCAGAAGTATCCTGTTTATTTGGCGAACCATACCCGATATGTGTTCGCAACAATATGATAGACGGTTTATCTGTTACCGCCTTTGCATTATCAAAAGCAGTGGATATTTTGTCTATATCGTTGGCTACATCGCCCAGGTCCTGCACGTGCCAATGGTAGGCTTCAAACCTTTTTACCACATCATCAGAATAAGCCAGGTTAGTATTTCCTTCAATGGTGATGTGATTATCGTCGTATAGATAAATGAGTTTACCTAACCCTAAATGCCCTGCAAGTGATGCGGCCTCATGCGATGCGCCTTCCATCATATCCCCGTCGCTGCAAAATACATAGGTGTAGTGGTCCACTAACTTGTGACCCTCTTTATTGAAAGTTGCAGCAAGATGTGCTTCAGCAATAGCCATTCCTACAGCCGTCATGAACCCCTGTCCCAGCGGCCCTGTAGTTGTTTCCACGCCAGGTGTAAGCTCATGCTCTGGGTGGCCGGCAGTGATGCTTCCCAGTTGCCTGAACTGCTTTATATCGTCCAGAGATACGCCATAGCCGGTAAGGTACAGCATAGCGTACTGCAGCATAGATGCGTGCCCGTTAGAAAGAACAAATCGATCGCGGTTGAACCAGTTAGGATCTTTCGGATCGTATCGCATGTGCTTCATCCACAAGGTAAAGGCTGCCGGTGCCAATGCCATCGGTGCACCGGGGTGTCCTGAATTAGCCTTTTCTACTGCGTCTATCGCCAGGCACCTGATGGTGTCAATGCATTTTTGTTCTATGGTCATTGCTATTGCTGTAAATGTTCATGAATGTAAATAAACCCGAAAAGACATCAAAGCCATATGTATATTATATAGCTATAACGTAACATTGCCGGGCTGTCCTGTTCAAAATTGTATTAGGTATTTTGCTTTTAAAGATAGCTTAAACATTGTGCCACCACCGCCAAAAATTCATTGGCCCGGGGCAATGGTAAGAAATAGATGAACCTCTCCTGCCTTAGCATGCTGAAATAGCATCTACATGAATTTATCACTAATAGAATAAGGATATAATACATCCCCTGAATACTATAACTTCCTAATGATCCACACATGTAACCTATTGATAATTACTTAGTTTGTGGCACGACTTTGTAGAAATGAGTCTATGTGTCAGATCTGGCTCTTATCATAATAAGTCTTTTAAAAAGTTTGCTTCAATAGCTCAACCATTTGTCACATTGCACTGTTAAATTACGGTGTAGCGATAATATTTATCTTTGAAGAACGGCCTCCTAATAACAGCAGTAACATTTCACTTACATGACCGAAAAAAAGAAATATAGATCAGTATCGGGCAAGCAGCACATGGGCAGCGATAAAGAGATGCTGGAAGAGCTTCAACGTGAAAGCATAGATTATTTTTTTCAGATGGTAAATGAAAAGAATGGCTTGATAGCTGATAAGACCCAGCCCCACGCTCCGGCAAGTATCGCAGTAGTAGGCATAGGTCTTAGTTGTTATATTGTAGCGGTTGAAAAAGGCTACCTTACCAGGCACCAGGCTGTAAAACATACATTGACCGCTCTGCGGTTTTTCAGGGATGCCCCACAGGGTACCGGGCTATACGATACTGGTTACAAAGGCTTTTACTACCACTTTTTGCATATGGATACCGGTGAGCCGGTATGGGAAAGTGAGCTTTCTACAGTTGATACGGCGTTACTTATAGCCGGCGCTCTGGCATCACAAGCCTACTTCACAGAACAAAATGATGAAGAGACGGAGATAAGGGAGATAGCCGACGACCTGTACAGGCGTATAGACTGGGCGTGGGCATTGAATGGTGGTAGCACGCTTAACCACGGCTGGTTGCCGGAAAGTGGCTTTTTGAGTTACAACTGGGACACAGGCTACAGCGAAGCCATGATACTTTATGTATTGGCTATGGGCTCGCCTACACACCCCATTAGCGATACAGGTTATCAGAAATGGCTTTCCACGTTCGAGTGGAAGAACCTGTATGGTATAGATCACCTATTTGCAGCACCATTATTCATACACCAGTTATCACATTTATGGATAGATTTCAAAGGCATACAAGACAGCTTTAATAAGAAAGTAGGTATAGATTATTTTGAGAATAGCAGGCGGGCCACCTGCATACAGCAAAAATACGCCATACACAATCCTTTAGGTTTCGAGCGGTATGGTGAGCATTGCTGGGGTTTATCTGCCAGCGACGGCCCGGGGCCGGTTACTATGGAGGTAGATGGCGTGTTGCGTAATTTTTATAATTATACCGCACGCGGTGTCAATGGCCCTGATGATGGTACGGTGTCGCCCTGGGCAGTGGCTGCCTCATTAGCATTTGCACCAGATATTGTTTTGGATACACTGCGGAATATTATAGAGAACCTGAAAATGTTAAAAAAAGGCGACCGTGGGTTGCATGCCAGCTTTAACCCCACCTTCCCTAAAAAGACCGTGAACCCTAATGGATGGGTATCCAAATGGCAATATGGCCTCAACCAGGGTCCGGTAGTACTTATGATAGCGAACTACGAGAATGACCTTATATGGAATGTAATGAAAAATTGTCCTTATATGATAAAGGGGTTGAAGTGCGCAGGTTTCAGCGGAGGATGGTTGAGCGATCATAAATGAAGATGAACATAAAATTAGTTATCAATTGAGGGTCTCAGGCAGAAATGTTTGAGACCCTTTTCTTATGCTACTCACTTATAGTTCTATCTGCTGGTAAATATCATAGCTGCTATCTTTAAAGTGCATCCTCCCTACCAAATATTACTTAAAAGTTATTCCTCTGTGTATTTAATAAAATAAATCGCAAAATACTTGCATGGGTGAAAATACCTTTCTAATTTGTCAAATATTATAGAACACATTTATATTCTGTAATAGAAAATACCGTTTAAATTTTAGAAGCATTTAAATGAGAACTGATGTTTGCATTTGCTTTTAATATTTCTGGTATTATATAGTTACACAGCAATGAATGTAACTGCAGATCTCAAATTACGTGAGCACGACTTGAATACCCACTATTAAGCTCAATTATTAATTCCTTATAAAAAAAATATAGATCTGACCGTACAGATACCTAAAACGGGGGCGTAACCGAAAAGCCTTAACAGAGTAGGACCAAACCTCAAAAATAAAAGGCAATGGAACAAAATGGAATTTGCATGGAGCCAACATGGACTTGCATCAGCAGCTATTTTACACAGAAAGACATCGATTGCATGTCAGACTTTGGTCTTCAACTCGACCAATGCGCCAGTGTTTTAGAGAACGCTGCTGAAATTTACAAAAGGGTCGTAAGCGGCAACATGCCCAAAGGCGGTACCAGGTGGACGCCTGAAATGTGTGCAAATTTTAAAGCATGGTCAGAGACCCCTAACCCTTGCGGTTGATCACTGCCCACAATGATAGCCATTTTGTAATTACGTATGGCTTTTAAGTCACTTCAAATTGCCGGTCTAAGAAATGATGTAGTGTTATTTTTTACCGGCAATTTTCTTTCCACACAACACCTTAAATCTAAAAATAAATGAGCAAATTAAATAACAATATAATAGCGGTTGCTGGCGCTTTATGCGCATTCTTAATAGGAGGATGCGGCAGTGAGACCTCCACAAAAACTACAACAACAAGCCAGGTGACCACCGAGACCAAAACAGGAACACACCCACATGGTTGGCTGCCACAAGATGTGGACACGGTCTGTACCGTTCCATTAACCGCTTTCAACGCCTGGTTTGTTGGTGGGAAGGCAGTGGAAAATGGCAAAGTGATGCCTGCCAACAGTGTTGCTTTTCCAGACAATACTAATTGCGATTTTTATACATGGTCAGAGCAAATGTTCCTTTGGCTGGCATCGCCGGCAAAAGGAACAGCTTATACTTCGGGTAATACAGTAATGGAAGATACCCTTTTCTACGACGTATCAGAGAATGTAAAAGGAAAGCGTACCATGACCAGGCACAACCCAGGCAGCATGATAAGCGTATCGAGCGCCATTAACCTGACAGGCCCTAATGATCTGCCCATCGTAATAGATGACAAAGGTCAGTTGCTTGAGGTAGAAGTTCATACCGAAAGGTCTGTTTTGTCCATGACCGAAAAAGGCGGCAAGCAAATGAAAAAAGTAGCTACAATAGAAGAAGGGACGGACCCGCTGCATCATATCTTTAAAGATGCGCAAGGTAAGGGCATAGACCATCCTAAGGCCATTTTGCAGCATACGGCTGATCAGAACAGGATAGTGGAACAGTTTGAGATAGGCGGTAAAAAAGTATTCATCGATACGGCTGGCGACGAGCATACCATTGCTGTAGGCCAGGCTACCGACAATGTACTCATAGCTGCACAGAACAATTCCATCGTTTATTATGTAATGATGGTCAACGATGTGTATGCTTACTACATTACAGCTGCTAAAGCAGTTCCCAAGCCACCATTTGTAAAAGACCTCTTCCCAACAACAGGTGAGGAAAGGGATAACATTTGTGCTTATGCGCGGCAAAGAGGCATAGCTCTATCTGACTCAAATGCGCTGGCAATGGAATTAAAACTTGCATTGGTAGAGGTTTCCGGCCTTAAAGATCAGGGTAGTTATATTACCATCGATGCTATGGTGCCTAACTATGACACAACCAATAAATACAAGTGGGTACCAAAAGGAACAAGAAAAGCCAAGTTGGCGCTTATAGGTTTGCATATTGTAGGTAGTGTCAAGGGAAACCCGGAAATGATATGGGCTACGTTCGAACATAAGAACAATGCACCTAATGGGGCCTATGACTACATTGACCTTAAAAAAACAAAAGTATCCGTTCCTGCTGATTCGGGTTCGGGCTGGGTATTATGCAATACCACATCGGGTGTCCAGTTCAACCTGCCATATATGGTGAACAACAAACTTGATATAGATAGTTTTGCTGGCCATGCTATTGGTGCAAGCCCTACCATGCTCGATGATCCGTTTGGCACAGCAAAAGACTCTTCTGCTCCAAACCCACAAGTTAAGAGTACTGCCGAATCAAATACCCAGGTCATCAGCATCAACAATTCTGTGTTAGGGCAACTTGTTGGCAACGACATGCGAAAAAACTACCGGCTCATAGGTGCCACGTGGACCCAAGGTGGGGCTAATCCTACTGGCACACCGTATTCACCAACCAATACAACACACGGCGTAGCAGTAGGTACCAATTTGCTTATCAACAGTACTATGGAAACATATGACCAAACCCCAACCGGCACGTGTTTCAGTTGTCACAACAACTCTCTCTCTCCACTGGTGTTTGGGCTGAGCCATATTTCCAAACAATTAGTTCCCCTGCCGCAACTGCCGGCTTCTATAAATAAAAAATAGCACTTGGGCCGTCCATTTATGGTGGATAAATAGGTAGCTCATTACATATTACCGCTTCCATTTTCTGTATAATGGATGAAATGGCTATAACAAAGATCCCCTAAGGTAGCCTTAGGGGATCTTTGTTATCAGAATATCAAATAGTAAAACGTCTTGTTACACCGCCATCGGTTTATGCTCTATCATGCCGCCAGCAACCCAGTCATCCCACTTTTTTAAATTTTGCTGAGCAAGCGCATTAGCCGGGGGCATTGGGTGGCTCGACCGCTGAACGCCGTTCTCATCGGTTTCCCGGCCATGGAGCACACTTGTTATGTGTTCATTCTGGCTTTTTACCAATTCGTAGTCCCAAAGGTCCAATGCAACAGCACCGATCGGGGTAGCTATTTTCACTTCAAGCATAGAGTCCCTGTAGTCTTCAAATACCAGTTTTATATCGTCGAATGTTACAACAGTGCCTTCCGGCAGCTCCGCTACTGGTTCACCCTCCACCATTCCGCCTGCTATCCATTTATCCCACAGGTCCAGTTTTCTCTGGGGAAATGGATGGGTAGTAGGCATGCGGCGCTGTGATATATATTCTCCGTTCTCGTTGCGTTCATGCCCATACATCAGCACTGTCATACGGCTACTTCTACTTTTTACGGTGGCATAGTCCAACAGATCTATATTGTGTGTCAGCATCACGGCTTGGTAGTCCGCAAACATGAGCTTTATATGTTCTTCAAATGTTATGATCGTGTCTGGCATATTTATATTTTTTAAAGTTTAGTGGTGTTGATGGTTACGGTCCAGTCGTCCTGGTTAGCACTATTACCTATATCTTCCAGTTCGCGGGCTATGTAAATATTTAGATGGCTAGTTGCATCCGTCATGGCAGCATCTCCCATTGTCCAGTAGTTGGCCGAATTTGCCAGGTATCTATTTCTGAAATTTTTATCAGCAACGTTGGCTGCAACAGTTTTAGGATGCATGTAAACATCCACCCTATACGATGTAGTGATATGGGATTCCACATCAAGGAACCCATTGTGGATGTGTGTATTGCCTTTTAGTGCTCCCAGCGTCTGCTTTATCCCCTCTTTACTTTTAGCCATTAAAGATGTTCCCTTTGTCAATGCAGATTTAAGACTCATTTCATCTTTACCAAAGACAGGTGATTTTTCCTTCGCACGGTCGCTTGGGGCATAATGGTCAGCCGCAGTTACTTCATAGTCATATCCCAGGGTCCTGTGGTCAAGGTACATTCCTCCGCTGCCCATGCCCATGTCTGTACCGGGTTTTCTATGATAAGTTTTCAGATCATACTTTGATGGCACGGTACCCCTTAAAGGGTACTCCAGAGAAGTTATGGTGTCATTTGCATAATATCCGTGTTCCTCCATATGGTTAAGCCTTAGCCATTCGTTTAGGTAAAAGTCCAGATAGGAGTGGAACGAATAGAAAATAGGGTCATACGCTGCCGTCGTGGGGCTGCTCATGTCGCCGCCACAATAGGTATCATGCATATCATCATGAATTTCAGCTTCAAAGCGCCCATAACCACCACTTATTTTGCCTCCTGTAGCATTAGGAAAACCACCCAGGATAAGCCATTTCGAGTCAATAATATCCTGCAGTAAAGCTTTATCAGTAAATTTGTAATCTGGTGTACCTACACGCCTGTTGTTACGATACAATACGGAGGTAGGGTCTTCAAAAGCTGATGGAAAACGTTTCCCACTTACCGGTAGTGTAAAGTTCCAGTACGGTACGGTCACTTTTGCTGTAGCCGGTCCTATACTCCCTTTTGAGTCTTTTATAGTTCCGTTCGGGTCAGCATTTTGCAGTATTTTTTCAAAATAATAAAATTCTGCTCGGTGCCACATCATGAATAGGTCTTTCCTATGCTCGCACATACCGGGATACACACCCTTGCCATCTTTGAATCTCAACCTCGCTATGTAATTGTAATATTCCGAATAGGTCTCATCCGCCTTTTTTGCTCTTGGCGGTGTTTTGGGTATAGATACATAAGTGGCATTATGTATCCAGGCCTGCCAGGCATATCCCTCTTCATCATATGGGTTTACCATGCTTCTGTCATGCAGTATCTGTATGGCATGTTTATAGGCAGCTATTTCCTGCTTGGTAAGCGAGTCTATATTCTTTCGCATCAGCAACTCCTGGCTTTTCGCAGTACTTGCGAACAGTATAACGAGTAAAAGAGAAAGTATCCCTTTTATAAACGTTGTTTTTATGAGCATAATATAGTTGTTTGTATGTTTGATATTTTTTTTCAGAATGCATAAATATAATATTGTTTTTATTAAATGCAATGTCTTTATCTATTTAAACTTATTTTTAAACAAAAGTTAATTAAATAGGATTATGAGGGGGATTTTCTGCGCACTATGCATAATTATGCTGTTTTTAAAAGCAGATGGTCAGGTAAAAAGGCCTTTAATAATTGCCAGGACAAGCGGCAACATAACATTCCCAGGTGGAAAGCATATACGGATATATGGCTTCGCGGCCAAACTTAATGAACCGCTCGATCTGCCAGGTGCAACTATTGTGGCCACAGAAGGAGATAGCATGGAGATAGACCTTTGGAATGTATCGCAGGGCAACCCTCATGATCTGCAGATAAAAGGCATCAACCTTCAAAAGCGCAACGAGCCTCATGAAGTATATACCGATGATAACATTCATCATATGGAGCACGGCTATTATAGTTTTGTAGCCCCTCATACAGGTACTTATATCTATTATTGTCCTGTAAATTATCCGTTAGATGTGCAAGCTGGCATGTTCGGCATATTGCAGGTAAAGCCCAAAGAGAACAATAAGCTGTATAATGATCACAGCGGCCAGGAATTATTGTGGTGCGGTTTTGAAGTAGATACCACTTGGCATACAGATGATGTACTGGATGCCGAACGTGCAGAAACATCTAAAATGACAGAACAACTGCCCTATAGGCCGCAATACTTTTTAATTAACAACAAAAGGAATGGCCTGCCGGCAATGCCGGCAAAATTAAAGGGCAAAATTGGCGAGACAGTACTCATACGGCTGGCAAATGCGGGCTTTATGCAGCATATTATTAAGTTCCCCAAAGAAATCAAATGCACTGTTCTCACAAAAAATGCAATGTCTCAGGCATCGGTTGATACCGCAAACACGCTAATTTTAAAACCTATGGATACTTATGAGATACTTGTTTCATCAGATCAGATGATAAATGGCTTTATTAGCTATGAATTTAGGGAAGAGAACCAGGCCATCCCTCCAACAATAAAAAAAATACCAGTATCAATAACTAAGTAATGATGCACAAAGCTAACCGGTACTTCCTTATTGTATTTCTTTTTGCTTGTAGCGTTGCAGCTAATGCACAAAGCAAACCAACATTCATTGTACAAGGCGACGCTGTAAAAAAGGAAATTGTAGAGCACACAGGATACCTCGAAAATTCGAAGATAACGGTAGTTAACACTTCTGATGAACCCATTTACCTGGAATGGGAGACTGTTTCTAATACTTTTCCAAAATCCTGGGACTGCTCCATGTGCCAGCATGGCAAATGCCAGATAGGGATACCCAAAGGCTCAATATTCAAAAAATTAGATTCGCAACAGGAAGGCTTTATTGCTATCCATGTACTGCCTGATAAATATTCCGGCAGTGGCACCGTAAAGTTTAAGATATACGATAAGGAGCATCCTGAATATTATAAGATCTTAACGTTCTCAGTTAAGGTGCTGTAGACTTTCTTTTTTAAAATCGTTTTGCTGGTAGATACTTACGAAACCTCTTAAAACAATAAGAACCGCTATAGTAGCGGTTCTCTGTGCGATCGTAGTGACCGCGTCAGGATTCAAACCTGAAACCTTCTCATCCGTAGTGAGATGCTCTATTCAGTTGAGCTACGCAGCCATTTTTAAATGGGATTGCAAAGATAAACACTCTGCATTATTTTCCAAAGAAAAGATCATAATTATTGAACAAAAGATCGCGGGCACTTGTACAAGTGCCCGCTGCTGGTCATTATTGTTGCTCTGGATACAGTATAGCAGTAAACTCGTTCTTCCCTGCGAACAGCAGATCTACAGTTGCTTTTATATCCTCCCTGGTTAGTTTGTTCACATGGTCTTCATAGTGCAGCACTCTTTCTTTATCCCGGCTCCAGAATAGTATACTTTCCAGTTTACCGCTCCAGTAGTTGTTCTCCATTACAGCAGTACGGTATTTTTCTATCCAGGTCTTTTTTACTTTATCCAGGTCTTTTTCATCGGGCCCTTGTACCTCCATATTCTTTATTTCATCTTTAGCAGCGGCTATAAGTTTGTCCACATTCTCTGGTCCGCAAGGCAGTTGCAGTATTATGTTGTAGTGCGGGTACGGCTCCTTGTCTACCCTGCTGTAAAAGCCTCCGGTATATATACCACCCAGCTTTTCCCGTAGATTCTCTATCACTTTTATGTTCAGTATTTCAGCCACTGCCTGCGCTTTCATTGCCAGGTCTTCAGTATAGGGCACCTCGCCATAGTGCATAGATATGATAAGGCTCTTTTTTTCCTTGCCTTTATATACATTCAGTTGGTGCTCACCTGTTATTGGCCGCACACCATTGTCTTTGTAGCTCACCGGCTTACCGTCCTGTGGCAGGCTGCCCAGGTAGGTCTCTATCAGCGGCAGCGCCACATCGGTCTGCACGTTACCTACTATAAAGAAGTGGTACCCATCTGCCCTGCCCAGTTCATTTCTATATATCTCCAAGCTCCTGTCCAGTTTCAGCTTGTCAAAGTCTGCAGGCTTAGGAATGTTGGTTTTAGCCAGCGGGTTCCCGTTGAACAATACTTTAGTGAGCGTATCAGAAAAAGCTGCCTGCGGATTAGAAGATATGAATTGCAGTTGCGTTTTACTCTTATCTACGAATGCATTGAACAGGCCATCGTCTTTCCGCGGCTGGGTCAGGTATAGGTTCACCAGCTGCAGCATGCTTTCCAGGTCTTTTACAGAGCTTTTACCTGCTACCACATCTGTTATATCACTAAGGCTTGCCGTCACAGATACTGTTTTACCCGCCAATACCTTTTCCAGGTCATTCGGGCTGAATTTCCCTACACCCATTGCATCTACCACATCGCCGGCAAACTGCGCATTGCTCTTGTCCGCAACACCATAATTACTTTTACCACCTTGTTTCACACCATGCAGCTGTATCTCATCGCTTTTAAAGGTGGTTGGTTTTATGGTCACCTTTATGCCATTGCTAAGCGTGTAGGTAGTAGCGCCCAGGTCGGCTTCCTCTACCTTGCTTATTACCTTGCCCGGAGCTGGCTTTACGTCCATCAGGTTTGTAGCTATGGCTTTTTCTTCGGTCTTTGCTATATCCTGTTTCATAGCAGCGGCGGTCAGCGCAGCAAGCTCAGCGCTCGTAGGCAGCTTCACCTCAGCTTTATCAGGGCCGGTCACCAGGCTAAAAGTATTCTCATTCTTTGTCCACTCTGGTATAAGCTCGTTAAGGGTAGAGAGTTGTATAGAGGGCAACATAGCTTTATAATACCCATATTCTTTATCAATGCCGGGGAAGGGTTCATCATTCTCAAAATTGCGTATATACTCTTCTACATAATTGCTGCTTTCTGTAGTATGGCGCTCATTGTAGGTTTTCTCCATACCATTCATCATATCTTTTTTCGTGCGCTCCAGCTCATCCTGTGTAAATCCGTATTTCTTTGCCTTTATCAGTTCACCCGTCACTGCGTTCATAGCTATTTGCAGGCCGTCCTTGCCAAATGCCGCACCTATACCAAAACTCTCATACCCTTGTATCAGATCTTCGAAACTTGCTTCAGCACCAAGGAAGGGCGGCGTACTGCTTTGTGCCAGGTCATTCAGGCGCTGGTTCAGCATTTGCAATACCATACTACGCTCCAGGTCGTGCTTATAATCTTCTATCGTTACTTGTTTGTGCTTGCGGGTATACGGATAAAGTATTTGCAATACCGAATTTGTCGCTTCTTTGTCTGTTACTACTATTGCTTCTGGTTTCGTCCGTGCCTTCACATCTGCCTGCATGCGTGTCCTTTCACCTGCAGGATTTTTGATGTGTCCAAAGTGCTCCATCACCAGTTTCTTGGCTGTGATAGTATCTATATCCCCTACTATTATTACGGCTTCCAGGTCGGGGCGATACCAGTCCTTATAAAAACGACGTATATCGTCATATTTAAAGTTCTTTATAATATCGTCCTTACCTATCGGCAGGCGCTCTGCATACAAAGATCCCGATGCCAATGAAGGGAAATACTTGTTCAGCATACGCATATTAGCACCTTTACCCAGTCTGCTTTCTTCCAGTATCACATTACGCTCGTCATCTATGTCTTTATCCGTCAAGAGTGCATTATGGCTCCAGTCTTCCAGTATCTGGAATCCTTTATTGATGTTATCAGGCTTATCTGTAGGTATCGGTAATATATATACCGTATTGTCAAACCCTGTATTTGCATTCAGGTCGGCGCCAAACTGGACACCTATACTTTGCAGGTAGCTCACCAATTCATTTTTCTGAAAATTCTTGAGCCCGTTAAAGTTCATGTGCTCCATGAAGTGCGCCAGGCCCAGCTGTTTTTCATCTTCCAGTATAGAGCCTGCCTTTATCACCAAACGTAGTTCCACCTTATGCTCCGGCTTATTGTTATGGCGTATATAATAGGTAAGACCATTGGGCAGTTTACCTGTTGCTACTTCAGGGTCTACCGGCAGCGTAGCACCGGTTCTTTTGACCATACCAGTGGCATCATGTCTGGCCACATTTTGTGCAAACGAAACAGAACTGCCAAAACAAGTAATGGCTATAGCAACAATGGAGAGTACCTTGCCCAATTTCATGTATCTAAAATTTTGCACAAAGTAATACCATTTAGTAACATTCTTTTCTCTGTTGCAGCTCCCGGACAGCTAAAATATTGTTAGAAATACTCAATTATATCTATTCCCATTTTTCATGACATCACTTTTACTGAAAGCAGTATCTTCGTCCCGAAGTATTTGAATTTATGGCACTTATAAGATCTATATCCGGCATCAGGGGCACCATTGGTGGCAAGCCGGGCACAGCCCTCACTCCTATCGATGTAGTAAAGTTCACAACAGCCTATGGCGCATGGATAGCGCAGCAGGGCGTAGATAGCAAAACAATAATCCTGGGCCGCGATGCCCGTATTTCTGGCGCTATGGTTTCTGGTCTCGTTGTGGCCACACTGCAAAGCATTGGCCTCAGTGTTATAGACCTCGGACTGAGCACCACACCTACTGTAGAGATGGCGGTAAAAGAAGAAGGCGCAGCAGGCGGTATCATCATCACTGCCAGCCACAATCCTAAAGAGTGGAACGCACTGAAACTGCTGAATAAAGATGGTGAGTTCCTTAGTGCTGCCGACGGCGAGTGGCTGCTCAACTATGCAGAAAATAACGAAACTATTTTTAGCGAAGTAAATAAGCTCGGCACAGTTACACAAGACAATACCTGGATACAAAAACATATAGACATCATACTGGCACACCCCCTGGTAGATATAGCTGCTATCACAGCAAAAGGTTTTAAAATAGTGGTGGACCCGGTGAACTCTACTGGCGCTATTGCCGTGCCTCAATTGCTAAAAGCATTGGGCGTAGAAGACATCACCATGATCAACGATGAGGTGAACGGTCGCTTTGCACACAACCCTGAACCACTGCCGGAAAACCTTTCGGAACTGTGCTCTGTAGTAAAAAAGAAAAATGCCTCATTAGGTATAGCTGTTGACCCGGATGTGGACCGTCTTTGCTTTGTTTGCGAAGATGGCAGCCTGTTTGGCGAGGAGTATACGCTCGTAGCCGTGGCCGACTATATTTTGACACACAAAAAGGGCAATACAGTATCCAACATGTCCTCTACCCGTGCTTTGCGCGATGTTACCGAGAAACATGGCGGCGAGTACACACCCAGTGCTGTAGGCGAGGTGAACGTAGTTACCAAAATGAAAGCGGTGAACGCTGTTATTGGCGGCGAAGGCAATGGCGGCATCATAGTACCCGAACTGCACTATGGTAGAGATGCACTCATTGGCATAGCCTTGTTCCTTACGCACCTGGCCAGGTCGGGCAAGACTGCTAAAATGTTGCGCAGCACTTATCCCGATTACTTCATCTCTAAGAACAAGATAGAATTAAGCGAGGATATAAACGTCAAGCACATCTTTGAGCAGATCAAAAAGAAATACAAAAAACAACCGATCAATACAGAAGATGGCCTGAAAGTCGAATTCGATAAGGATTGGGTACACCTGCGTACCTCCAATACCGAACCTATCATCCGCATATATGCCGAAAGCCATACCGAGACCATGGCCAACAACATAGCCAAGCGCATGATGGAGGACATCAAGGAAATGATGCAGGTAAGATCAGAATAATTATTCCATATATAACTTCATAAGACCCAATATCCCCCAAAGGGTGTTGGGTTTTATAGTTTTAGGCTATTACTTTTATCACATGAAGCTTCGTTTATTCCTTTTCATCTCCATTGCATCTATCAGCCATTGCCACGCGCAAGACTCCGTAATGATGCGCCGCATTGCCGATACCGTGCTACTGCATAGCCCATGCTACAGCAACCTGCGCGTGCTGTGCAAAACCATAGGACATCGCATCAGTGGGTCACCAGAGGCTGCCCGTGCAGTGGTATGGGGCGAGCAAATGATGAAAGCGACCGGCGCTGATAAAGTGTGGCTGCAACCGGTAGATGTACCATATTGGGTACGCGGCAAAGAAAAATTGAGACTTAAGTACGGCAATGAGCAGTATCACGATGTCACTATGTTATCTCTCGGCAATAGCACGGGTACCGATGGTAAGGTGGTAGAAGCTCCCTTAATACTTGTACACAACTTAGAGGAGTTCAACGCGTTGCCTGCAGAAGAAGTAAAAGGCAAGATCGTATTCTTCAACTACCGCTTTCGTCAGGACCTCATAAGTACATTCGAGGCCTATGGCGATGCTGTAAAATATCGCGGGTCAGGCGCCATATGGGCCAGCAAAAAGGGCGCTGTAGGCGTCATTATCCGGTCTATGTCCACAGGTGTTGATGATGTTCCGCATACAGGCTCCATCCGCAAAGACACGTTGACCAAGATACCAGCCGTAGCCATAGGCAACCTTTCCGCCGACAAACTGGAGCAGGAATACGCCAAAGGGAAAGTAATGGCCAGCATACAGAACGAAGCCCATATGATGCCCAACCCCGTGCGTTCTTACAACGTGATAGGTGAGATAAAGGGTAGCGAACACCCTGAACAGATCATCATCGTAGGCGGCCACCTCGATTCATGGGATGTTGGCGAAGGCGCCAACGATGACGGCTCAGGTGTGGTGCAAAGCATGGAAGTGATCCGCGCTTTCAAGGCCCTGGGTATACGCCCTAAGCATACCATACGCGCTGTCCTATTCATGAACGAAGAGAATGGCCTGAAGGGTGGTCTTGCCTATGCTGATAGTGCAAAGGCCAACCACGAGCAGCACATCCTGGCTATAGAGACAGATGCCGGTGGCTTCTCCCCTCGTGGCTTAGGGCTGGAAATGCCGGAAGCGAAGAAGGAGAAGATACGCGCTTTTGCTCCTCTGTTCCTGCCCTATGGCGTGTATGACTTCTATAAAGAAGAGGGTGGCTCGGATATAAGCCCGTTGGCAAAACAGGACGTACCCATCATGGGCCTGCTCCCCGACCCCCAACGCTACTTCGATCTGCACCATACCAACAATGATGTATTCGAGAACGTGAACCACCGCGAACTAAAACTGGGTGCGTCAACGCTGGCACAGATCATATATCTTGTAGACGAACACGGGCTTTAAGTTCATATAAAAACAATAATTAGTTGAGCACCAGCGCAAACACATCGGTATTAAAAAGGTTATTGCGCCGCCCTTCAGCTATTGTTGCATGTATCATTATTGGCATCACCTGCCTGGTAGCATTGTTTGCCTACCAGCTGGCGCCTGATGATACCCCAAAAGCCAATACACTTATTGTAGAGTTGAGTGCCCGCCCGCCCGGCTTCAGCAAGCAACTATTATATGTGCCCAACCATAGGTTTGCTATTGCAAAAACGCTTACTAACTGGTTTACAGGTACGCCAGCCACTTATAAAGCTGTGCCCATAAATGGCTATTCATTTACTGGCAGTACACTTACCGTGCAGCACTATATCGATGACGGTATACAGGACACGCTCACCTACCCTGCCGCACAGCTACTGCCTGCTTCTTGGTTAAATGCCCCAATAACAAGCCAGCAGACCTACATCAAAACCCTCATTCACACCCGCACTTTTTATCTCGGCACTGATCGTTATGGCCGCGATATTCTCTCCCGTTTGCTCATTGGCGCACGGGTCAGCCTGGCTGTGGGGTTGGTAGCGGTACTGCTATCGCTCACCATAGGTATAGTTCTGGGCTGCATTGCGGGTTATTACGGAGGCGCCATAGACAATGCGGTCATGTGGATCATCAACATACTGTGGGCCATACCTACCTTACTGCTGGTATTTGCCATTACGCTTACCATAGGCAAGGGCTTCTGGGAGATCTTCGTGGCCATTGGCCTCACTATGTGGGTGGGTGCCGCCCGCCTCATTCGTGGCCAGGTGCTGGTACTGCGCGAGATGGAATATATCACCGCAGCCCGGGCACTAGGCCTGGGCAATTTTCGCATTATCTTCCGGCACATACTACCCAATATTGCCGGTCCCGTAATGGTAGTTGCCGCCAGTAATTTTGCCGCTGCCATACTCATTGAAGCCGGACTCAGCTTCCTGGGTATAGGCGTACAGCCACCCCAACCCTCCTGGGGACTCATGATAAAGGAACATTACAGCTTCCTGCTCACCAACCGCCCCATGCTGGCGCTGATACCCGGTATAGCTATCATGTTGCTGGTATATGCTTTCAATATATTAGGGAATGGATTGAGGGATGCGCTGGATACAAGAGGATAGCAAATTAAATTAGCTAGCTGTTTTACCAAGATCTCTTTTCCGCGTATCATACATGTTCAGTATCACTATCTTATTTTTCTCTACTCTGTAGTAAAGCCTATTATGCTTGGTAATAAATGTACTCCGTACATCAGGTATGCTCGTTAACGAACCGATATAAGGATGCGATTGTAACGCATAGATACGTGCATACACTGTATCCAAAAAAGAATGGGCAACTTTACTGCCCCATTCTCTTTCTAAAAAATCGAGTACATCCAATAGCTTATTTGTGAATCGCTTATTGACCACTACTTCATACGCCATCTATCCATTATATTATTGAATTCGGACAACGGCATAGTATTCTTTTCAACCGGTTCTTTTGATAAAAATGTCAATTCCTTATGATCAGCATCTGTTAGTAAAACAGAAAGATCCGTATGACCTTGCAAGGAAAATGACAATTCTTCATCCAACATCCGCAATATATCTTCATCATTAACAGCAGTTATTTGTTTGATGAGGTTTTGTTGCATTTTTTGAACATCCATCTTTGCTGAATTTGAAAAAATAAAGTTACGAAAAATGTGTACATCTTCTTCCATCCCATACTTTATCGTTTTGTATCTTTGGGCCTGATTCACAAGACGTCTAGGTGTTCATTACTTCTATCGTGGCTGAAACAAAATTACCGCCACCAGTAAAAACCAGAAAGAACAAGAAATAACACAAAATACCTATACTATCCACCATCGGATGTTTCAAGGTATCGACCACCCAAAAATTACCGATTTATATTTTTACCGGTCAACCGGAAATTTTATCAACGGTACAGCCACTACAATGACCTCGTTTTCTCTATACCCTGTAGATCCTGATTCACACAAAATTACCGCCACCAGTAAAAACCGGAAAAAACAAGAAATAACACAAAGTACTAATACCCGCTACCACAGTACATTTAGAGCCGTCATCCCATCAAAAATTACCGATTTACTTTTTTACCGGTCAATCGGAAATTTCACCAACCCCACCGCTTCTTGTTACTCTGCAAAGCGTATAGATGTTATATTTGCAGACTTTCGTCTGCTTATAGGTATGGTCACCTCGGCAGCGCTACAAACATTAAACAATGGAATTAAGTAAGAATTTTCAGCATAAGGAAGCAGAGCAGAATTGGTACGAGCATTGGGACAAGGCAGGATATTTCAAGTCGGTGCCCGATGACCGGCCCGCATATACCGTAGTGATACCACCACCCAATGTAACCGGTGTGCTGCACATGGGCCATGCCCTTAATGATACGGTGCAGGATGTACTGGTGCGCCGTGCAAAGATGCTGGGCTACAACACCTGTTGGGTGCCCGGTACCGACCATGCCAGCATAGCCACAGAGGCCAAGGTGGTGAACATGCTGAAAGAACAAGGAATAGACAAGAAGACACTGAGCCGCGATGAGTTCATGACCTATGCGTGGCAGTGGAAAGATAAATATGGCGGCATCATATTGCAGCAGTTGAAGAAACTGGGTTGTGCACTCGACTGGGATCGCACCCATTTCACTATGGACGAGGATTACTATGCATCCGTGATCCGGGTGTTCGTGGAGCTGTACGACAAGGGCTTCATCTATCGCGGAGTAAAGATGATCAACTGGGACCCTAAGGCCAAAACGGCCCTGAGCGATGAAGAGGTGATACACCGCCAAACCAATAGCAACCTGTACTATGTACGCTACAAGGTAGAGGGTGAAGGGGACGAATATATAACCATAGCAACCGTACGCCCCGAGACCATACTGGGCGATACTGCCGTATGTGTGCACCCTGACGACCCACGCTATGCGCACCTGAAAGGTAAGTTCTGCTTTGTGCCACTCATCAACCGCCGCATACCTATCATCTTCGATGATTATATAGACATGGAGTTTGGTACGGGCGCACTGAAAGTGACGCCTGCCCACGATATCAATGACTACAACCTGGGCATCAAGTACAACCTGCCCGTAGTAGACACGCTGAACGAGGATGGTACTATGAGCGAGGCCGCAGGCATGTACATAGGCATGGACCGATTTGCCGTGCGGAAGAAGATAATTGTCGACCTGAAGGAAAGCGGCAACTTTGTAAAGGATGAACCCTATGCCAACCAGGTAGGCTTCTCAGAGCGGTCAGACGCTGTTGTAGAACCGCGCCTCAGCATGCAGTGGTGGTGCAATATGAAGGACATGGCGCAGCCTGCTATCGATGCAGTTGCGAATGAGGATATTGAGTTTTACCCGGCAAAGTTCAAGAACCTGTACAGCCACTGGATGACCAATATCAAGGACTGGTGCATCAGCCGCCAGCTATGGTGGGGCCAGCGCATACCGGCCTGGTACGATGTAGAGAATGGCATGTACATAGCCCACAACGAAGCAGAGGCCATAGAAAAGTACAAAGCAACAAAGCCAGACCTGGCAAAGACCAACCCAACACTACGCCAAGAAGACGATGTATTGGATACGTGGTTCAGCAGCTGGTTGTGGCCCATGGAAGTATTTGGCTGGAACAAGGATGCCAACAACGAAGAACTGAAATATTACTACCCTACCAATACGCTGGTAACAGCACCCGAGATCATTTTCTTCTGGGTGGCCAGGATGATAATGGCGGGCTACGAGTTCATGGGCCAGAAGCCTTTTGATAAGGTATACTTTACCGGTATAGTACGCGATAAGCAGGGCAAGAAGATGAGTAAATCTTTAGGCAACTCGCCCGACCTGCTGCAACTGATAGACGACTTTGGCGCCGATGCGGTACGCTTCAGCGTAATGATAGCCTCACCAGCCGGCAACGACCTGCTGTACGATGAAAGCATGCTGGAACAAGGCCGCAACTTCTGCAACAAGATGTGGAACGCCATGAAGCTGGTGAAAGGCTGGGAAGATAGAATAGCTGATAACGTAGAGGACAGCAATATCCGCTTCGCCATAGAGTGGATGCAAAACCGCATCACCACAGTATCTACAGAGATCACAGAACTATATAAAGATTTCAGACTTAGTGAAGGACTGAAGACCGTTTACTCCCTTATCTGGAACGACTTCTGCAGTTGGTACCTGGAGTGGGTAAAGCCCGGTATGGAGCAATCGGTATCGGCATATGTATATGAGCGCACTATTGCTATTTACGAGCAGTTGCTACAATTGCTGCATCCTTATATGCCGTTCGTTACAGAGGAAATATACCATAGTTTGCGTCACCGCGGTGCCGGCAACGACCTTATAGTACAGCAATTACCATTGTCGGCTGCTGTTGACGCCGAACTGCTGAAGCAAGGTGCATTCTTACAAGAGTTGATAACTGCCGTTCGCGATACCCGCAATAAGAACCAGCTGAAACCAAAAGAGACGATAAAACTGTGGATAGACAGTAAGCACCATGCGTTCTACGAAGCTGTGGACGACATATTGCGCAGGCAGGTGAACGCGGAATTTATTGGTTATACTACCGAGGCGCGCCCAGGCAGCATCAGCATAGTAGTGCAGACCGACAAGCTATACATAGAAGCCGACCTGGCCACTATGAACGTAGAGCAGCAGGCCGATGAACTGCAAAAAGAACTGGCTTATCTGCAAGGCTTCCTGGTAAGTATAGACAAAAAGCTGGGTAACGAGCGTTTTGTACAGAATGCAAAACCCGAGGTAATAGCCAACGAAGAGAAAAAGAAGGCTGATGCACTGGCTAAAATAAAAACTATTGAAGAAAGCCTGAGTTTGTTATAAATTACAACACATGAAGCGTACGTTCAGCACAGTTTGCGGTATCATATTCTGCTTTTTTGCGGTCACCTTGTGGGCGCAAAAAAGCAAGAAAAAACCTGCACCTGCAAAGACCGTTGAGAAAGAAACCGTTGCCGCATACAAGAACTATACTAAGCCGATAGCTGTGTACCTGGGGCATTCTTCCATTGCAGGAGGCACTGTCCCCAAGCAGGAATTCGATTCTTTGCTAAAGCAGGGATTATTGGGCAAAGACTCATCAGGTGTAGAATATAAAGTCACCGGGTTCAACTTTAACTATGCTGAACGCAATGTATATGAGGACAGCACGGGCAATCCTATAATACTCACAGACTACCTGATAGAGCCTTGCTTAGGTGATACCGTGGATGCTATAATAGCAGCAACCATATACAAGCGCACTAAGGCTGGTGACACAGTTTATATAGACCAGATTAAACTGCTAAGGCCCGACAATGAGACCGCCGCAGGCAAGTCTTTAAAAGTGGTGATTGGCAAGTAGTAAGGTCACCTTCTTTCTTTTACATTTTGTATATTTACTCTATGAATGTAACATCGGTATATGATAAAATCCGGGATACTGTGCTGGCGTGCTTGCCTGGGTCAAGAACATTGCTGTTTGGTTCTCGTGCAAGGGGAAATATGGATAGCCGTAGTGACTATGACCTACTGATAATAACATCACAGATGTTTACGCCTGCTGAAAAGATCTACTGGAGTAATATACTCGATAGGGCTATTGTAGCTGCAATAAATGTCCCTGTAGATATCCTGATCAATAGTGAAGAAGAAGTAAAACAAAAACAGGAACTACCTGGCCACATTGTCCGTTCAGCTATAAGAGAAGGAATAGCGTTATGACCACTGCCCTAAAGATATATATCCAGGACTGGATGAACAAGGCAGAACATGATCTGATGACTGCCCAAAGACTGCTCGAAATTGAACCCATGATCTTGGATAATGCCTGCTTTCATTGCCAGCAAGCCATTGAAAAGCTCCTAAAAGCTTACCTGATATATAACGGACACGATGTTGAGAGAACGCACAATATTATATTTCTCTTATCAGAATGTTCAAACTTTGATTCAATTTTCACAACAGTTGACCCATTAAATATAAACGCTTATGCAGTACAGGTCCGTTACCCAGACTCGAGTTTAGACCCAACTACAGAAGAAGCCAAAAGTTTTTATACGCTGGCCTTAAATATTAGAGCGCTGGTCTCAGAAAGAATTCTATTCCCAGCTGGGTGACCAAACTTATACAAACTTTAACTTGCCACCTTTTACCTTTATAGAAAGGATGCTCCGCTATGAAAAAAGTTCTGTTCGTATTGTCTTTGCTGTTATCATTTACCACAGTATTTGCACAACACATAAAAAGCTATACTGCCGCGCAGCTTATGCAGCGCGCTACCAGCAGCGATACTGTTTACATTATTAACTTCTGGGCCACATGGTGTGTGCCTTGCGTTCATGAGCTACCGGAGTTTGACGTGTTGCAGACAAAATATACAGGCAAACCTGTGAAGATCATTATGGCCAGTCTTGATTTTAAGGAAAGCTATCCTTTAAAACTGCAAACATTCATCGACCGTAGAAAGATGCAGCCAGAGGTGGTGTGGTTCAACGAAACTGATGCCAACACCTTTATGCCCAAAATAGACAGCACCTGGCTGGGCTCTATACCATCTACACTTATATTGAACAGGGCGAACGGGTTCCGTACATTTATCGAGAGCACAATAACTAATGAGCAGATAAGCGCCATAGTAGATAAACAACTGGCTATAAAATAATGTATATTGCCTGTGCGCACCACTAAGCCATACAAGCGTCTGAATAAACTGATAGAACAGGAGACATTTGAGCCCATGTTCAGCTGGGGGCTTCGCATGGGCATTTCGGCTATCGTGCCTCTTATCTGGGGTCTTGCCACTCACCACATATTTGATGCTGTATGGATAACCATAACAGCAGAAGCTATTTGCTGGGTAGAGTTGAAAGGCTCTTATGCATGGCGTATACGCACCCTTGCATCAGGCGCTATCCTGGCTATCATTGCTTCTATATTGGGCTCTGTTACCGGGCAAAACATATGGATAAGCACCTTGTGCATGTTCGTAGTAGGCTTTGTGGCTACCTTGCTCAAGAACATTGGTGACAGGGCCAGTGGCCTGGCCATATGTGTGTACCTGTTGTTCATACTAAGCAATGCCTACCCTACCCTTACCTTGCAGGCTACAGAGCACAGGGTGTATCTTGTTCTTATTGGTGCAGCATGGCCTATAGCAGTAGGTATGGGTTTGTCTCTGTTTACCCCAGCAGAGCAACCATTCAGGCGGCAGATAGCGCTGATATGGCGTGCTGTGGCCAGCCTGGTAGGCACCGTAGGCCAGGGATGGGATGGTACCGCAAAACGCAGTAATATACGGGATATATACTTGAAGGAAAAGGATGTGCGCAGATCTATAGATAGTTCTTTTGAGTTTCATGGCCAAATGGCGCACCAGGTGCAGGAGCAGGACAAACAAAAATACCACCTGGCACAGTTGCGCAAAGCTGCATCACTCACAGCTGTACACATCATAGCTATGAGTGAGGAAATGGAGCATATCAACTTCAGTGTGCTCGACCCTTCTTTGAAGGTCAAATTCTCTGTTTTGTTCTCTGCAATGCATGATGCATTAGAACGTATGGCCGTCTTTACGGTAACGTTAAGGCCCGAGGAAAAAGTGATACTCATATCCCGCATCAGCAGGTTAAAAAAGCTGGTGATGCTGTCTAAACAGTATCCATTGGATCATGACCATTCATCTACCAGGGCCATCAAAAAGATTATACATCTTTCTGAGCGGTCTTTGAAGCTGGTGGAGCGCTCTGTAGATCATATAGAGGGTATGGGTAAGGATGTGCTTGCTTTCCGCACGTACTCTATGGTAAAGACGCTGTTCATCCTCAATCCCCGGTATGTTGTAAACTCATTGCGCACCTTATTCAGTTTCAATACTTTCAATACCAGGTACGCATTACGGTCTGCCATAGCAGCTACCATAGCTTTGTTCATTTATAAATGGTTCGGTATCAATCATGGCTACTGGCTGCCCTTCAGCGTTATGATAGTGATACAGCCCTACTTTGGCGCTACATTCACCAAGGCATTACAACGCGTTACCGGCACTGTTGTGGGCGGCATAGTGGGTAGTATATTGCTTCATGTAGATGAGCATATACACCTTACAGAGGCTATACTATTCATCACGTTCGTACTGATGGTCTATTATTTCAGGAAGAACTACGGACTGGCGGTTTTCGTTATCACCGTGAACCTGGTGCTGTTATTCAACCTGGAGGCTGCGGTGCAGCCTATGCTGATAATAACACGTGCTTTATGTACCATTGGGGGCTCTGGACTGGCGGTAATAGCAGGGTTCGCACTGCTGCCCACATGGGATAAAAAATGGCTGCCCGTGCACCTGGCCACGGCTATTAACTGCAATTATGAATATTTTAAGGCCACCTTTTTCGGTTCAAAGCCCAACCTCAACTGGACAAAGAACAAACGCAGTGCAGAAACAAAGAACAGTAATGTATTCGATTCTCTGAACAGGTATATACACGAGCCTAAGAGTGTAGATAATTCCACTCTATATTATAGCCTGGTATTGCACAACATCCGCATCACCCGCAGCCTCAACAATATATATTTAGAGGGCGAGAACCAGGCACAGGGGCAGGCCACCACAGAGCAGCAAGGCAAAATAAATGAATGTCTGTTATGGTTCAATAATATAGAGGAAGGTATTCGGTATCTATTCCCCAGCATCAAGGAAAATTTGTCAGCAGTAGACCCTGCATTCCGCACGCCATTCCTGCTATCTGATGCGCAAGTGATATATGTAGAGAAACTACTGGTGGAGCTGAAGACCATGAGCCTGGATATAGACGAATTGTCGCAAAAGAAACATGTTGAATAAAAACATCAAAACCATTGCGGCACATGTGTCGTAGTTTAGTATCATGAATTACCTGGCACATGCTTATCTTTCTTTTGGAGATGCAGAGATACTGACCGGCAACTTGATAGCCGACCACGTAAAGGGCCGAATAGCGTTGGATGCATATCCACCCGGCATACGTAAAGGCATATTGCTGCACCGGAAAATTGATGAATTTACAGACAGGCACCCGGCCACGCACCGCGCCCAGTTATGGTTCAGAGAAAAGTATGGTTTGTATTCAGGCCCTATAACAGATATTCTTTATGACCATTTTTTAGCCATAGACCCACGTTGCTTCCAGTCAGAAAAACAATTACTGGAGTTTAGTATAAATACCTATGATCAGCTGCAGGAACAAGCGCAATGGTTCCCTGCAAAATTTGCAGAGTACTTTCCATACATGCGCGAGCGTAACTGGCTATACGGCTACAGAACATTGCAAGGCATGCAGCATTCGCTAAAAGGCCTAACCCGGCGGGCAAAGTATATGGCCGATGTAGAAGATGCTTATAATACCTTCATTGTGTACTATTATCAACTGGCACAGTGTTATTACGAATTGATAGATGATGTTGTAAAATTTGTTAAAATTGAGTTAACCCAATAATGCTCCCTCCGTACCTTTTATATTTGCCCGTTTGATAAGATAGAAACTATGTTCAAGAAGAATACCGCTAAATATATCTCGTGCCTGATGTTAATATTGTTCGTTGCCTGCCACAGCAAGCAGCAGCAGGTAACGGCCCGCACTAATATCAGTAACAATGCCTTTCACGATACTCCCAAAAAAACAACTATTCTTCCGCTCGTATACGATACTATGTCAGTTCATGCACGTGAGACCATACAAAAACTGGATGCTTACTATTTTGCGCAGGCACGCATGGGATTCAATGGCAGCGTACTTGTGGGCGCAAAAGGTAAAATAATCTATGAACGATATTTTGGCTACGCTAATAGAGAGGCAAAGCAACCTATGCAGCAAAACAGTGGTGTGCAATTGGCGTCTATCAGTAAAACATTTACCGGCACGGCAATATTGTATCTCTATGAGAACAAACATATAGACCTTGACCAGCCAGTGCAGTATTATTTAAAAACGTTCCCTTACCCTGCCATTACGGTGCGCATGTTATTGAACCACAGGAGCGGTCTGCGCGACTACACCCACTGGGTAGAAGACTATACCGAGGACCAGAAAACACCAATAACGAATGCGCAGATGCTGGCTATGATGGCAAAAAACAAACCAGGACTGGAGTTCAAACCAGGTACGCGTTTCACCTACAGCAATACTAACTATGCAGTGTTGGCCCTGATAGTAGAACAGGTGACGGGCATGAACTTCAGGGACTTTATGCACCGATACATTTTTGCACCACTGGGTATGAACCATACCTATATATGCGATGCAGCTAAAGGCTTGCCTGCCGATGCAAGTATCAGTTACAGATATAACTGGACACGCGAACCCAACATGTTTGCCGACGGCATCTATGGCGACAAAAATGTGTATAGCACACCTGAAGATATGTATCGCTGGGACCAATCGTTCTACAAAAGCACGTTACTTTCTGAAGCGACCATAGAGCTTGCGTATGGCCCTTGCTCTTTTGAACGCAAAGGTGTAAAGAACTATGGGCTGGGCTGGCGCATGCTTTGCTTCCCCAATGGGAATAAGATCATATACCATAACGGATGGTGGCATGGTAACAATACATCTTTTTACCGCTTTATAGGAGAGAACCTTACTATTGTTGTGCTCGGTAACAAGCACAATACCGGCATTTACCACCAAGCACCTAAAATATTCAGCATTGTAAAGAACATGCCGGAGATGAAGGGATTTGATAGCGAGGAGTAATATTGATATGATGCCCGTATAGCTTATTAACCCCATTTTATTTGCTACTTTAGTTGTTGTAAACACTACGCACTATGCCTGACACCATTAAAACCGGCATCTTATCTTACGGCATGTCTGGCAAATTGTTCCAGGCACCGTTCCTTGCTGCACATAAAGGATTTGAGCTGGTTGGCGCCGTAGAACGATCGGAAAGAAAGATACACAATGACTACCCGAACGTTACCAGCTACCCCACTGTTGATGAGCTGATAGCAGACCTTGCTATAGAACTGGTGGTGGTGAACACACCAAGCTATACGCATTTTGATCATGCCCTTCAGGCATTAAGGGCAGGCAAACATGTATTGATAGAAAAGCCTTTCACTGTAACGGTAGCGCAGGCAAAAACACTGTTTGAAGAGGCTAATAACAGGCAACTGTACGTACTACCCTACCAGAACCGCCGCTGGGATAGTGACTACCTTTCTGTAAAAGAAGCACTGGATAGCGGCAAGCTGGGCCGCATAGTAGAAGCGTACTTCCGGTATGACAGGTACCAATATACCATAGGGCCTAAAAAATTCAAAGAAACACCGGTGCCTGGCAGCGGGCTGCTCTACGACCTTGGACCACATACGCTGGATGCTGTCTTTTCATTATTTGGTTTGCCCTTGCGTTGGGAAAGATCGATAGGTCACATACGCCCGGATACACAAGTTGACGATTATGCCCATATACATCTTTACTATCCTGATGACCTGCATGTATATGTGACGCTGAACATGACCATGGTAGAGGCACAGCCAGGATTTGTGGTAAATGGAACAAAGGGTACTTACATCAAGTATCGTGTAGACACCCAGCAGCAGCAACTACAGGCGGGCATGAAGCCTACCGACCCGCAATACGGCATAGAAGAGCCTAGTAAGGATGGTGTGCTCACCACCATGAATGAAGATGGCACCCTTACCAAAACTACGATAGTACCGACCCCTACATCCTACATCCACTTGTTCGATGCCGTATACGATACCATAAGGGAAAACAAGCCGTACCCCATCACTAAAGAACAAATACTGAAACAAATAGAGATACTGGAAGGATAAAAAAAGTGCCGGGAGTTTGCCCGGCACTACACTTATCTTTATTTGTACAATGCTTACCTGCTGTAATTAGGCGCTTCCTTAGTGATCACCACATCGTGTGGATGGCTTTCTGCCATGGATGCTGAAGTGATGCGGACAAATTGCGACTCGTCTTGCAGTGTTGCTATATCCTTTGCCCCACAGTAACCCATCCCCGCCCTAAGGCCGCCCAGGAACTGCTGTACCACCTCGCTGAGGTTACCTTTGTAAGGTACACGACCTACAATGCCTTCCGGTACCAGTTTCTTTATATCGGCCTCCATATCCTGGAAGTAGCGGTCTTTGCTACCTTCCTGCATAGCCTCAACAGAGCCCATACCGCGATATGACTTGAATTTACGGCCTTCGTATATGATGGTCTCGCCCGGGCTTTCTTCGGTACCCGCAAATATAGAACCAGCCATAACGCAAGATGCACCTGCAGCTATTGCCTTCACCATATCGCCGGTATAACGTATACCCCCATCTGCTATAACAGGTATACCACTTTTCTTAAGCGCCTGTGCAGCCTCGATAATAGCTGTAAGTTGCGGGGCTCCTGCTCCCGTTACTACACGTGTTGTGCATATAGAACCTGGTCCGACACCTACTTTCACAGCGTCAGCGCCAGCATCGGCCAGGGCTTTCGCACCGGCACCGGTGGCTATATTGCCCGCTATAATAGGAATGGTCTTGTAAGCTTTCTTTACTTTCTTCACTGCCTCTATTACGCCTTTGCTATGGCCATGCGCACTATCGAGCGTTATCACATCTACACCTGCGTTCTTAAGGGCTTCTACTCTATCCAGTATATCCGCAGTGATACCTATTGCCGCACCTGCCAACAGACGACCAAACTGGTCTTTACAAGCGTTAGGGTGGCTTTTAAGGTGCATGATATCCCTAAAGGTGATAAGCCCTATCAACTTGCCGGCTTTATCTACTATAGGTAGCTTTTCTATCTTGTAGCGCTCCAGTATACCCTCCGCCTTCTTCATATCTGTACCTATGGGAGCGGTAACTATCTTTTCGCTGGTCATTATGGCCGATACCTTCTTGCGGTTATCTTTCTCGAACCGCATATCGCGGTTGGTGACAATGCCTACCAGCTTTTTGTTGCTATCTATTATGGGAATGCCGCCAATCTTATTATCACGCATCAGCTTCAATGCATCGCCAACGGTGGCATCGGGCGACAACGTTATGGGGTCGACGATAAGACCGCTTTCTGAGCGCTTTATCTTGCGCACCTGCTCTGCCTGACGCTCGATGCTCATATTTTTGTGCAATATGCCTATACCACCTTCGCGGGCAAGCGCTGCCGCAAGCTGGAACTCGGTAACTGTATCCATTGCCGCCGATACCATGGGCAGGTTCAATTGAATATCTTTTGTCAGGTTGGTTACTATGCTTACTTCCCGGGGGAGAACTTCTGAGTAAGCCGGCATGAGGAGCACATCATCGAATGTGAGGCCCTCGCCGTAAAACTTAGATCTTAATGCCATGTGCAAAGATATAACGGCAAAATGAAAAAATAAAATCTGCTATGATATAATGTGAACGACATCAATTGTATGGTAGTTATAAAGGCCTCCGCTGCTAAGCAAGGGAGGCCTTTATAACTGTTAAGAGATGTTCGTACTCTTATAATCACTTCCAGCCACCACCTAATGACCGGTAGAGTTGTGCAACAGCAGACAGCTGCGACCGCTTTACAGCGGCAAGCTCCAACTCGCTTTGCAAGACATTGCTTTGGGCTGTTATCACTTCCAAATAGTTGGCCATGCCGCTTTTAAATAGCAAATTAGCGTTTGCTGTGGCACCCTGCAATATTTGTACACGTTCGTGCACAATGCTTTGCTGCTGTTTCAACTTTTCGATCTTGACCAGCGCATCAGAAACCTCACCTACCGCTACCAATACTGACTGCCTAAAACGGATAACAGTCTCATCGCGCTCCACCATGGCTACCTTGTAATTTGTTTTTAACTCTTTGTGCTGCAACAAAGGCTGCACCACTGCACCTGCAACTATGCCAAATAAAGCTGCCGGAATATTGAACCAATTACTTGCTTTGAAGGAGTTCACCCCACCAGCGGCCGTTATCTGCAGGGAGGGATACATACTGGCCTTGGTGATGCCCACCTTAGCATTAGCGATAGTAAGTGCCAGTTCCTCTATCCTTACATCAGGACGACGGCTCACTATTTCTGACGGAATACCTGTGGGTAAATTAACTGGTTCTACCAGGGTACTTAAAGATGTGCTCCTTTCGATACTACCTGGCAGGTTGCCGGTAAGGATGCGCAGAGCATTTTCCTGGATAGCAATATTTTGCTGGAACTGCGGCACCAACTGTGCAGCTGCCAATTGCTGCGCTGTAGCCTGTTGCACGGCAAGCAAGGTGACCTGGCCGGCATCAAATTCCAAACGGATCATACGCAGTGTACTATCACTTAGCAGTACATTTTTTTGTGCTATTGCCAGTTGAGCATCAAGCATCAGCAAGTTATAATACCCCTCCGCTACGTTGTCGACTATACTGGTTTGTATGAGATCTCGTGCTTCGCGGGTCTGCAAATAGGCGGCCAGCGCAGCTTTATTTTTATTGCGGATCTTTTGCCATATATCGGCCTCCCAAGAGATGGACAGGTTAGCGGAATAATCCTCAATGTGATTTCCCAGGCCATATTGAGCCAGACTTAACCCATTCAGACTATTATCTGACGGACGAGTAGTATTAGCCGTTACATTAAGAGCAAGTGTGGGCACATTATTCCATTTTGCTTGCTTAGCCAATAAACGTGCGGCTTCTATGTTCTTTATGGCCAGTTGCATATCCAGGTTACCCTGTATAGCACTGTCTATTAGTTTTACCAATAGCTCGTCGTTAAAGAAATTGCTCCATGATATGTTAGCAATGCTGGTGGTATCAGTAGCAGTGCCGTTCCTAAAACTTGCAGGCAGCGACATATCCGGTTCATGCACATCTTTTGACACTTTGCATGCTTGCAGCGCCAAGACCATAAGGAGTGGCAATATGTATTTTATATGTTTGTTCATGTTTTGTTTTAGTTATATTGTTTCTACTTCGGTTCCTTCTTTACTATCTTTTAATAGCATGGATGCACGACCGTTTTGATTGGCAACAGCGATGGGCACACCCGTCACTTTTTCCTGAAGGTGCTGGAATATCACAAACAAGACGGGTATGATAAATAAGCCCAGCACTACCCCGGACAGCATACCACCGGCAGCGCCAATACTGATGGAATGATTACCCTGAGCCGAAGGCCCCTTTGCAATGCTCATAGGAAACAAACCAAAAATGAATGCAAGGGATGTCATGACGATGGGGCGTATACGTAAGCGTGCTGCTTCAATTGCAGACCTAACCAGGGTAAGACCAGCCCGGCGCCGCTGGACAGCAAACTCTACTATAAGTATGGCATTCTTTGCCAGCAAACCGATGAGCATGATAAGGGCTACCTGTACATAAATATTGTTCTCTATACCTGTGAGCCCAAGAACTATAAATACACCCAGTATACCTGTAGGGATAGAAAGTATAACGGCCATGGGCAGAATATAGCTTTCGTACTGAGCTGCTAACAGGAAATACACGAACAGCAGGCAAAGCGCAAATATGATGGTAGTTTGTCCATTAGAAGATATCTCCTCGCGGGTTTGTCCTGAGAACTCATAGGCGTAGCCTGAAGGTAACTGCTCTTGTGCAACTTCCTGGATGGCCTTAATAGCATCGCCTGAACTGTAGCCTGGTTTAGGTATCACATTGACCTGTATGGAACTGAACAGATTGTAACGAGATGCCGTTTCTGAACCATACACACGGGTCAGTTTAACCAAAGTGCTTATAGGCACCATATCGCCCAATCTATTTTTCACGAATATCCTGTCTATTGATGATGGGTCAGTTCTGTCCGCGATATCGGCTTGTACTATTACACGGTAATACTTACCAAAGCGGTTGAAATCGGAAGCCTGTGCACTACCAAAGTAGGCCTGCATAGTTTGGAGGATGTCTTTAACACTGACGCCAAGCTGGTTCGCTTTTTCTTCATTTACATCCAACTGCAATTGAGGATAGTCGGATTTGAAGGTAGTGAATGCATATGCTACGGCTTTTTTCTGCATCAATGCGCCTATGAAGGTATTGGCCACACCACTAAACTTATTGAGGTTCCCGCCTGTTTTATCCTGCAATACCACATCGAGCGCTTCTACATTGCTAAAGCCTGGAACAGTTGGAAAACTAAATACAAAGAAAGTACCGCCTGTAACGTGATCCAACTTTCCTCTTATCACATTCTGTATCGCGTTAATGTCCTTTACTGCTCCCCTATCATTGTCGGGTTTTAACAGAACAAACATCACTGCTGCCGATGGGCTATTGGAAGACGTTAATAGGTTGAAACCAGAAATAGACGTTACAAACCGAGATGCAGGCAGCGCACTTAAAGAATCTTCTGCCTGCTTTAATATCTTAGTTGTAACATCTAATGATGTACCTGAGGGAGTAGAAACAGCTATCGCTACAAACCCCTGATCTTCTGTCGGTATGAAACCTGATTTAGTTCTTTGAATAAGGAAAACAGTAGCGACAACAACCAATGCAAGGCCGCCTATACTTACCCATTTATTGCGTATCAGGAATTTAAGCCCAACAATATACCTATTGGTGATGGTATTGAAACCATGGTTGAAACCTGCAAAGAATTTCTCTTTAAAGCTCATAGGCGCATGAGTACAAGCATGTGTGCTTTTAAGG
>CBDIBP010000034.1:0-31758 GCA_965276955.1 Flavipsychrobacter sp.
CCAATTGTTCCCTAAGCCTGGTGCCCAGCCCGCCTGCTAATACGATACACTCCATGTGTTACAGTTATATGCTCCAGGTGAATAATCCATGTTCGGTAAACTGGTAGGGACGGAAATTCCCCTCGAACTTACTTAACGCTTCCTTTACTGCGTAGCTCTTGCTGCCGGGGCAGTAGAACATCATGAAGCCGCCGCCACCTGCGCCGGTTATCTTACCGCCAGTGGCGCCTGCACGCAGTGCGGTCTCGTAAAGCTCATCCATTTTAGGATTACTGATGCCCTTGGCCATTTGTTTTTTGTACTTGAAGCCGTAATCCAGTATATACCCTATATCGTCTATTTTACCTTTCAGCAATGCCTCTTTCATCATACGGGCTTGTTCCTTTAGCTGGTGCATAGCATCTATAGAGCCCTGGTTCTTATCTACTACGTTCTGGCTTTGCGCCTCTATAATAGTAGAGGACAGGCGGCTGGTAGCTGTAAAGTAGAGCAGCAGGTTATTGCCCAGCTCGAACAGATATTTTGGTTTTATGCGCAGCGGGTTTACAATAACATGGTCGCCCTCGTAGAACTCCATAAAGTTTACCCCACCAAAGGTGGCCGCGTATTGGTCTTGTTTACCCCCTGCCATAGCCAGCTCCACACGTTCTATCTGATAGGCCAGGTGGGCTATGTCATACTCGCCAAGAGGCAGTTGCATCCACTCTGCAAAGGCGCCCAGTATGGCCACCATAAGGGTAGACGAGGTGCCCAGGCCCGACCCTGCAGGAGCATCTACAAAGGTAGTGAGCCTGAAGCCTGATGGCACATTGCCATAGTCTTTTACTATGCGGTTGTATACGCCCTTTGCCAGATCCAGCTGGCCATCTATAGGCAGGATATCTGTTTTTGGGTAGTCTGCTTTTTCGTTGCGGTCGCGGGCTTCTATAATAATGGTAGCCTCGCTGAGCGGCTCTATAGAAGCATAGGCATACAGCGAAATAGTAGCATTGAGTATGGCGCCGCCATAGATGTCGCAATAGGGGCTTACATCTGTGCCGCCACCTGCCAGCCCTATGCGCAAGGGCGCTTTACTGCGGTATATCATTTTGAATAGTGCGTTTGTATAGGCGAGGCTAAAATAACGAATAATGCAGACAAGGTACTGCGAAAAGTATTTTCCAGGCAGTAGCCTATATCTTTTGGGTAGGTGCCGAATAACTGCAAATAGTGAAGACCAGCACACCCAGCAGGCCACCAACACTATCGGCCAGAGCGTCCATCATGTCTTTAGTGCGGCCAAGAGCGGGGAATAGGCCCTGCAACTCCTCTACCAGCCAACCGGTAAATACTGATAGAACAAGTATTGCTATAGCATACCCCCACCCCCTGCCAGGGCGTGCGCACAGCCATAAAAAAGCGAAGATGCCAAAGAGAATGAAGTGTACCCACTTATCTGCGAAGGGTACGTGCACATCGGGAATGTCTTTACCGGGCAGCAGACATAGAATAAAAATGAGCAAGGTCCACAGCATAGCGAGAGACCTTGCCCATTTTTTATAAGGAGATGATGTTGTAAATAATATGCTTAGCTGCATTTAACCTACCAGTTGCTCGTAGGCTGCTGCATCCATCAGGTGCTCTTCACTTGCGCCTGCTTCTATTTCCATTTTCACCATCCAGCCCTTGCCATACGGGTCGTTGTTCACGTACTCTGGGTTAGCTTCCAGGTCGCCATTTACTTCGGTAATAGTACCAGCTATTGGCAGGAAAAGGTCAGATACTGTTTTTACGGCCTCTACGGTACCAAACACCTCGTTCGCATTCAGTTTTTTGCCTTTTGTGTCAATATCCACAAATACAATGTCTCCCAACTCGTGTTGTGCAAATTCAGTAACGCCAATGGTGGCTATGTTACCTTCTATCTTTATCCATTCGTGGTCTTTGGTGTACTTTACGGAACTTGGGAAATTCATATACTGGTTTTTGCGGGTAAAAGTAGTAGAATTTTATTGGAAAAAGCAGCATAACCGGTAGGATATCCTTGACCAAATTACAGATGTGTGCCGTATACGCCAAATATACAGGGCAAACCTTTTAGGGAACATTGCCGTCTTCAAAGGTGAGAAGGTATATTTATTCCCAGACTTGATGCAAAAAAATGATACATCGCTGCTGTTAGTAAATATTGGTAGTACGGTATTAGAAAATATTGCCTACAGTTAAAAATTTTATCAAAAAAGTATATCTTACGCACAGTATTAATTAAATAATAAAATACAAGTTATGAGAATAAAGAGCTTTACCCTTTCACTAATACCAACGAGGTGTAAATTTTTATTGCTTACAGCAATGGTGTTCCTGCTCGGCATATATAAAGGCCAGGCACAAAACCTGTTGAGTGAAGGGTTTGAGAATATAGCTATGTTCCCGCCTATGGGGTGGTCTGTGTCGAACGTTACTCCGGCGGCACCAAATAACCATTATCCTAACTGGTATGAGGCTACCGGTCCCACTGGCACAAGTATTACCACACCACTTTATAATGGTAGTCCATCAACACCAACAAATTCCGGGGTTACAACGCATAGCGGTTTTGGTATGGCATGGGTGACCACACGCAATCAGATAGGTACTACATCGGACCTAACCACCCCTCCGCTGAACCTGACCACGCTTGTTACAAGCAATGGCGGCGGCGGTTATAAATTGTCTTTCTGGTTGTACATAACACCTACCGGTAGTGATATCAACAAAGTGAAAGTCCTTTTACGTCCATACCTGCCTTCCAGTGCAGCGGCCGACTATAATGTAGACAGTATATATACGAGTAGCAGTAACTATGGCACCTCTACCGGTTGGGTGCAGTTCAATTATACTCTACCACTTATATTCGATACGTGCACCAATGCCGGTATCATATTCAGGGCAGAAGACAGCACTGCCGGTTCATCTACAGTAAACGATATTTTCCTGGATGATGTGAGCCTTGATTTTATACCACCATGTACGGGCAGGCCACACGGTACTGTGAATCATATTACCCCATGTAACAATGTACCATTCACGCTATCTTACAGCGATACGGGATTTACTAACCTTTCTTATCTGTGGCAGTCATCGAATGATAGTGTTACCTGGGCATCTACTGGCGCTACTACTCCGTCTTATACCGCTACCATTACTTCTAACAAATACTTCCGCATCATAGTTACCTGCGGCATATCGAACCTGAAAGATACTGTGGCCGTAAATGCTATACTTTCTCCTTTTTACCTGTGCTATTGTAATCCAGTTTCGGGTACCTCAACCAGCCATACTGAAAACATTGGAAATGTAACACTTACCACTTCTCCTGGTCACATCACAGCGCTGAATAATGGTAATGCCATACCGACAGTAAGTAATGCATCTGCGGTGCATAGCTATACTAATTTTGATTACCTGACTCCAGCCCCCCTATATAGAGATAGTACCTACGTTGCATTGGTAACTGGTATTACCACCAGTACTTTCCTTTCAACGTATAATATGAGTGTATACATAGACTTTAACCACGATGGTATCTTTGACCCTGTTACGGATCTGGTATGCACTGGTACTGTAAATAGTTCAACTAATCCTACCGCTACAGGTACCTTCAACCTGGCCACTACACCAGGTGTGCAATATGGTGTTACCGGTTTACGCGTGATACTACAGCCTACTTTTCCAGCTATAACCCCTTGCGGCCCTTATAGTGCAGGAAATGGTGAAACTGAGGATTACCTCGTGAACATAGTACCGGACAGATGCGGTGGAGCAAGCAATGCAGGTACTGTTTATGCCAGCGATAGCAGCATGTGCCCACAGTACGCATTCCAGCTTATAGATTCTAATCACTCGCAGAACCTGTACGGATTGCAGTATAACTACCAGACATCTCCTGATGGTGGGGTTACGTGGGGCAACCTGCCATTTGTGGTCGATTCTGACCGTCTTTCTATAATTTATCGTAATCCAGCATCGTATAGGTTGCAGATGGTTTGTACCGTAACGCACGATACTACATACTCTAATGCAGTAAGTGTAGTAAGCGAACCCGGATATGCCTGCTATTGCTACAGCCAGGCTACAGGTGGTGCACTGGACAGTGTGGACATAGGCGCCTTTATATTGGGCAGGTATACATATACTAAGGCACGGGGCGGCGCTAATAATAGCTACATCAACAACCCGCGCGCTACGCATGGCAGAACTGATGTGACAAGGTATCCAATGGACCTTGGTATAGACAGCACTTACGATTTCTTGATGTACCAGATAATGCGCTATGCTAACGGTGCACCAGCCAAGATCACCCTGTTCATTGACTTTAATAATAATAAAGTATATGATTATCCAGAAGATGCCGTACTGACAATAATTACTACCGATACTACCTTCTTTGTATCATCAAGACTTACTATACAAAAGCACTATTATACCGTACCAAATACGCTAACTGGTATGCGCCTTGTCATCAATAGCAATGTTGGCCCTAATGCAGCATCAGATAATGGTTGCGGTGCTTATACATCGGGCGAGACCGTAGACTTCCTGGTAAGGCTGCACGACTCTACTACAGCAGGTATCGGCACTATCCATAATCTGAGTGACGTAGAGATGTACCCTAACCCAACTAATGGTAAATTCAAAGTTATGTTCAACGCTGCTAACCAGGTGAACCACCTGGACCTTCGGGTAACTAATATTACCGGACAGCAGGTATTTGCTAAGAGCTTTGATAACCTGAACAACACATTTAACACTGATATTGACCTGACAGGCCAGGCACGCGGTATATACTTTGTGGAATTCCTGGTAGATGGGGAGCGGATGATAAAGAAATTGACGGTGGATTAAAGATCTGATTCATAGTGTGTCTAAAGACATTCCATAAAAAGGGCTGGTACTATACCAGCCCTTTTTGCATTTATTGCTATTCTCTTAACAGCCCAATTGCTTGTTTATTAGTAGCTTTGCAATAGCAAAAGTGGATAGAATGATGAGTGGTAACCTCTTCCCAAAAGGTGATGAAATAGTACAGCCAAAATATATAAATAATTTTCCTGAAAAAAACAAGCGACGTACACCACAGCCTGTATAAAAGCAGTCCTATCAAGGGTTTAATTTTTAGCTCTTTTATCCACACCACTGTATTTTTTGTTTAGATGTGAGGTAAACAATTTTGATACTTTCGTAATCCAACTTAGAATTTTAATAACCCCATTTCATATAAAAAATTAAATGCGCATGAGCAATTCGAAAAAAGATGCCAAAGGGCTTTCCTTCAACAGGCACTATACCCGCGACGGTGTGAATGCCTTTGATATGTTCGAGTACGATCATCGTACATCGGTCATTCGCAACCCGAACGGTGAAAAGGTGTTTGAAATGACGAACGTAGAAGTGCCTAAGCATTGGTCGCAGATAGCTACTGATATACTGGCGCAAAAGTATTTCCGCAAAGCAGGTGTTCCGCAGGCCGATGGCAGCCTGGGCAGGGAAACATCTATAAAGGAAGTGGCCAACCGCATGGCAGGCTGCTGGCGCCAATGGGGTGAAAAATATGGCTACTTTGCCAGCACACAGGATGCCCAGGTGTTCTACGACGAACTGGTATATAGCATACTATACCAGAGCTGTGCACCCAATTCGCCACAATGGTTCAATACCGGCCTGTTCAGCGAATATGGTATCAACGGTAAAGCACAGGGACACTACTATGTGGATCCTATTACCGGCGAACTGGAACGCTCTAAGAACGCATACGAAAGGCCGCAACCTCACGCATGTTTTATTTTGAGTGTAGATGATGACCTGGTGAACGAAGGCGGTATCATGGACCTGTGGGTACGTGAGGCGCGCATATTCAAGTATGGGTCGGGTGTGGGCACCAACTATAGCAACATACGCGCAGAAGGTGAAAAGCTAAGCGGTGGCGGCACCAGCAGTGGTCTGATGAGCTTCCTGAAAATAGGTGACCGTGCTGCGGGCGCTATTAAAAGTGGTGGTACCACACGCCGTGCTGCCAAAATGGTATGCCTGGACCTGGACCACCCGGAAATAATTGACTTTATAAGCTGGAAGGTAGAAGAAGAAAAGAAAGTGGCGGCGCTGATAGCAGCCGGTTACGCATCTGACTACGAAGGCGAAGCTTATAAAACAGTATCGGGTCAGAATTCGAATAACTCTGTACGTATACCTAACGAGTTCTTCCGTAAACTGGCCAACAATGAAGAGTGGGAAATGACCGCCCGTTCTGATGGCAAGGTGATGCGGAAGATACCTGCCAAGGAGATGTTCGAAAAAATATCTTATGCTGCATGGCGCTGTGCAGACCCTGGTACGCAATATGATGATACCATCAACGAATGGCATACTTGCCCTGAGGGTGGAAAAATAAGGGCATCTAACCCATGCTCTGAGTACATGTTCCTGGATAATACAGCTTGTAACCTGGCATCGCTGAACCTGCGCCGTTTCTTTAATGAAGCAGATAACACATTTGATGTAGCCGGTTTTGAATACTCTGTGCGCTTGTGGACGATGGTGCTTGAAATATCGGTACTGATGGCACAGTTCCCATCGCCGGAAGTAGCACAGCTGAGCTACGATTACCGTACACTGGGCCTTGGTTATGCTAACCTTGGCTCTATGCTAATGGTGAGCGGTATACCTTACGATAGTGACGAAGGCCGCGCTATAGCCGGTGCTATAACAGCTATCATGAACGGTGTATCTTACAAAACATCGGCAGAAATGGCTGCACACCTGGGCCCTTTCCCACGGTATAAAGAGAACAGGGAGCACATGCTGCGCGTAATGCGCAACCACCGTGCTGCAGCTTATGATGCTGCTGAAGCCTATGAGGGACTGGAAGTAAAACCTTTAGGGATCAACGCTAAATATTGCCCCGACTACCTGCTAACTGCTGCTACCAAAGCGTGGGATGAAGCAGTGCAGCTGGGTGAGCAATATGGCTACCGCAATGCGCAGGCAACCGTGCTGGCGCCCACAGGTACCATAGGTCTCGTGATGGATTGTGATACTACAGGTGTGGAACCCGATTTTGCACTTGTGAAATTTAAAAAACTTTCTGGCGGTGGATATTTTAAGATCATCAACCAAAGCATACCTGCAGCGTTGAAGAACCTGAAGTATACCCCGGAAGAGATAGATGCTATAGTGAAGTTCGCCAAAGGGCATGGCACATTTGCCGGTGCACCATTCATCAATCACCAAACACTGAGCGAGAAAGGTTTTATAGCTGAAGAACTGAAGAAGCTGGATACGGCTGTAGAAAGCGCTTTTGAAATAGGTTTCGTATTCAACGTGTATGCACTTGGCGAAGAGTGCCTGCAGCGCCTGGGTTTTACTGCAGAGCAATATTTCAACCCTGATTTCAACCTGCTGGAAGAGCTGGGTTTTAGCGATGAGGAAATAGATGCAGCCAACGACTATGCCTGCGGTACTATGACGGTAGAAGGATCACCGTATCTGAAACAACAACACCTGCCTGTATTTGACTGCGCGAACAGGTGTGGTAAAAAAGGAGAGCGCTTTATACATGCGCATGGCCACATACGTATGATGGGCGCTGTACAGCCTTTCCTGAGCGGCGCTATATCTAAGACCATCAACCTGCCTAACGAGGCTACTATAGAAGAGATAAAGGATTGTTACCAACTGAGCTGGCAGCTGGGCCTCAAAGCCTGTGCCCTATATCGCGATGGCAGCAAACTGAGCCAGCCGCTGAGCAACAAAAGCGATAAGAAAAAGAAAAAAGAAGCAGTAGTTGAAGAAACACCCGTAGCTGAAGTGAGCCATATTGTAGACCTGGGCAAGCTGACGGTACAGGAACTGCTGGAAGAAGTGAACAAACGGGTACAAGACAGCCCCGATACACAGCTGAAACGTGAACTGAGCCGTATAGTAGAGCGCAAACAACTGTCAGCAAAACGCCGTGGTTATACCTTTAAAGGTAAAGTGGGTGGCCAGGCATTGTTCCTGCGAACAGGTGAATATGGCGATGGTACACTGGGTGAGATATTCATAGACATGAGCAAGGAAGGCGCTACCATGCGTAGCCTGCTCAATAGCTTTGCTATAGCTATATCTGTAGGCCTGCAATATGGTGTGCCGCTGGAAGAGTATGTAGATAAATTTATCTTCACGCGTTTCGAACCCTCGGGTATTGTTGACCACCCGAACATAAAGAATGCTACTTCTGTACTGGATTATATTTTCAGGTTGCTTGGATATGAATACCTGGACCGTACCGACCTGGTGCATGTGCCAGACCCATCGAGAATGCAACAGGAAGAAGACGTGGAAACACCCCAGGAGTTATCGCAGGTGCGTGTGATAGCGCCAACACCTGTAGTTAAAACAGCAAAAGCAACTGCTCCGCAAAAGCAACCTACAAGTGCTGCATATGCCACACAAAATACTACTGACGTGAAAAAACTAATGGGTACCAGTGCTGACGCACCAGTATGCCGCAGTTGTGGCAATATCACACTGCGCAACGGTACCTGTTATATGTGCCCTAACTGCGGCACTACTACAGGGTGTAGCTAACACATATATATAGTTATTGAATTTGCTTAATTTGTTATTGAATTTACATAAAAAGGGTCAATTGACCCTTTTTATGTATTATATGGAATGTATTGAGATGTTATTATCATAGTTTTGTTGTAAACTTGCATAAATAATATTTTGTTTATGAACGTAAAGATGGTAACAGCGTTTCTCTTGCTATTTCCACTTGTTACTTACGCCCAACCGCCTGAGCAAACAAAGGGTAGCACGCTTACCGTTTATTCGGATAATCACGAGAAGTTTGTGCTTGTACTGAACGGCAAACAGCAAAATAAGGTTGCGAAAGATGATATTAAATTAGAAGGGCTGGACCTGCCCGTATATGATTGCAAAATAGTTTTTGAAGACCCGGCCTTACCCTCACTGGTGGCTGACATGCGGGTGACCACACCCAATGGTACACGCGCCGATGCGTATTATAATATAAGAAGAACACTTGACGGAACTATAGAACTGCACTTTCTTTCAGTAGTACCTATCAACGATAAATATTTGAGTAATGACCTTAAATATTTTGCCCATAAAGGTGGGTATGGTGGCCAATTCATAGACTATACAGCGGCTGTAGCTACTAAAAGGACCACACATACAGAAATGGTGAATGGCAAGGCTGTTACTGTTTCAACAAGTAATACCGGTTTCGACCTTTCAGGCAAGCCGATAAGCGATCATGATGTTAAGTTCATAGACTATTCAGCGCCACAAGCCAAAGAGACTTCTATAGCAACCACTACTACTAATGCCAAAGGTGAAAAAATAACCACGGTATCTAAAAAAGTGGTGACAGACGATGTATATGGTACTCCTGCGCAGCCTGGCAATACCAGGACAGCCCGCCTTGCTACAGTGCCTACAATAGCAACCGTAGACCCTACTGTAGTTGCATATGAGGAAGCTCAAAAAGACAAGCCGGTCGTTATAGATGCATCAACGGTCAACAATAGGGAAGTGATAAAGGAAGATTTGCATGCAGATTATATCGTCATTCAAAGTTCTCCGGTCAGCAACGCACAAGATAATACCTCCAAGGTCATCAGTGAGCCTGTACAGCCCGTTGTTGTTGCACCTGTACCAGCCGCGCCGATAACAACTGTAGTAACAAGACGCCAGGGAAGAATGGTGACAACTACAACTACCACTGATAATCCTGTGCCTCCTGTTGCCACTGTAGTGACCAGGCAGGACAGAGTAACTACAACTACCACCACAACCGGTAACGATATGGTAAGCGGTGTGGACAATGTAGCAGATGTGACGCCCAGAACCACCACTGTAGTAACTGCGCCTGTAGCAACATCATCCGTGGTTGTAGCGCCAGTTATGACAACCGCTGTGCCTGCGCAGCCTACGCCAGCGACAAACGTGGCTGCGCCACCCGTACGTACCACCGACGCTAAGGTGTTTCGCAATGAATTGAAAAAAGCAGCCACCAGCAACGCCAACGCTGGTATTGATGATGGCTTGGAAAGTAAGCACTCTGCAAAGATCAAGAAGCTGTTCAATTCTGTAGCGTCATACGATGAAAAAGACAAGCCGGCCCCGGCCCCACCAGTATCTAATATAGATACCAGTATAGATAATGGCCAGCTGGTAATAGTAACGCCGGCAACTATGCCCGCTACTACCCCAACACCTACAACAAGCTTGGGCACAACTACAGTAATTTCTTCAACACCAGTGGCCATGGATGGCAGCTCTACACCTTATGTGAACTCTGCGAACTACGAAGGCTATAACAGCGATGGCACACGCCGTATAAGTAATGCGCCTTGCCCCAATCCAATGGATGTGCCTTCGTTCGACGAGGCTAAAGCCGACATAAGCGCCCTGCCTGATGATGGCACCAAACTGTCTACAGCTATAATGCTGGAAAATAGTTACTGCTTTACCTCACAGCAGGTATTTGAATTGTGCATGCTTTACACTTCAGAGCACAGTAAGCTGGAGTTCGCCAAAACATCTTACAGTAAAACGGTCGACCCAGTCAACTATTTTAAAGTGAACAATGCCTTCCAGGAAGATGCATCGGTAAAAGAACTCAAAGATTTTCTTGATAAAATGAAATAACTTAAAGCCCCGCAACAGCGGGGCTTTTTTGTTTACCTCATCACTGCATATTCATATGACCGATATGGAAGATAGTCTGGATAACCTGCGTTTCCCAACAGGAAAATATAAACATCCGGAACAGTATACCACACAGTCGCTAAACGACTGGATGAATATCATAGAGGCTCTGCCGCAGTGGCTGGATATATGTATAGAGAACCTGGATGAGGCACAACTGCACGTGCCCTATCGCGATGGTGGCTGGACCATACAGCAGCTGATACACCATGTGGCAGACAGCCATATGAATGCCTATATAAGACTGAAACTGGCCCTGACAGAAGATAACCCGCAAATAAAACCGTATGCTGAAGCTTTGTGGGCCGAACTGCCCGATACAGAGCTGGTGCCTATAAATATATCTATAACGCTGGTACATGCACTGCACAGGCGCTGGGTGCCACTAATGAGGCAGCTGCAACCCGCACAGTGGGAGCGTACCTACTACCACCCGGAGCAGAAAAGGGATGTGCCACTATGGGAACTGGCAGCCCTATACGCGTGGCACAGCAGGCACCACATGGAGCACATACGCAGGCTGCGGGAACGTATGAACTGGTAAGCAAATGTGCAATGAGATCCTAAAACATTTTCCTATCTTTAGCCCACTAAACTATTCATATGTCTATTGCATTATTTCTTCATAGCGTACTGCGCTGGCTTATATTGGTATTTGCTCTACTCACTATAATAAGTGGTGTCAGTGGTATGGGGGGGGATAAGGCATTTGGCAAAGGAGACAAGCGCAATGCCTTATTGTTGCTGATATGCTGCGATATACAGTTGCTGGTTGGTCTTATACTCTACTTTGGTAACGGATGGTTTACCATGCTCACCACAAATGGGGCTGCAGTAATGAAGAATGCAGGACAAAGGTTCTTTGCTATGGAGCATAATGTAATGATGATCATAGCTATTATACTCATACATATAGGCTATAGCAGTATAAAGAAGAACATAGCAGACAAAGCAAAGTTCAAACGCCTGTTCTGGTTCACTACCATAGCGTTGCTCATCATCCTGGTATCTATACCTTGGCCGGGTCGCGAAGCTATAGGAAGACCACTGTTACCATCAATGTAGTCTGCTGATGCTACGGAAAATAGTACAGCCATTCTATACGTTGTACGTGTTGCTTACCTTCCTGGTGTGCTTGCTGGTATGTTTCCCTGCATTCGCACTTATCAGTATAGGCAATAACATAAAGGCTCGTAAAGCCATTTACACCATAATAAAGTACTGGGCAAAGGGCTGGCTTTGGGCAATAGGTATGCCCGTGAAAACAACCGGGGATATGCCGACCGATGGAAGATATGTAATAGTGGCCAACCATATATCTTACATGGATACGATAGCCATTTTTGCCACTGTACCGTTTTATTTCAGGGCATTGGGCAAAAAAGAAATATCTCGGATACCTATACTTGGCTTCCTGTACCGGCAGATAGTAATTATGGTGGATCGCGACAGCGACAAAAGCCGAGCAAAAAGCATGCGGCTGATGTGGCGTGTATTAAAGTACGAGAGCTCTATCATTATATTTCCGGAAGGCACATTCAACGAAACAGGTGCACCCCTAAAAGATTTTTATAGTGGTGCTTTCCGCCTGGCCATAAATACTGGTACACCTATATTGCCACTAATATATGCTGATATGCAGGGTCGCTGGCATTATAGCGGTTGGTGGAAGCTATGGCCGGGACGCAATAGGGCTATATTTTTACCTGTTGTGCCGGTAGATGGACTTAAGCTGGAAGATGTATCTGAACTTAAAAAAAAGGTATATGTAATAATGGAAGACGCAATATTAAAAAATGATAAGCTTTGATCTGTGACTATGGACGTAAAAAAAAATGATGGCCGGAATAAACGTTGCGTGGTTATTTCTATCTAAAGTTGTATATTGTACTATAAGGGTTGATCTTTTCCCAGTGCGATAAGCCCAAAATAAATATTGAATATAAAATCATTTTTATGAACCTTTTTGTAGGTAATTTAAGCGCCGAAACAACTGATACCGACCTGCGCAACATTTTCTCTGAATTTGGCGAAATAGTTTCTGTAAGGGTATTGAAAGACAACGAGACCGGCATATCGCGCGGGTTTGGATTTGTGGAAATGACAGAAAAGTTTGCTGCATTTGATGCTATAGATAATATAGACTGTACCTTTTTGAAGGGCAATATCATATCAGTAAAAGAAGCAAGGCCAAAGACGGATGCCAAGGCTTCTGGTCCCTATGGAGCTAAAAAGCCCTTCAGCAAACCTTTTAGCAAGCCATATGGCAGCAGTAGTAGCAGACCATATGAGAGCAAGCCATACGAAAAGCGCGACCCCAACAGGCTGTAAAAGATATTAATATCAGAACCAGAAAGTGGAAAGCAGTTACAATTTGTAACGGTTTTCCACTTTCCATTATATTATTTTACCGGATAGTTCATGCTTCCATTGCCTCTTCTGCCATTACGTGTTTCTGTATTGTTGGGTAGAGGTAGCGCGGATGGTATTCCATGTAATAATGTAATGTTGGCTTTAATTTTCGCTGAACGTAGTTATGGTCATGGTCTGGTTATGCAATTCGCAACGGGTAGTAGTGTTGAAGGGCGATATTTCGCCATAAGAATAAAAACCCGTGATGCGTGTGGTATCGCCAAATATCTCTTTTGCAGCTTCTATCTCTTCATAAGTGCGGTCTGCAAGTATTAACTTGCGCCCTACGCAACTGATGCACAAGGCAAGTTCGGGATTGAGGTTGTTCAATATGCTTTGTGAATTGGCTGCTGCCTGCGATGAACCATCGATAAGTTTGTCAAAATTTGCTTTCATCAGGCGTACTTTGCTGCCTGCAGGCAGATTTCCCGCAAACAACATTGACCTGTCCTCCTCATTCACTCCTAATATGGTGCGCACCAGGTTGGTCTCTGTACCTTCCATTCTTAATGATAACGGGAAAAGCAATGCCGAACCCGGAAGTTCTTTTGCATAATCGCCCAGGTATTCTTTATACAGGTCTAATGCGCTGCGCCCATCTATTTCGTATAGCACATTTTTATCAGACTTGGTTATGGTCCTTTCCGGTCCAAACTCATCCCACCCGCCAACAGAACCATGCCCTACAGATATATCACCCCCATAAAATCCTATGGCTATCACATTGCCTTGTGCAGGTACGGCATTGAGGCCCGTGAATGTTTTAGAGAACCTTGCGGCATCGCCGGCCAGGCCACCGGTAACGGGTATATTGCGGGGGTTACTTTCATTGAACCCGGCAACCAGTTCGCTGCCATTTATATAAGTACCGTCAGATATGATGAGAATAGAGGCGAGCTCGGTCTTGTCCAGCTGCTGCATCAGGTACTTGCCGGTCTCATAGCTGTTCAGGTGTTGCTGCAGATCTATAGATGCGCATACTACCTTTGTTTTTTGAAATTCAATAGCTGTAACAACTACCGTGTCATCATAAACATTATTATCAAGTATCTCTCCAGATGTAGACGCCAGAACAATATCAGCCTTAGGATACAATTTTTTCAAATAGGTAAATATTCCATCCTTCACCACCTGATCTGATGAACCAAATCCCAGTACCAGGTTGCATTTGTCTGCTGCAAAACCGGTGGTAGGGGGTAGGTCTGCCCATATATCTTTAATGAAATGATGTTGCTGTATTTTCATAACTATATTTTTTCAATGTTTTGGGTAGGTACTGGCAGTATAGATTTGACTTACAGCATAAATATAAATAGTATTCATGATAATGGTAGATCGGTATCTCTATAACTAAAACAGCAAATAATAGCTTTGTTCACTATCCTTCATCGGTCTTATACCGTCTACTAATATGCTATCACGATTGAAAATTATGGTATAATATAGATATATTTAGCACCATTTTAATTGAGGTAACAATTATTTCACAAAACTTTATTAACTTGACGCTGATACGCTTTAAAACCATATCTATGAGGTATTTCAACAAAAAAAATCTATTACTTTCTTTAACAGTGGTCATGGGCTTTCTGTGCACATTTTACAGTGCAGGCCCGGCAGCTGGCGGGGCAGGAGATAGAACCAATTCACCATTTGGCGGTAATCAAACTTGTAGCAGTTCAGCGGGGTGCCATCTTAACAATGGTAACTTCACTCCTGTTGTAACTATACAATTTGATAGTGCTGGACACACAGTAGCGGCATATACACCAGGCAACATATATACAGTGACCCTTACTGCCAACTCATCCACTGGTATCTTAGCTACCACCCGTTATGGATATCAGATAGTGAGTGTTAAGTCTGCGACCAATGCGAATACTGGTATATGGACATTCCCAATTGGCACTTTTCAGCAAGTTGTGGTTGGGGCGCGCAATTATATTGAGCACTCTTCTCCAAATTCATCCAATACCATCAACTTTACCTGGCAAGCTCCGGCTGCAGGTACTGGCTCTGTTAATTTCTACGCTTCAGCCAATATCGTGAATCATGATGGTACCTCTTCGGGAGACAATGATAATCATGCTACTATTACGGTCCCTGAAAATGTACCATGTAATGCACCATCTATCACTACTTCATCTGTTAATATAGCCTGTAACAACGGCAACAATGGCGCTATCAGCCTTACAGTAACTGGTGGTACACCACCATATATATTTTCATGGACAGGCCCAGGCGGCTATACTGCTTCTACTCAAAATATTACCGGCTTATCAGCGGGAACGTATAACGTTACCGTTACCGGTGGGCTATGCAGCAATACGGCAGTGGTAGTGTTAAGCAATCCGACCGCAATAACAGCCAGCACTACACCTGTCACTATTTGTGAAGGGACTACTCTTACTTTGAACGGCACCGCAAGTGGTGGTACGGGCACATTGTCTTATAGCTGGACCGGCCCTAATGGCTTCACCTCAAATGTGTTGAACCCGGCTATAACATCCGCACCAGCAGCTGATTCAGGTACTTATACGTTAACGGTCAGCGATGCGAATGGCTGCACTAAAGTTGTTACAGAGCACGTTACCATCACTCCTGGTATAATACTTTCTGCAAGTATAGTTGAACCTACCTGCTTTGGTAACAATGATGGTTCTATCATCTTATCTGGTACAGGTACTGCTACCGGCCCCTATACATATTCATGGACGGGCCCGGGCGGTTATACCTCTACGGCACAAAGCCCTACAGGTCTTGCGGGAGGTACTTACACGGTTGTAGCCACGCCCGTATCAGGTTGTCCTAATACACTTACAACCACATTGGTAACACCACAGGCCATATCGGTTTCGGCATCAACAACTACCAATCCAATATGCGCGGGTTCACCTCTTGCACTGACCAGCACAGGGTCGGGTGGTTCAGGTACATTGAGCTACCACTGGACCGGTCCTAATACCTACCAATCCAACAACCAAAACTCTACGGTTTCCAATAACGTAAGTGCAAATGCTACAGGTATATATACCGTTTCGGTAAGGGACGGCAATAACTGCTCAAATTCAGCTGCAGTTACCGTAACCGTTGATACACCAGCTACCGTTACCGCCACGGCTACAGCTGCCCCATGCTTTGGCGCAGCAAGTGGTTCAGTGGCGCTTACGCTGGTAAATGGTGCACCATACACCTTTTCATGGACCGGCCCCAATGGTTTTACGGCAAATACACAAAACATAAGCAGTGTTCGTGCAGGTACTTATAGTGTAGTAGTAACTACCGCTTTGGGCTGTACCACTACCAAAAGTGCAATAGTGACCCAACCGGCAACAGCGTTGAATGGCTTCGCATCGTCTAATAACCCGGTATGTGCTAATGGCACGCTGAATCTTTTTGCAAGCGGCAGCGGCGGCACAGGTGCCATCACTTATTCATGGACCGGCCCTGCAAGCTTTCTTTCTAATTTACAAAGTCCTACAGTAACAGGCTTCACTGCCTCAAATGCAGGTACCTACACCGTTACCATAAAAGATGCTAATAATTGCGCTTTCCTTGCAAGCGCTAATGTAGCGCTTGCTGTGGCGCCTGTGGTAACTACCACTGTAACTAATGCAGCTTGTAATGGTGGCAACACTGGTTCTATAATATCAACGATAACAGGTGGTGCACCACCATTTACCTATACATGGACCGGCCCTAATGGGTATACATCTAACGTAGCTAACCCTACCAATCTGGTAGCAGGTAATTATTCTGTCACAGTATCTGGTTTGTGCGTGGGTACATCATCTACAACAGCCACAGTATCACAGCCAGCAGCGCTTACAGACAGTGTGTATGCTAATAACCCTGTTTGTGCGGGTACATTCCTGGGATTCAATAGTATAGTAACTGGTGGTACCGGCGCATACAATTATGCATGGACCGGCCCTAATAATTATATAGCTACTACTGCAAACCCTGCTATAAATAATGTTACCACAGCAGCAGCAGGCCTGTACTCATTAGTGGTGCGCGATGGTAATAACTGTATCAAAGCAGCGCAGATAAATATAGTAGTAGATACAGTACCTGTGGTACACATAAAAGATACCAGCTTCTGCCCTGGTGGTGTAGTAACACTGAATGCGGGTAATGCAGGTGCTTCTTATATTTGGAATACTGGCGCCACCACAAGCGCTATCAATGCAGGTATTGCTGGTACGTATACTGTGATAGTGACCAATGCATACGGTTGCCCTGGGCTGGATACAGTACATGTATCTGCTGCATCATATCCTGCTGCAGATTCTATACACACAACAGGTGTGACCGGCAATGGCGGCGGCTTTAATTTCTCTGCAGCAAATGCTAAATCTGTAACTGGTTATGTATGGTATTTTGGTGATGGTACAGCGGCATACACTGCTGCTCCCACACATTACTATGCTGCAACTGGTACCTATACTGTAAAAGCATACCTGGCTAACACGTGTGGAGTGGATACACTTACTAAAATAGTAGTGGTGAACGCTGTAACAGGTGTACAGAACGTAACTACAGGGAACAATGGCATATCTGTATATCCTAACCCTGCGCACGACCATGTGACCATACAGAACGATGGCAGCCAGCTACTAAAAAATGTAAAAGTAATAAACATGCTTGGCGCTAAGGTTTACGAAAGCGCGGTAGACAACCAACGGTCTTTTAGGGTAAATACGGGCGCCCTTGCCTCAGGGATCTATACATTATTTATAGAGACCAGTAACGGAACTGCAGTACGGAAAATAGAAGTAACTAAGTAATACATAATATAGCATATTGAGAAACCCTGCCACCTGGCAGGGTTTCTCAATTTTATTAACATCTGCTTACGGTATTTGTATTTAAAATAGATCTAACTTGCATCTTTATTTTTAAATTCTAAGTTTTTATTTAATAAAAAGATGAAAAAAACCTTTCTGCATATGTCGGCTAAAGTTGCGTTCGCGCACACCGGCAATGGGTTTTTCGCTGTTCTGCCAGGAACAGTTTTTTCGTATACAAGCACTCCTTTCCTGGTCCGACGTTGATACGCAATATTCCGGCAGTTATATCTGTTGATGAAGCTTTTATTAAGCTTTTCATTTTGAAGTATTGACCTGCTTTTATAGCACGGTTATTGCCAATTGATTTATTCATTTATTTAACGGTTAAGATAATGGACCAAAACTTTCAAGTGGTGGTGGCAAATAGCCTCCATTTTGGTTTTGCTGAGGCGATATGTGAAGAAATGGCTGAATCGGCCAAGGCGCGTGGCACGGGTATCGCCAAGCGTAGTCACGAATATTTAGAGCTAAAAATGCAGGAAGGTAAAGCTGTGATTGCCCTTGCTCCCGATGGCCGCTGGGCTGGCTTTTGCTATATAGAGTGCTGGGGGCATGGCGAGTACGTGGCCAATTCTGGGTTGATAGTAGCACCGGAGTTCCGCAAATTTGGATTGGCCAAGCTTATCAAAAATAAGATCTTTGAATTGAGCCGTACCAAGTACCCTAATGCTAAAATATTCGGGCTTACTACAGGCCTGGCCGTGATGAAAATAAACAGCGACCTGGGTTACGAGCCGGTAACATATTCCGAACTGACACAGGACGAGGCTTTTTGGCAAGGCTGCAAAAGCTGTGTAAATTATGATATACTCATGAGCAAGGGCCGGAAAAATTGTTTGTGCACTGCCATGCTCTACGACCCTAAAGACCATTATGAACCGGAAGAAACATCGGCCAGCTTTAAGGAAAAGGAGAAGTCGTATGCAAGGTTGCTGCATTTCAAACAGCTGGGGCTTCAAAAAGCTTTACGTAAAAATCATTGATACATTTCTTTCTATAGGTTTTGTTGCACATTGATAGTTTAACTTTATTTGATAATATTTCTCTGATGAAAAAAGTGGTACTTGCCTATAGCGGCGGCCTCGATACTACATATTGCGCCATATACCTTTCTAAAGTAAAAGAACTGGAAGTACACGCAGTAACCGTCAATACGGGTGGCTTTAGCCAGGAAGAGCTGGACACTATAGAAAAGAAAGCACGCCTGCTGGGCATCGCTTCTTTTAAGGTGGTGGATGTTACTACAGCGTACTACGATAGTTGCATCAAGTACCTGATATATGGCAACGTATTGAAGAATGCCACTTATCCGCTAAGCGTTAGTGCAGAGCGCATGGTGCAGGCTATAACTGTAGCAGAGTATGCTGCAGAACTGAATGCTGACTATGTGGCCCATGGCAGCACCGGGGCCGGTAACGACCAGGTGCGTTTCGATATGGTGTTCCAAAGCATGATACCCAATATCGAGATACTGACGCCTATACGCGACATGCGCCTGAGCAGAGATGCTGAGATCGCCTTCCTGAAAAAGAACGGCGTGGATATGAACTTTGAGAAAGCGCAATACAGCATCAATAAAGGCTTGTGGGGCACATCTGTAGGCGGTAAGGAAACACTGAGCAGCAATGGCTATCTGCCTGAGGAAGCATGGCCTACACAGGTCACGGTAACAGAGCCCAAGGATATAACACTCACGTTCCAGCAAGGGGAACTTGTTGCAATAGATCGTATGACTTTCGACCACCCTGTACAGGCCATACAGCACCTGCAGGCAATGGCACAGCCGTATGGTATAGGTAGGGATATACACGTTGGCGATACTATTATAGGTATAAAGGGAAGAGTAGGGTTTGAAGCAGCTGCGCCCATCATTATTATAAAAGCGCATCACCTGCTGGAGAAACATACCCTGACCAAGTACCAACTCTACTGGAAAGAACAACTGGCAAACTGGTATGGCAACTGGCTGCACGAAGGCATGATGCTGGACCCTACCATGCGCAACATAGAAAGCTTTTTGACAGATACACAAAAGACAGTCAGTGGTAAGGTATATGTATCGTTGCACCCACACCGTTTTGTAGTGAAAGGAATAGAAAGCGACCATGACCTGATGAACAACAAGTTTGGTGCGTATGGTGAAATGAACAACAGCTGGAGTGGCGATGACGTGAAAGGGTTTGCTAAGATATTTGGCAATCAGGTAGGCATCTACAATTCAGTGAACAACAACAAATTTGAACTAACAAAGAGTAAGTAATATATAATGGCCGATACAACAGTAAAAGCAGGCATAGTAGGTGGGGCAGGGTATACCGGTGGCGAAATGTTGCGCATACTTATTAACCATCCTGAAGTGGATATAGTATTTGTACACAGCCGCAGCAATGCAGGCCAGCCTGTGTGCAAGGTACATACCGATCTTATTGGCAGCACCGACCTGCACTTTGGTGAAGAAGTGCAACATGATATAGATGTACTGTTCCTATGTGTAGGGCATGGTGAAGCAAAAACATTTCTTGAAGCTAACAGCATACCCCCCAATATTGTTATCATAGACCTGTCGCAGGACTTCAGGCTGGAAAAGAATGCGCAGTTCGGCGAACGCAGTTTTGTGTATGGCTTGCCGGAATATAACAGAGAACAAATAAAGGCTGCACACAACATTGCCAACCCGGGTTGCTTTGCTACATGTATACAATTAGGATTATTACCACTTGCTGAGGCCGGCCTACTGGGCGAGGTGCAGACCGCAGGTATAACAGGTGCTACAGGTGCGGGACAAAAGCTGCAAGCCAGCTCTCACTTTGCTTGGCGTGCGAACAACATTGAAGCTTATAAGTCTTTAGATCATCAGCACCTGCATGAGATCATGCAAACCATAAGTAACCTGCAGCCCGCACATAAAGCCATCAACTTTATACCCTGGCGTGGCGATTTTACAAGAGGTATCTATGTAAGCTCGCATACTACTTGTAGCCTGGACCTTGCAGCTGCTTATGCACTTTATGAGTCTTATTACGACGGTCATCCGTTCACACATGTAAGTCGGGAAATGATAGATATGAAGCAGGTAGTGAATACCAACAAAGCACTGATACACTTAGAAAAAGTAGGCGACAGGCTGGTAATACACTCTACGATAGACAACCTTTTGAAAGGAGCATCGGGACAAGCAGTACAAAATATGAACCTGATATTCGGCTTGCCGGAACATACAGGATTACAATTGAAAGCAAACGCATTTTAATAAAATAGGAATGAAATTATTTGACGTTTATCCACTTAATGATATCACCATTGTAAAAGGTGAAGGCTCTTACGTATGGGACGATAAAGGAGAAAAATATCTCGACTTTTATGGTGGTCATGCTGTAATTTCTATAGGACATACCAATCCGCATTATGTGCTTCGTCTTGAAGAGCAACTGCATAAAATAGGGTTCTATTCCAATTCTATAATTATACCTATACAGCGCGAACTGGCTGCAAAGCTTGGTGAAGTATCGGGTAAAGAAGACTACCAGTTATTCCTGTGCAACTCTGGTGCGGAAGCTAATGAGAATGCTATGAAACTGGCGTCGTTCCACACCAACAGAAAAAAGATCATTGCCTTTTCAAAAGCATTTCATGGCCGCACATCACTGGCAGTGGCCGCTACAGATAATCCACAGATAGTGGCCCCTGTTAACCAAACAGACAATGTAGTATTCCTGCCCTTTAATGAGGAGGCTGCTTTAGAGAACTATTTTAAAGAGCATGGCAATGAAGTAGCCGGTGTTATCATAGAAGGCATACAAGGTGTGGGCGGTATCAATATAGCTGCACCCACTTTTTTACAGGCTATACGCAGGCTGTGCGATGAGCACGGGGCTGTGTATATAGCAGACAGTGTGCAATGTGGTTATGGCCGTTCGGGCAAATTCTTCTCGCACGACCATGCTGGTGTTAACGCAGATATCTATTCTATGGCGAAAGGGATGGGCAATGGTTTTCCTATAGGGGGGATACTGATAGCGCCATCTATAGCGCCAAAGTATGGCATGCTGGGCACAACATTTGGAGGTAACCACCTGGCCTGCGCTGCAGCAATGGCGGTACTGGAAGTGATAGACCAACACAGCCTGATGCAACACGCACAGGAGATGGGCGACTACATCATGAATGAATTGAAAAAAATAACTGCACTTCAGAATGTAAGAGGTATAGGACTGATGATAGGATTTGACGTGCCGGAACAATACAAAGACCTGAAGAAGAACCTGCTGGTGAAGCATCGCATTTTTACAGGCGAGGCCAAGCCAAATGTGATACGCCTTTTGCCGGCACTGAACATAGGAAAACACGAAGCAGACCTACTTATCAATGCTATTAAATCAGAGATAGCGAACTAAAAAATATTTTACCACGCCCGCTTAACAGGTAAACACTGGAATGAAAAATTTTGTCTCTGTAAAGGATGTAGCCAACATTGATGACCTGGTACAGAAAGCTCTCAGTTTTAAAGCAGATCCGCTTAAAGATCTGTCGGTGGGTACGCACAAGCGTATAGGCTTGTTGTTCCTTAATCCGAGTTTACGTACAAGGCTGAGCACGCAAGTAGCTGCTGCCAACCTGGGTATGGAAGCCATCGTGTTCAACATGGACAAAGAAGGCTGGAAATTGGAGCTGGAAGACGGTGCGATAATGGATGGTACTACAGTGGAGCATATAAAAGATGCTGCACCTATACTGGGTTCTTACTTCGATATCTTGTGTGTCCGCACTTTTCCGTCGTTGCTCAATAAGGAAGATGATTACAGTGAAGTATTGCTGAGCCGCCTGATAGAATATGCAGGTCTGCCCATCATTAGCCTGGAGAGTGCAACACTGCATCCGCTGCAAAGCCTTACAGATATCATTACCATAACAGAGACCTTTAAAGAAAAAAGAAGACCTAGGATAGTGCTCACCTGGGCACCACATATAAAGCCTATACCACAGTGTGTATCTAATTCTTTTGCGGAATGGATAAACGCATGGGGTGCCGCCGAACTCACCATCACGCATCCTGCAGGTTATGAACTTGCGGAACAATATACTAACGGCGCCACTATAACACACAGCCAGGAAGAAGCACTGCAAGATGCAGATTTTGTGTACGTAAAAAACTGGAGTTCCTATAAGGATTATGGTAAGGTGCTTACAGACGATCCGTCGTGGATGCTCACCAACAAACACCTTGCAGTCACCAACAATGCTAAAGTAATGCACTGCCTGCCGGTAAGGCGCAATGTAGAGCTAAGTGATGAAGTGCTGGACGGTCCCAACAGCCTGGTATCTATACAAGGAGCGAACAGGGTATGGGCAGCGCAGGCAGTAATTTGTGAACTGCTAAAAAAATAGAAGGATGCAAAAATTAGTGGTCATAAAAATAGGAGGCAATATCATAGACGACCCGGCAAAATTGCCCGGTTTTTTAAAAGACTTTGCCACTATAAAAGGTTATAAGATACTGGTACATGGCGGTGGTAAGGTAGCTACCGAAATGGGCAAGCAATTGAATATAGAACCTGCATACGTAAATGGTCGCCGCATTACGGATGCTGCTACACTACAGGTAGTGACAATGGTGTATGGAGGTCTCATCAATAAAAATATTGTAGCCGCATTGCAAGTAACTGGATGCAATGCTATAGGGCTTACAGGTGCCGATGGGAATATAATGCCGGCACATAAACGACCGGTGAAGGATGTGGACTACGGTTTTGTAGGGGACGTGGACAGTAGTAATGTGAATGCAAGTGTGATACAACAATTACTCGCGGCAGGTCTTACCCCGGTACTTGCACCGCTTACGCATGATGGTGCAGGCACTATGCTAAACACCAATGCAGATACCATAGCACAGGAAATAGCAAAGGGTATGGCCACACTGATGCAGGTGAAACTGGTATACTGCTTTGAGAAGAAAGGTGTGTTGTCAAACCCCGATGATGATGACTCTGCTATTAGTAACATACAGGCTGACAACTTTCAACAATTAATAGATAGTGGTGTTGTATCGGGTGGTATGATACCTAAATTAGAAAATGCTTTTGCTGCTATCAACGCTGGGGTTGATAGAGTGGTCATAGGTCACGCAGACGAACTACACTCACTTATTGAAGGCACCGCAGGCACTACCATATCATGACAAGAGAACAACTACATAGCGCTGCTGTTAACCTGCTGAAGAAGCTGGTCTCTATTCCTTCATTCAGCAAAGAAGAAGCAGCTACGGCGAACATCATTGCATTCTTCCTTAATGAAAGAGGAATTACCACACAGCGCCTGGGCAACAATGTATGGGCATTCAATAAAGAATATCATAAGAGCAAACCAACCATTCTGCTCAATTCGCATCACGATACTGTAAAGCCCAATAAAGATTACACACACGACCCCTTTCAGCCGCTTGAAGCTGATGGTAAACTGTATGGTTTGGGTAGCAATGATGCAGGTGGTTGCCTGGTAGCGTTGCTCACAACTTTTTTATATTATTACGATAAGCCCGGACTTAAATACAACCTTCTTTTTTGCGCCAGTGCTGAAGAGGAGATATCAGGTCCAAATGGTATTGCTTCGGTACTGCACAGGTTCAAGGTAGACTGCGCTATTGTGGGCGAACCTACACTGATGGAAATGGCCGTTGCGGAAAAGGGATTGCTCGTAATAGACTGCACAGCAATCGGCCGCTCTGGTCACGCTGCCCGCGATGAAGGTGACAATGCTATATACAAAGCGTTGCAGGATATTGAATGGTTCCGCACATTTCAGTTTCCTAAAGTGTCGCCACTGCTGGGGCCTGTGAAATGGAGTGTGACCGTGATACATGCCGGCACACAACACAACGTGGTGCCTGCAGAGTGTACGTTCGCGGTAGACATCCGAATCAATGAATTGTACACACACGAAGAAGTGCTGCAGATAATACAGGAGCATGTGCAGTGTAGTGTAAAAGAACGCAGCATGCGTCTACGTTCCTCATCAATAAGTGTCGAACATCCAATAGTGCAGGCGGGTATACACATAGGTAAAGGTTACTACGGGTCACCTACATTGTCTGATAAAGCGCTGATGCCTTTCCCTGCGTTGAAGATGGGGCCCGGCGATTCTGCCCGCAGCCATATGGCCGATGAGTTCATTTTTGTACAGGAGATACATGATGGTATCGACACTTATATAGCGCTCCTCGACCAAGTGCTTTTATAACATAAACAGGTAGTGCTGATCACCGGTCTGAATACAATGCCTCATACCAAAAACGGAACAAGCAAATGAAACTTTGGCAAAAAGAGAATACACAAATATCTGAATTGATAGAGGCTTTTACTGTAGGCCGCGATCGTGAGTTCGATCTTGAACTTGCGAAGTATGATATTCAGGGTTCATTGGCGCATGTTACCATGCTTGCTAAAGTGGGTCTTTTGCCAGAGGCCGATCTTATAGCTATAAAAAAAGAACTGGAAAATATATTACGTGAAATTGCACAGGGCACTTTTGTATTGAATCCCGATGTAGAGGATATCCATTCGCAGATAGAGCAGATGCTTACAGAGCGAATAGGCGAGGCGGGCAAAAAGATACATAGTGGTCGCAGTCGAAACGACCAGGTAGCTGTTGATATTAAGTTGTACCTGCGTGCGCAGCTGCTGGCTGTAAGAGATAGCGCTGTTGCACTATTCCATCAATTACAAACATTAAGCGAACAACATAAGCACCAACTGCTACCGGGCTATACGCACTTGCAACTGGCCATGCCATCCTCCTTTGGTTTATGGTTCGGTGCATATGCAGAAAGCTTGGTAGATGATATGGCGTTGCTATCTACGGCGTACCATATAGCCAATAAAAATCCATTGGGCAGTGGTGCCGGTTACGGTTCTTCTTTCCCGTTGGATAGGGAAATGACCACCAAACTTTTGCATTTCAGCAGCCTGCATTATAACAGTGTGTATGCGCAAATGAGCCGGGGTAAAACAGAACGTTTTGCGGCTGTGGGTATTGCATCGGTAGCATCCACCCTTTCGCGGTTCAGTATGGATATTTGCCTGTTCATGAATCAGAACTTTGGCTTTGTTACATTCCCCGCTGAGCTTACTACGGGCAGCAGCATTATGCCGCATAAAAAGAATCCAGATGTTTTTGAGCTGATACGTGGCAAGTGCAACCGTTTACAGGCCGTGCCTAATGAGCTTACATTACTGATCAATAATCTTCCCTCTGGTTACCACCGGGAGATGCAACTGACCAAAGAGATATTATTCCCAGCAATAGAAGAACTGAAAAGCTGCCTGCAGTTAGCTCAGCTGATGCTCGATCATATCATTGTGAAAGACAACCTGCTGAATGATGAGAAGTATAAGTACCTCTTCACTGTAGAGCAGGTGAATGCATTGGTGAACAATGGCGTTCCATTCAGGGAAGCATATAAGCAGGTCGGCAATGCTGTAGAAGATGGCACCTTTGCCTATAACGAGCCGCTGCACCATACCCACGAAGGAAGTATAGGCAATCTGTGCACCACGCAAATTGCAGCCCTGATGCAGGAGGTGTTAAATAAATGGGATGACACTACCGGTGTTATATAGGCATTATTTTATTGTAGTAAATTAGTACCGCCAAGTACAAATGCCCCACGCTATGAAAAATATTTTATTAAGTACCCTTCTTGCCTTTACTGCATGCACCACATTTGCGCAGAAGGGTTTTTATATAGCAGGTGGATTGGGCTATGCTGTGCCTGCAGCCGGGCAAACCCTCGATGCATCGGGCAACCCGTATAGCGGTAGCATCAACAATTTTCCGACACAACCATTGAACAACACTTACACGGTCAAGAAGGTATCTTTCTCAGCTGGTGCCAATGCAGCTATTGCGGTGGGCTACATGTTCAATGGTCATGTAGGGGTGGAAGTAAGGGGTTATGCTGTAGTTGCCCCCCAGCAGTATATAGTAACAGAAGTTAATGTGCTTAGCCCCGCCGGAACCGACCTGGTAAAAGGCACTGCAAAGAACTATGCACAGCTTCCTGTATTCATAATGCCAGCTCTGGTGTACAATACTGGTGGCAATAAAATAAGTGGTTATGCGCGTGGAGGCTTAGCGTTGCCCATGCGCGGCAATGTGTACCAGGAACAGAACACCGTACACAACCCACCCGATGAGAGCACAGAATACCTAAAGTACCAGACCAAAACAAAGTTTAGTGCAGGCATTGCAGGGGCCATTGGTGTTATCTACGCGGTGTCTGCTAAGGCATCTATATGGGTAGAGGCTAATGGTATGTCACTATCCCTGTATGCAAAAAGCCAGACATTGGAAACACATATCATCAATAACGCCAGCACTACTATACAACCAGCACAAGGTACGGTGGTCAACTACGGCACCAATGGCGTATACGCTAACAACCCGCCAACTTATTCCATACCATTCAGTAATGTAGGCATCAGCGCTGGTATCAAGATCAGTTTTGCCAAGGAAAAGTCTGCTTCTGCTGCATCACATCATACTACACCACAGTAAAGCACTGTAAATGCTATCTCCTTATTATCTTCGTCGCAAATTACCCCACATGAAAAAGTATCTGACCATTGCTGTGTGTATGTTGTCCTCTTTGTACGTTAACGCGCAGGCCTTTTACATAAAAGGCGGGTTAGGTTATGCGTTTCCGCAGGCAGGGCAAAGTATAGATGGGAATGCCTATCCATACAATGGTTCGGTAACGAAAAACGCTAACAGTACCTTTACTTACAACTATAAGACCGGGGCATCTTTTTCAGCAGGTTTTCAGGGTACGGTAGGTGCCGGGTATATGTTTAACGATCACGTGGGTGTGGAGCTCGACTTTATAGGCGGCCTTGCTCCTAAAAAATATACCAGCTCTGCCTATAATGTGCCGCTCGATACAGCTATACAGGGTAACATAATAAATAAACAATATGCAAAAAGCTTCTTCTTGGTTGCCCCACAATTAGTAGTGCAGAGCGGCGGAACGGTGTGGAATGTGTATGCACGCGGCGGCATTGTACTGCCTTTATATACTCACATCGCCCAAGAAGTAAGTTTCACGAATTTACCAGGTAATGGTGCTATAGAGACCCAGGTCAATACTTATGATTTGACCACCAATTTTTCAGTAGGGCTTACCGGAGCTATTGGCTTAGAATTTAACCTGAATGACAATGTTAGTTTGTGGGGAGAACTGAACATGCTTTCCATGTCCTTGAACCTTAAGGAGCAAGACCTGACCGGCATTAGTGTTGATGGCCAGAGTTATTCGCTAACCGGTCAAACCACCGCCTTTCCATATTCTAAAAAATTTACTACTGGTGGCAATACCAATGCTACTTACTCCATGCCCTTCAGCAACATAGGCATCCACGCAGGCATCATGTATCGTTTTCCTAAAAGCAGCAGGTCATATGGCAGGTCGCACAGCAGTGCAAGGCCATCACGTGGCGGCAGACCAGAATAAAATTTAGTACCATATACTTAACGATCATAAACACAACACTCACGTGAATAGCTTACATTTGCAAAAATTTTCAGGGATATTTGTGCCCTGTGTTATGTAATTTTATGAAGCATATTGTTGATAAGCGCAGATTGCTTGGCGTTTCAGATAAAGCAACCCTTGATGAGTTGAAGTCGGTGTATAAGACCCTTATAAAGACATGGCATCCCGATAAGTTCATAGAAGAAGAGCGCAAGCATGAAGCAGAAGAAAAAAGCCGGCACATCATTGATGCCTATCATTTCCTGGTGAGCATAGCCCCAGAGACACGCGAGATCAATATGGCTGAGTATACAGACACCATTACCAATTCTTTTATCTCAGACTTTGAATATAAGGGCCAGATCCTCAATGTAAAGTTCCTGGATGGCAGTTGCTACGAATATTTTGGTGTGCCTAAGACCATCTATGTAAAAATGGTCAATTCCGACGCGCAAGCCCGGTTCGCCCGCCGTCATATATTCACCTCTTACGTCTATAGGAACGTTACTAAAAAAGTGACCGCGTAGCATATTCTTTAGGGCATATAATTTAGTTATTATATGTTTTTTGAGAACTTTATTAATAAGTTTGTTACATGCGGCTACTGCTTTTCCTGTCTTGTCTTATTATGTGTATGTTGCCTGGTCCACAATGTTTTGGGCAGAACAACATTGCACAAATAGATAAGAGGCTCCGTATTTCCAAGATCGATACCCAAAAGGTGATGCTGCTGGATAGTATGGCAATGTACTATCGCGATATTAACCCGGATACGGCCACAATATTCGCCAGGGCTGGTCTCGAACTGGCACAGCAGTCAAAATACGTTTATGGTGAGGCAAGGATCAGACTGCTACTGGCACAGATATATGGCCATGCTGCTAACGTAGATGATGCAAGACAAGAGGCGCTGAAAGCAATAGAATTATTCAAAAATATTCATAATGAGCAGGGTGTCGCCAAGTCTTACAACCAATTGGGGGTCAACGAAGGCAAGAAAGGCAATTATGATACTGCTACCCGCTACCTGATGATAGCCGAACGTATAAACGAGAAGATACATGACACTACAGCGCTCATTAATTCTTACATCAACCTGGGCAATGTTATTACCGAGACCATTGATAGGAATAAAGCCCTTGAGTATTTTGAAAAAGCGCTTGATCTTGCCAGGTACCGTCCTGAATTGAGGCCCAGTATTTTGAACAATATTGGCATCATTTACGGTAAAAATGGTCAGCTGCAACGCTCGATCGCGTATTTTGATCAGGTGCTCAGTACTACAGACACTTCTGCAGAGTTTGCCCGTATACGTATCAATGCCCTGGGCAATCTTGTGGTGGCTTATGACAGGCTGGGCGATCATAAAAAAGCATGGGTATATGTAAATGAAGAGCTGGTACTGGCCCGCAGGTATCACATGCGTGAAGAGGAGGTGTTAAGCCTGGTGAACTTAGGTGGTATAGCAAGCAACACCGATACAGCTATGGGACTTCAATACCTGCGTGATGCATTGGGAATTGCGACCACTATGGCTCAAAAACCCTTGCAAATAGAGATCTACAAAGCGTTTATCCAGATATATGTAGATCATAACGATTTTAGGCATGCCTTTTTTGCACTTGATAAGGAAAATCATCTTGCTTCAGAGTTGTTCAATTTTGAAAAGGCCCATCAGATAGATAAACTACATGCTGGCTACGAGTTGGAGAAGTCCAATATAAAAGTAGAGAAGCTGGAACTGATGAACCAAAATAACGAGGTGAGGAAAATGCAGATACTCATCTTCGCTATTTTGATGACGATAGCTTGCCTCATCATTGTTGTGTATTACCGTCGAACAATAAGGTTGAACCGGCAATTGAACATCCAGAAAAATGAGCTGAAAGACTTGAATACCATAAAAGACACTTTGTTCTCTGTAATAGGTCATGATCTGCGTTCTCCGGTAGGCAGTATAGTAGGCTTGCTATCCATATGGGAAACCGATGGCTTTACTGAAGACGAGAAAAAAGAAGTGATCGCAGACCTTAGAGGACAATCGCATGCCATGCTGGAAACGCTTGATAAACTACTTAACTGGGGTCAGGCACAACTAAAAGGAGTAAGCATTTTTCAAACAGAGTTCCCGCCCAAAGCGGTCATTAAAGATAGCCTGCACTTGCTGAAAGAACAGGCTGTACATAAAGGCATTACGATCACAGATAATACTCCTGCAGACACACGAATATTTGCCGACCGACTGCAATTCGATTTTGTGATACGCAATCTGCTTTCCAATGCTATAAAGTTTACCCACCAGGATGGTATTATAGAGATACACGCCGATCGTTATAGTACCGAAGGGTATACGATATTCAAAATAAAAGATAATGGTGTAGGCATAAGTGAAGAAAGGCAACAAACACTTTTTGGTTCTGCATCTGTCAGCACATTAGGTACTGCCAATGAAAAAGGCACTAATATAGGTTTGAAACTGTGCAAAGAATATGTGACTATCAATGGCGGACAAATATGGGTGGAAAGCGAGGATGGAAAAGGGACCACATTCTGCTTTACAATGAAGAATAGAGCCTAAACACATTTCTGATTCATTTACAGAAGCTACCTTTATTGCTTGCTATTATTACATTAGCTCACTGCTGACGTTCAGGCAACAACATCCGTAAATTCATAAAAATAACGTGCAGCGGCTATGCTATCTGCATAGCGCGACGGCTTCACCATATACTCAAGTGCGCCCAGTTTCAAACAGCGTTCCTTCTCAATTTCGTTAATGGAAGTTGAAAAAATAATAACTGGTATCCCTTTAAAATTTTCAGAAGCTTTCAGCAATCGTAAGGTCTCTGTGCCATTCAGGCGCGGCATATTCAGGTCCAGTACTATAAGTGATGGCAATGACCTGGGTGGCGTATTCAGGTATTCTAATACCTTTTCACCGTCTTCTACAAATTGCACAACGTCATGAATGCCTATCTCGTTAAAAGCATCAGCAATTATGAACCGGTCTTCGGCATCGTCGTCGGCTAACAATATTTTCATAGTACAATTCTAACAAAGTTACGTATTTATTAATACTGTGTTCTTAGCGGTTTGTTATTGCATTCTTAATTGGCGAATATGAACCTTAATGTCACACCAGCCTGTGTTGTGGTAATAGGGTACGAATTGGATACATAAGGTATGGTTTGCTGCCTGTTGTAGAAAAAGTGAAGCGTTAGTTTTTGCGTCACTGTA